>DAIMFV010000412.1:0-1753 GCA_036724365.1 Acidimicrobiales bacterium | reverse complement strand
GATCTCCTCGGCGCCGCCGAGGCACTCGGTGACGTCGTCGCCGGTGAGCTCCACGTGCACGCCGCCGGGCCAGGTGCCCTCGGCGTCGTGGGCGGCGAAGAAGCCGGCGATCTCGGCGAGGATGTCGTCGAACTTGCGGGTCTTGTGGCCGCCCGAGGCCGTGAACGTGTTGCCGTGCATCGGGTCGCACGCCCACACCACCGGGTGACCGGCCTCACGCACCGCCGCCAGCAGCGGCGGCAGGCCCGCCTCGATCTTGCCGGCGCCCATGCGGGAGATGAGCGTGAGCCGCCCGGGGATGCGGTCGGGGTTGAGTCGCTCGCACAGGGCCAGCACCTCGTCGGGCGACGCCGTGGGGCCGACCTTGCACCCGATGGGGTTGTTCACCCCGGCGAACAACTCCACGTGGGCCCCGTCGAGGTCTCGGGTGCGTTCGCCGATCCAGATCATGTGGGCCGAGCAGTCGTACCAGTCGCCGGTGAGGGAGTCCTGCCGGGTGAGGGCCTCCTCGTAGCCCAGCACCAGGGCCTCGTGCGACGTGTAGAAGTCGACCTGGTGCAGGTTGGGCTGGGTGGCGGTGTCGATCCCGCACGCCTTCATGAACCGCAGGGCCCGGTCGATCTCGTCGGCCACGCGCTCGTAGCGCCGACCCTCGTTGCTGGAGGCCACGAACTCCTGGTTCCAGGTGTGCACCCGGGCCAGGTCGGCGTAGCCGCCCTTGGTGAACGCCCGCAGCAGGTTCAGCGTGGAGGACGACTGGTGGTAGGCGGCCAACAGACGGCCGGGGTCGGGGATCCGGGCGGCCTCGGTGGGTGCGATGTCGTTCACCATGTGGCCGCGGAACGACGGCAGGGTGAGGTCGCCGATGGTCTCGGTGGGCGCGGAGCGCGGCTTGGCGAACTGGCCGGCGATGCGGCCCACCTTCACCGTGGGCACCCCGGAGGAGTACGTGAGCACCACCGCCATCTGCAGGATGACCTTGAGCTTGTCGCGGATGGCGTCGG
Source organism: Acidimicrobiales bacterium (assembly GCA_036724365.1). Lineage (GTDB taxonomy): Bacteria > Actinomycetota > Acidimicrobiia > Acidimicrobiales > Iamiaceae > Aquihabitans. Next base: position 749 of record DAIMFV010000412.1, on the reverse strand, counting down.
CGCTGAAGGCCTCGAACGACTCGGCGCAGTCGCCGGCCTGGAGCAGGAACGCCTCGCCCCGGGCCACGTGACCGAGCGCCTCGGTGAGGGCCCGGGCCTCGCCGGCGAACACCAGCGGCGGCAGCGTGCCCATCTGCTTGAGGACCGCCTCGAGGGCGGCCTCGTCGGGCCAGTCGGGCTGCTGGGCGGCCGGCTTGTCCCTCCAGGAGCGGGGGGACCAGGTGGAATCGGCGGAGGTCACGGGAAAAGGGTGGTCGACGCGGCGAGGCAGCGCAAAGCGAGATCGCCGACCGCCCGGTGGGCGGGGTCGATCAGGCGCGGTCGCTCAGGCGGCGTCGATGCGGGCCGCGGCCTCGTTGCGGACGGTGATGACCGCCCGCTTGACCATGCGGCGGGCGGCCTCGGCGGTCACGCCCAGCTCCTCGCCGACCTCCCGGTAGGAGCGGCGGCGGCCGTCGTGGATGCCGAAGCGCTGCTCCACGGCGAAGCGGGCCCGGCCGTCGAGCACGTCGAGCAGACCCACCACCAGGCGGTCCTCCTCGTTGGCGAGGGCGAGGTCCTCGGGGCCGGGGGCGCCGTCGGCGAGCAGGTCGATCAGCTCGGACCCGTCATCGTCACCCACCACCCGGTCGAGCGACGTGGGTGTGGCGAGACGGTGCAGGCGGGCGTGCTCGTCGTCCGGCTCGTCGCCGTCGCCCGAGACCCGGCGCAGGGCGGCCCGCCGGCTGGCCCGGCGGGCGCCGGGGAGG
>DAIMFV010000411.1:0-1790 GCA_036724365.1 Acidimicrobiales bacterium | reverse complement strand
CTCACCGCCCAGCGCGAAGAGTTCCAGGCCCAGGTACCCACCTGGTTCCCGGTCGACCCCGACACGGTGGTGGTGGCCTCGGGCGTGGTCGAGCTGGCCCTCGGCGCCGCGCTGGTCGCCACCTGGAAGCAGCCGGCCCGCGCCATGGTGGGGGGCATCGTCGGCGCCTTCTTCGTGGCCGTCTTCCCCGGCAACATCGCCCAGTTCACCGGCCACGTCGATGCCTTCGGCCTGGACACCGACACCAAGCGAGCCGTCCGCCTGCTGTTCCAACCGGTGCTGGTGGCCTGGGCCCTGGCGTCCACCGATGCGTTGGGCGTGCTTCGGGCCCGCCGACGCCGCACCGGCAGCCCGGTCTCATCGGCCGGTCGGGCAGACTGACCCACCGCACCGGACCCAACCGGAGCACCCGGCCGACCCCGCTGAAGGAGACCACCGATGCCGCTCGAGGGACACTACGAACCGGCCACCTGGTCGGTGGCCGCCGACCAGGTGGCGCTGTACGAGTCGTCGGGCGGCACCGAGGGCACCGTGCTCAACGGGGCGGTGTGCGTGGTGCTCTGGACCCGCGGCCGCAGCAGTGGCCACGTCCGCAAGTCTCCGGTGATCCGGGTGACCGACGGGGAGCGGTACGCGGTGCTGGGCTCCATGGGCGGCGCCCCCAAGGATCCGAGCTGGGTGGGGAACCTGCGGGCCGACCCGCACGTGACCCTCCAGGACGGGCCGGTGGTGCGCGACTACACCGCCCGCCCCCTGGAGGGCGACGAGCGCGCCGAGTGGTGGGCCCGCGCCGTGGAGGCGTGGCCCCCCTACGAGGAGTACCAGACCCGCACCGACCGCGTGATCCCGGTCATCCTCCTCGAACCTAACGACTGATCCGGACGGTCGGTTCCGACCCGATTCGCCGTAGCTCCTCCAGGTCAACACCTGCTTCCAGAACTTCGGCAGGGACATCCTGCGCGGTCGCCATCGGGAACACCACCGCACCGTCAGCCTCCACGACCCCTACTGCCCGCCCGAACCACGCCACATCGAAGGCATCGGGCCAGTTCGGACGGCGGCTCAAGAACCAGACGGAGCGCCCCAACGACTCGAGTCCCCGTTCGAATCGGTCGGCATCGAAAAGTCCGGCCTGCGGATAGCTGTTCAACCGGATCAGCAACATGCCCGTGTCGCCGCCATCGATCAGTTCACCCGGGGGAGCCCCCGAGACTGTCTCCTCGATCGCCACGCTCACCAGCCACGTACGGTGCTCGGCTCGAGGATCCTCGAAGGAAACCGTCTCGGGACCCTCAAAATCGACACTCTGGTCATCGTCGCTGGCGGTCGACCAGACGTAGGCAGCCTCCGGTTCGACGTTCGTGACCGTTCCGAGGACGACGGTCTCGGTGACCGGCGCGTAGGTACCGTCGATGGCGCCGATCTCCCGATTGGGGAACAGCTCTTCCACGGTGGTTGCGGCACGGAGGACGCTGGCGTTCCCGCCGCCCATCGCCGACCCGGCGTAGGCCGCAGCATCCGCGTCGAGCGGCGCCAGCGAACTGGGCGTTCCGCTCACCTCGGTTGCAGTGGGCGTATCGGATGCGCACCCAGGACCCGCCAGGATCCCGACAAGAAGGACGAGGACCCCCACGGAGGCGCGGGCCGGGAACGAACGACGTTCACGGCTGCCCGGCATGCATGTAGAATACATGCATGCCGAACGTGCAGGTGAGAGACGTGCCCGACGACGTCCACCGCGCCCTGGTGGAGCGGGCCCGCCGATCCGGGGTGGCGCTCCAGACCTACCT
>DAIMFV010000410.1:0-1990 GCA_036724365.1 Acidimicrobiales bacterium | reverse complement strand
CCGCCGATGTGGTTAACGTTGTTTAGTAGGTAAACACCGTTTACTGACTCGCCGCCGAGATCAGGGAGCCACCCATGCCGACCCCCCGCAGCCTCACGACCGCACCGCACCGTGACTTCGAGCTCGAGGTGGTGAGCGGGGAGTGGCCCACCGACATCAGCGGCGAGGCCCTGTACTCGAGCCCCCAGGCCCTGGGCGACCTGCCCTACCGCATCTTCGACTTCGGGGCGATGTGCCGGCTCTCGCTCGAACCCGGCACCCGCGGCGCCGCGCCCGGCCGGTTCGCCTGGCAGACCGTCTCCATCGAGACCCCCGGCAAGCGCCTGTGGAACCGGCACCCCGAGGCCTTCACGGGCGGGGTGACCGGCTACCTGTCACCGTTCGGACCGCCGAACAGCGCCAACACCGCCCCACTGCCCTGGGGCGACCGCCTGTTCGCCACCTGGGACGGCGGTCGCCCGGTCGAACTGCACCCCGAGACCCTGGAGTTCGTCGCCGAGGTCGGCCACGTCGACTCGTGGGGCGGCAACTCGTTGGAGATGGGCGGTGTGCTGCCGTTCCTGTTGTCGTCGGCCCACCCGGTGGCCGACCCGGAGCGTGACTGCCTCTGGTCGGTGAAGCTCGACGTCGTCTTCGAGCCGGTGGTGGGGATGCGCCCGTCGCTCGTCTGCTGGGATCGCGAGGACGGCACCCGCGTGCGCCACTGGCCGCTGGAGGGCATCACCTTCGACGGTTCGGCCCACACCGTCAGCCAGACCCGCGACTGGGTCATCCTCAGCGACTCGGGCAACTTCAAGGCCGATGCCGGCGAGATGTTCGGTGGCGAGCGCACGGCCACCATCGAGAAGGCCGTCCCGGTGTGGCTGATCCGCAAGGAGGCGCTCGACGGCCTCCCGTCGGGCACCCCCGTCACACCGGTCTGCTTCACGATGGCGCCGCCCAGTGGCCACTACTACGCCCGCTGGGTCGACACGGACGGCATCTCGGTGGTGTGGGAGGGCATGGACCTGATGGACCTGGGCCTGTACCTGCGCCCCGACGACCTCGACGTCAACGGCCGCCCCGTGGATCCGGCGGTGGCCGGCCTCTACAACACGGCCATGGCGCCGGAGACCATCACCGAGGTGGTCTTCGATCCCGAGAGCGGCAAGGTCCTCGAACAGGGCCTGTTCAAGGAGGACTGGACGTTCAACCTCCAGCTCTCGGCCATGGACTGGAGCACCGAGGGGATGGGCAACCCGACGCTGCACCACGTGGACTACCAGGGCTGTCGTCCCGGGTCGATCTCGGCGCGGGCGGCTGCGCTGTACGAGGGTCGCATCGACCTCGACCGGCTCCGCGAGGAGACGCCGGGCGCGCTGTGCTCGTTCGAGCGGGGCAGCATGGCCCTGGCCGCCCGGTGGGAGTACCCCGACACCTCCGACCACATCACCTCGCCCACCTTCGCGCCCCGCTCGGTGGGGTCCACGCCGGGGGCCAGCGCCCACAGCGGCCGCAACCCGGGCGGACACGACGGCTACGTGGTCCAGCCCGTCTGCAGCGACGACGGGCTGCGGATCGAGCTGTTCGACGCCGCCCGCGTCGGCGACGGTCCGATCGCCACCCTGATGGGCACCAACAAGGAAGCGATCCCGCTGATCCTCCACTCGGCCTGGTCGCCCGCTCACCACGAGCTCGTCGAGGCCGAACGTCTGTCGTTCTCCTCGGAGCTCACCGAGGCCGCGCTGGGGGCGCTCCCCGACGAGCTCCGGGCGAGCGTGCACGAGGTGGCCGCCGAGCTCGACGGCTGCTGACGAGACGGCCGACGGCGGGCCCGCCGACGACGGGCCGGGCCGGTCAGACCGTGGCGCCGTAGCCGCGCAGGATCCGCCCCGTCACCTCCGTGACGAAGGCGTCCTCGGCGTCGGTGGTCATCCCGATCCCGAGGAGGAGGATGTTGGCGATGCCGTGCACCGCGGCCCACAGGCTCATGGCGACCACCAACGGCTCC
>DAIMFV010000409.1:0-1998 GCA_036724365.1 Acidimicrobiales bacterium | reverse complement strand
CCCCCCGCCGCAGGGTCGCCTCCAACTGGCGCGCCTCAGGCATGGGACCACACCTCGGCGGCGATCCGCTCCAGCCTGGCGGCACACTCGGTGGCCGCGCCGGCCAACCCGCTACGCGACCACGGCCGGGCCACGCCCGACTCCAACAGCGCCAGGACCGCCCGGGGTTCCCACGGCAGCACCCCTGCAACCGGCACCCCCAAGGCCGAGGACACCTCGTCGGGCCCGTACGGCCGACTCCCGCCGACCACCACGGCGGCAACGGCGCGGTTCACCCGCCGCAACGACTCGACCAGGTCCCGGGTGTGCTCGACGCTGTCCAACGTCGGCCGGCACACCACCGCCACCAGCGACGCGGCGGCCACCTGGCCCGCAGCCCTGTGCGACAACGACCAGCGCCCGCAGTCCAACATGACCGGCACGTCCAGCGTGGCCAACGCCGGGCCCAACCGCTCGGCCATCGGCACGATCGTGGCCGTGGCCGCCGACTCCCCGGTCGGCGCCACCACCGCCCGCACACCCGGGACGACCTCCACCGCCCGGCTGTCGATGAGCTCCGCATCGGCCTCGCGTGCCAGGTCCGTTGCCACCCCTAGGAGGCCTGGTTCACCCAACGGCCCGCACCAGCACTCCAGGTCGCCACCCGCCGGGTCGCTCTCCACCAGCAGCGACCCGCGCCCCGACGTGGCCGCTGCCAGAGCGAGCGCGGTGGTGGTGACCCCGGGGGAGCCCTTCGCCGACACCAGCGCAACCAGCATCACGACCCGCCCAGGACCACGACCGACACCCGCTTCTCCGACGCCCCGGCCGCCACCGTCTCCGCCGAGTCGGCCGGAACCACCAGGCTCACCTTCCGCCCAACACCGGCGGCCTGCTCGGCCGAGGCCACGTCGAGGATCCAGCCCCGGATGGTCGCGGTGGTCCCGTCGACCGACCCGGTCGCCGGGCGCACGATCACCTGCACCCGGGCACCCCGGGGGAGTGTGTCCGGGGAATCGGCCGGCGCCAGCAGCGTGCCCACCACCGCCTCGCCGTCACCCACCGCCCGCTGCCCCTCTGCCAAGAGCTGCTTCTCGCTCAGGAGCGTGCCCGGCGCCAGGTCGGTGGCGGGGATCCGGCCGACCAGGTCATCCAGCCGACCGGCCGGCAGCGTCGATACCCCCTCGTCGGCTGCGACCCGCACCACACGCAGGTCGTCCTCGGTGAGCTCCTGGTAGCGGGGGACCGACCGGGCCAGCGCCACGACCTCCCGGCGGTCGCCGACCGAGAGGAACACCACCGCCGCCAGCCACCCGCACACCACCATCAGCACCACCGCGGCGGCGATGCGACCCCGGTTGCGTCGGACCGGTGTCCGGGGGTCACCACCCCAGCCGATCGCGTTGGCCCGCGCCCGCGACGGTGGGGCCTCGACTGTCGTTGCCATTGCTCAGCCTCCTGACACCACCACCGTCTGGACTTCCTCGACCGCCCTGGGCACAGCCGTCGCCCGGTCCACCGCCGGGAACGAACCCCCGCTCCCGTCCGCCGCCGCCCACGTGATGCTCCAGCGCACCGTCACCACCCCCGGCCACTCACCCGGCCGCCCGTCGGCCCCGGTGCGGTGCAGATAGACGTGGGTGCACGCGCCCGACGCGGCCGCCTGATCCCACAGGTCGCCACCCCCCGGGTCGTAGCGGCGCCCCGGCCCGGTGCACGACTTGGTCCCCGAGCCCGGTTCCCCGGGCTTGAACAGCAACTGGGGTGTGGCCGTCACCGTGACCGGGATGCCCGTCACCGAATCGCTCACCGAGATCGTGGGCTGCCAGTTGGTGACCGACACGAACACCGGCACCTCCACCACCGACGGCACGCCAAGCGGCGGGTTGGTGGCCACCACCGGGTAGGGCATCCGCCCCTGGATCTGCTGGTACAGCCCCGCCGCGATCTCCGCTGGAGTCGGCGGCGCCGCGGCCAGGACCCACCGGTACGGGCCGCCGAAGCTGCCCCCGGGGTTCG
>DAIMFV010000408.1:295-2002 GCA_036724365.1 Acidimicrobiales bacterium | reverse complement strand
TGGTCGACAACGAGGCCCGCATCGTGCCGGTGTCCATGAACCTGGGCCTGGCCCGGGCCACCGGCGACGTGATCGTGCGCGTCGACGGCCACTGCGTGATCGCCCCGGGCTACCTGCGCCGCTGCCTCGACGCCCTGCGCGCCACGGGCGCCGAGTGCGCGGGCGGTCCCATGGAGACGGTGGGCGAGACGCCGGTGGCCGCGGCCATCGCCGCGGCGCAGAGCTCGCGCTTCGGCGTGGGCGGGGTGGCGTTCCGCACGTCCGAGCAGGCCGCGTTCGTGGACACCCTGGCCTTCGGTGCCTACCGGCGAGAGGTGTTCGACCGCGTCGGGGGCTTCGACGAGGACCTGGTGCGCAACCAGGACGACGAGATGAACCTCCGCCTCACCCGCGCCGGTGGCCGGATCTGGATGGACCCGTCGATCCGTTCCACCTACTTCAGCCGGGGCACGCTGGCAGGGCTGTGGCACCAGTACCACGGCTACGGGTTCTACAAGGTCCGGGTCATGCGCAAGCACCGGACCGTGCCGTCTCCCCGGCACCTGGTGCCGGCCGCCTTCGTGGCGGCGGCGGCCGGGTCGCTGGCCCTCTCGGCCCTCCGCCGCTCACCCTGGCCCGCCGCCGCAGTGCTCGTCCCCTACGCCACCGGGGTGGTGGCCTCGTCGGTCTCGGCCGCCGGCCGCACCGACACGGCGCCGGCCACGGTGGCGGCGGCCACCGTCACCATGCACACCGCCTACGGGCTGGGCTGGTGGGCCGGGGCGGCGCGGGAGCTCCGACGCTGAACGGTCCCGGCCCACGCTCGGTGCCACCGAGCCGGACGCGGAGGGCCGCACGTCAGAGCAGCCGCCGTACCAACGCAGGCAGGTGGTCGTAGAAGCCCTGCTCGGTCAGCCGCTCCTCCCATAGTCGGCGGAGCGAGTCAGGGCTCCGTTCGGGATCGACGAGCACCTCGGGGTGCGCCGACATCAGCCGGTCACCGATGCTGTCCACCTCGGTGTGATCGAGCCAAACGGTGCGGGACCGCCAGTCGATCTCGTCCTCGAAGGGCAGGACGCAGTTGGTGTCCACGAACAGCGGCACCCTCCCGAAGCTGAGGGACTCGTAGAATCGGGCCGAGAAGTTCCCCGTTCCCCGCACGCACAAGGCGTAGGTGGCCGAGCGGAGGTTGTCGTCGAACTCGGCCTGGGTCCTGGCGCGGTCCGCGTCGCTCGACACGCCGGCCCGGTACTGATCCCGAACCACGAATCGATCATCGATCCCCGGATGCAGGGACAGCGCGGCCAACGCCGCAGAACGAAGCCGTACGTGCCCTCCCGCCGGCGGCGCCACCACCCGGCGGACCGACCGGTCGGCGACCAGACCGAACCATCGACGCACTGCGCTCACCGGAGCGACGTGCATCCTCGACGCGCCCTGCCCGCAGAACGCCACGGTCGGCCGCGAGCCGTCAGCACGGGCCTCCGGCCAGCGGGCCCGATCGGTGAAAACGTAGGGCACCGCCAGGACATCGGCGTGGGCCTGGCCCCCTCGGGTGGGGCCCTCGTGCAACAAGATGACCGACCCGGATGCCATCACCGGCTCCAGGTCGTGGCCGCTGAACACCAGGGTGCGCAAGCCCCTCGCCTCCGCCCGCCGGACCGTGTCGGTCACGTCCCGCTGGTCGGTGGCCTCGTAAAGGCGCGGCAGGACGGCCACCTCGGCCTC
>DAIMFV010000408.1:0-285 GCA_036724365.1 Acidimicrobiales bacterium | reverse complement strand
GCCTCGGCAGGACCGGTCAGGACGAACCGGGTCCGAAGGCTGCCGTACCGGGCCACGGCGGCCGCCGGATCGAGGCGGTCATCGAGCACGGGACGCAGGATCGGGCTGAGCGACAGCCGCTGGGCGCGGTCGCCGATGTCGACCTCCGGTAGCGGATCCGCCCAGATCCGCAGCGGCTCGCTCGACACCCAACGAGCGTACCAACCACTCGGTGCGCCTCGGCCGGTGCCGTCGCGGCGCGCCGCGGCGGTAGGGTCGACGGACCGTCGGCGCCCCTCCCCGGTA
>DAIMFV010000407.1:0-2012 GCA_036724365.1 Acidimicrobiales bacterium | reverse complement strand
TCGGTCTCCGACGCCACCTCCTGGCGACGCCGCTCGGCCTCGCTGGCCGTCTGCTCCTCGAGCTGGGAGGCCTCGGCCCGGGCCTTGGCCAGCAGCGCCTCGGCCTCCTCGCGGGCCTCGGCCATGGCCGCATCCGCCGTGCGTTGGGCCAGCACCAGGGTGCGCCGAGCTTCTTCGGCGACCGCCTCGGCATCGGCCGAGGGGGCGGCGGGCTCGGTGGATCGGGCGGCTGACACCTCAGCGAGACGGGCCTGCACCCGCTCCTCGACCGCAGCATCGATCTCGGCCTGGATCTCCTCGTCGGAGCGGACGGGCGCCGTCGCGGCCACGCCGTCGCCACCACCCTGGGCCTCACCGGCGCCCTTGGCCTCAGCCAGGGCCTGGGTGAGGCGGGCCTCCACCTTGGTGGCCATGACCACGGCCCGGTCGAGGAAGTCGTCGACCTCGTCCTGGTCGTAACCCTTGCGCGTGGTGGTGAACTTGGCCTGTTCCAGCAGTCGCTTCAGCGTGAGCTCCATGGCGGCCGAGCCTACCCACGCCGGTGTCAGGGCTCGTAGCCCCGCTCCTCGAGGCGCCGCCGTTCATCGGCCGACACCTCCACGTTGCCCGGAGTGAGCAGGTACACCTGGTTCACCAGCCGTTCCATCTGCCCGCCGAGCCCGTAGCAGAGGCCGCTGGCGAAGTCGATGAGGCGCCGGGACAACTCACGATCCGCGCCCTGAAGGTTCATCACCACGGGCTGGTTGGTCTTGAACTTGTCGGCCACGTCCTGGGCCTGGTTGAACGACGCCGGCACCACCACGTGCGGCTTGGCGTTCGCCGTGATCGGCACCGGCCGCACCACCTGGGGCCGGGGCCGGATGCTGCTCTGGCCGCCGAAGCTGCCCGCGACACCGGTGGGGTTGACGGTCTGGCCCGAGCCGGCCACGGCGTCGCGCGCTGCGGGGCCGCGGGTGTTGATGGGACGGACCTCGCCGATGGCCGACGGCTCGTCGGAGTACGCCGGCAACAGGGGCTCGGGGGCCGCCGGTCGCCCCGTCACCGGCCGGTGCAGGTGATCGTCACGGTCGGGCTGCGGCGCGGCACCATCAACCTGGTACTGGTCGTAGTCGGCGTCGTCTCCGAGGCCGAGATGGATCAACGCCTTCCTCCACATCAAAACGATGCTACCCGGGGGTCACCGTCGAACACGTCACCGGTGCCGCCGGCACCGGCCCGGGTCACGGGGAGAGGTCACCGGTTGGGGTCACGACCGGGCGGGGGCCGAACAGGGCGCTACCGATGCGCAGCATGGTGGCGCCCTCCTGGACGGCCACCGCCACATCGCCCGACATGCCCATGCAGCGGACCACCAGCCCCAGGCGGTCGGCCAGCACCGACAGGGCCGTGAAACCCGGGCGGGCCGACTCCGGCGGTCCGGTCCGGCCCACCGTCATGAGGCCCTCCACCGCGAGTCCGAGGTCGACCGCGGCACGCACCAGGTCGGGCGCGCCGGTCGGGTCGATGCCTCCCTTGGCCGGCTCTCCCGAGGTGTTCACCTGCACCAGCACCCGGGCTCCGGGGGCCCGCCGGGCGATCTCGGTGGCCAGCTCGAGGCGGTCCACCGTCTGCCAGAGGTGCACCACCGGGGCGAGCTGGCGGACCTTGTTGCGCTGCAGGCGACCGATGGCGTGCCAGCGCACCGGGTGGGGCCCGGCGGCCAGCACGGGCGCCTTGGCCAGCAGCTCCTGGGCGTAGTTCTCGCCGAGGTCAGAGAGGTCGCACGACGCCGCCAGCTCGGCCACCGCCACGTCGAAGCCCTTGGTGACGGCCACGAGGGTCACTTCATCGGCCGACCGCCCGGCCCGCGCCGCCGCCGCCGCGATACGCGCCTGCACAGCCTCATGCCGCTCACGGATCTGTTGCCAGTTCAACATGGGTGTATTATCCACTCAAACGAAGAGCTCACGCAAAGACGCAAAGAAACAAAGGCGCAAACAAAGATCACAGATTCTTCTTCGCGCCTTTGCGTG
>DAIMFV010000406.1:297-2146 GCA_036724365.1 Acidimicrobiales bacterium | reverse complement strand
CGACGCTTTCGACGTGGCCCTGCCCGGCTTCCCGGTGGAGGTGGTGCCGGGTCTGTTCGGCCAGCAGCTCGACACCCAGGCCCGCATGGAGGACACCTGGGTGGAGATCCAGGCCTGGTTGCTCGACGTGTTCGAGTGGGCGGGCGTGGCGGCCATCGAGGCCGAGGAGCTCTCGGTCATCCCCGGGCTCGACGAGATCTTCAGCCTCAGCGACATCAAGACCTACGCCGACAGCGGCGAGTGGGACGTGGTGGTGGTGGACTGCGCGCCCACGGCCGAGACCCTGCGGCTGCTGTCGCTGCCCGAGGTGCTCCGCTGGTACATGGACCGGGTGTTCCCCATGAGTCGGCGGCTGAACAAGGTGGTGTCGCCGATCCTCGGCCGGGTGGCCGGTCTGCCCACGCCCGGCGACGAGGTCTTCGGGTCCGCGTCACGCTTCTACGACCGCCTCGACGGGGTCCGCGAGCTGCTCTGCGACACCAACCGCACCAGCGTGCGGCTGGTGGTGAACCCCGAGAAGCTGGTGGTGGCCGAGGCCCGCCGCACCCACACCTACCTGTCGCTGTTCGGGTACCGCGTCGACGCGGTGGTGGCCAACCGCCTCCTGCCCGAGGCCGTCACGGATCCCTGGTTCCAGGAGTGGAAGGCGCGTCACGCCGAGCACCTGGCCACCATCGAAGAGGGGTTCGCCCCGCTGCCGATCCTGCGGGCCGAGCTCGCCCCCACCGAGCTGGTGGGGGTCGAGGCGCTGCGCGGGTTCGCCGAGGGGTTGTATGGCGACACCGACCCGGCGGCGCTGCTGCACGAGGGCGAGCCGGTCGAGGTGGTCCGCAAGGGCACCGGGTTCGAGCTGGTGATGGAGCTGCCCTTCGCCGACCGCGACGACCTGGAGCTGGGCCGGCGCGACGATGAGCTGCTCATCCGCGTGGGCAGCTACCGACGGGCGATGCTGCTGCCCGACTCGCTGCGACGGCGCCCGGTGGGGGCGGCCAGCCTGCGCGACGGCAAGCTGCGGGTCACCTTCGCCGGCGACGCGGGTTCGGCCCGTGGGGCCGCCGTCGGTGGCGCTCGTCGGGGCGCCCGGCGGACCGGTTCGGGGGCCCGGTGATCCGCGGCGACGGCCCCGGCGCCGGCTCCGACGACGGCCCCGACGCCGGTTCAGGCGGCGCCTCTGGTCGCGCTGACGGCTGGGATGACGACTGGGACGACGACTGGAATGACCAGTGGACCGACGAGTGGGGCGGTGACCCGGGCGGCGACCGCGATGAGCGGTCCCGGCCCGGGCTCGACGATCCGCGGGTCGCCGCTGGGATCGAACACCTGCAGCGAGCGGCCCGGGAGGTGATCGCGGCGTCCCGCGCGCTGCTCGACGCCGCCGAGGACCTGGTCGACCAGCCCGATGGCATCACCCGCCTGGCGGGCGTGGTGGCCGACCTCGGCGACCTGGCCGGCCGTACCGTGCGGGCCGCCGCCGGTGGTGCGGCACCCCCCGGCCGACCCCGGCCGGGCACCCACGGAACCGACGACCCCGACGACGACCCGCCGGTGCAACGGATACCGGTGTCCTGAGCACGACGACACCCGCCACGGCCACCGCCACCGCCACCGCCACCGCCCGGGCTCGCGCCCGCCGCTGGCCAGCAGGGTTCCAGCAGGCACGCAGCCGACCAGCCGACAACCAGACGACCGACGAGACGGAGCAGGACGACACGATGGGGAGGACTCCGGTGCACGGGAACGACGCGATGGTGCGCCGATGAAGGTGCTGCACCTGCACGGGGGCACCTCGGCCGACGTGGAGGTGTCGTTGCACCCCCAGGTCACGGTGGTCCGGGGTCTCCACGATCCG
>DAIMFV010000406.1:0-287 GCA_036724365.1 Acidimicrobiales bacterium | reverse complement strand
GTCACCTGGCGGTGGGCCGCGCTGCCGAGGCCTCGGGTGAGTTGGAGGCGTCGGGTATCCGCTTCCCGCTCACCGACACTGCGCTGTCCACGCTGGGTCTGGTGGTGGCCCACGACGCGGTGGTGGTCGCCGCCGACCTGCGCCCGGCCCCGGTGGCCACCGCAGCCGTCGGGCCGGCCGCGCTGGGCACGGGCTACGTGGCCGAGCTGGGGCCTGGGCCCATGGCGGCGGGCCAGCTCGGTCCGGGCCGCGATCCCGACCGTCGCCTCGCCCCGGCCCTCGCCCCC
>DAIMFV010000405.1:0-2147 GCA_036724365.1 Acidimicrobiales bacterium | reverse complement strand
GTCTGGCGCGGGTGGGGCGGACGGCGGGTCACGGACCGCGCCGGCGGTCCGACCGATCGTGTTCGGCCCCGGGGGCTGGTCGCCCGGTTCGTCCGCGTCGTCCGCTTCGTCCGGTTCGTCCGGTGCGGGCGATGGGGTGGGCGATGGTGCGGTGCCGCCCGAACCGGTGGAGCCGGTGGGGCGGGGGGGGGGCTGGCGGGGGGGGGGGGCGTGCGGGTGGCGGGTGGGCGTCGACGGGGGGGAGATGGCCGCCACGGGCGCGCATGGGTACGGCTGGGCGGTGCAGCCCCTGCTGCAGGTGCTCCCGCCGGCGATGGCCGCGTCCACCGGGACGCCCCCGACCGGAGTGGTGGCGCCCCAGCCCGGTCCGGTCGCCCTCCCGGTCGGTGAGGTGGTCGACGTCCCCCGCTACGCGTGGCGCGGGCTCATGGTCGACATCGCCCGCCACTTCTTCGGTCGCGTCGACCTGGAGCGGGTGGTCGACCTGATGGCGGCGTACAAGCTCAACGTGCTGCACCTGCACCTCACCGACGACCAGGGCTGGCGGCTCGCCATCGACGCCTATCCCGAGCTGGCCGAGGTGGGTGGGGCGAGCGAGGTGGGCGGTGGCAACGGCGGCCACCTCACCCAGGCCGACTACCGCAGCCTGGTGACCTACGCCCAGGCGCGCGGGGTGACGGTGGTGCCCGAGATCGACGTGCCGGGGCACACCAACGCGGCGCTGGTGGCGATACCGGAGCTGAACTGCGGCCCGCCGGCCGAGCCGTACACGGGGATGGCGGTGGGGTTCAGTTCGCTGTGCGTGGGTCGGCCCGTCGTGGCCGACTTCGTGGAGACGGTGTTCGGCGAGGTGGCGGCGCTCACGCCCGGCCCGTTCGTGCACCTCGGTGGCGACGAGTCCCACAGCACCGAGCCGGCCGACTACGACGCGTTCGTGGCCGACACCCTCGCCGTGATCCGGGCGTTGGGCAAGACCCCGGTGGGATGGGAGGAGGTCGGCCGGGTCGGTCCGGGCGAGGGGCTGGTCGTGCAGCACTGGCTCGATGCCGCGGTCGCCGGCAGGGGGGCCGCAGCCGGGGCCGGGGTGGTGCTGTCGCCCTCGTCGCGCCTCTACTTCGACATGGCCTACGGGCCGTTCGCACCGGAGGGGAACTCCTGGGCCGGCACCATCGACACCCGCCGCGTCTACGACTGGGATCCGGGGGCGCTGTTGGCCGAGGCGGGCGTGGGACGCGCGGATGGTGCTGGTGGTGACGTGCTCGGGGTGGAGGCCCCGCTGTGGACGGAGCTGGTGGAGACCCCCGACGACCTGTTCCGCCGGCTGCTGCCCCGGTTGCCGGCGCTGGCCGAGCTGGCGTGGTCGGCCCAGGCCGACCGGTCCTGGGACGACTTCGTGGCCCGGATCGGTACCCACGGCCAGCGGTGGTCGGCCGCCGGGCTGGCGGCCACCGATGACCCCGCGGTTCCCGTCGTCAGCGGGCCGGACGAAGCTCCGGGAAGCTGACCCTGCGGAGTCGACCCGCGGTCAATAGTTCTGTGATCAGCTGGATAAGGTCACTCCGACGTCCATCGACGAGGAGTGGAACCATGAGCCAGGGCCGCGTTCCCACCCCACCGGTCCGTGACCTCGACACGCCGGAGGAGGTGGCCGAGATGGTGCGCCGCTTCTACCGGGACGTGGCGCAGGACCCGCTGCTCGGACCGATCTTCATGGAGGTGGCGCAGGTGGACTGGAACGAGCACCTGCCCAAGCTCACCGCGTTCTGGAACCGGGTGCTGCTCGGCCTCCCCGGGTTCTCGGGCAACCCGATGCGCGCCCACGCCGAGGTGCACGAGCAGGTGCCGTTCACCCCGGCCCTCTTCGACCGGTGGCTCACCCTGTTCCACGACACGGTCGGGGGTGGATGGGTCGGCCCCCGGGCCGACCAGGCGCAGGCGCTCGCCCGCAACGTGGCCCGGGTGCACAGCGCCCACCTCACCGGCACGGCGTTCGAGTGGATGCCGACGGGCGAGGCCGGCGACCCGCCGTGCTGGAAGGCGTCGGTGCCGGACCACCGCGATGTGGACGAACGCGACGGGGTGGTCAGCCCGGGTCGGTGAGGTGGCAGTGGAGCCGGCAGTGGGCCCGCTGAGGTTCGCGGGCCTCC
>DAIMFV010000404.1:0-2188 GCA_036724365.1 Acidimicrobiales bacterium | reverse complement strand
CCCCGGGTGGGCCCGGGGCGGGCGGCGGGTGAGCCCCGGTTGGCCCGGGGTGCCCCGGGCGAGCACCGCCACGAAGTGCCAGTCGTAGGCGCCGTAGAACAGGTAGCTGGCGACCAACATGAACACGTTCCAGCGCACGAGCCCCACCAGGTCGAGCCAGCGCACCACCGCCAGCCCACCCAGGCCGAGGGCGGCGAGCCAGCCCAGCACCGTCAGGGCCGTGGGCCCGTCCCACGGGGCGAGCGGTCCGAGCACCGCAGCCAGGGCCAGCAGCGCGGTGGGGACGAGCCACGGCTGCTCGTCACCGTCCAGCGCGGCACCCTGGGATCGGCCGGCGAGGGGCATCAGGACCCAGCTCGCGGGCATCACCACGGCGAAGAAGAGCGCGAAGCGGATGGTGGGGAACAGCACGTGAGGGCTCGCAGGAGATGGCCGCCCGGTGCGGGCCCGGCCGTGGCTGCGGAGTCTCGCGCAACGCTCCGGGGGCCGCCCCGGTCGAAGGTTGCCCGGTCCGGCGGGATTGGTACTATCGCCATAGGAGAAATTCGACCATCCGGTCCGATGCCCCCCAGAGCACGCGAGGAACCCCATGGCTGTCACCGATCTCGACCTCGGCCGCTACAAGCTCGGCTGGTCAGACGCCGAGGACTACGTCTTCAAGCCCAAGCGCGGCCTGTCGGAGGACATCGTCCGCGAGATGTCGTGGATGAAGGGCGAGCCCGACTGGATGCTCCAGCGGCGCATCAAGAGCCTGCGCGCCTTCGAGCGACGCCCCATGCCCAACTGGGGTGGCGACATGTCGGAGATCTACTTCGACGACATCTTCTATTACATCAAGCCCACCGAGGGTCAGGTCGACAAGTGGGAAGACCTGCCCGACGCCATCAAGAACACCTACGAGAAGCTGGGCATCCCCGAGGCCGAGCGCAAGTACCTCGCCGGCGTCACCGCCCAGTACGAATCCGAGGTCGTGTTCCACCGGAACCGGGAGGACCTCGAACGTCACGGCGTGATCTTCTGCGACATGGACACTGCGCTCCGCGAGTACCCGGAGCTGGTGAAGCAGTACTTCGGCAAGGTCATCCCGCTCAACGACAACAAGTTCTCGGCCCTCAACACCTCGGTGTGGTCGGGCGGCTCGTTCATCTACGTGCCCCCGGGGGTGAACGTGGAGATGCCGCTGCAGGCCTACTTCCGGATCAACGCCGAGAACATGGGCCAGTTCGAGCGCACGCTGATCATCGCCGACGAGGGCTCCCAGGTGCACTACATCGAGGGCTGCTCGGCCCCCACCTACACCTCCGATTCGCTGCACTCCGCGGTGGTGGAGATCGTGGTCAAGCCGTCGGCCCGGGTCACCTACACCACCATCCAGAACTGGTCGAACAACGTCTTCAACCTGGTCACCAAGCGGGCCTGGGTGGAGGCCGAGGGCCACATGGAGTGGATCGACGGCAACATCGGCAGCCGCCTCACCATGAAGTACCCGGCCGTGTGGCTCATGGGCCCCAAGGCGTCGGGCGAGGTGCTCTCGGTGGCCTACGCCGGGGCCGGCCAGCACCAGGACACCGGCTCCAAGATGGTGCACGCCGCCCCGGAGACCACGTCCAAGATCGTGTCCAAGTCGATCTCCAAGGACGGCGGCCGCACCTCCTACCGCGGGCTGATCCGGGTGGAAGACGACGCCTACGGCTGCAAGAGCCACGTGCAGTGCGACGCCCTGATCCTCGACGACGACTCCGTGTCCGACACCTACCCCTACATGGAGGTGGGGGCGCGGGACGCGGTGATCGGCCACGAGGCCACCGTGTCCAAGGTGGCCGACGAGCAGCTCTTCTACCTGATGAGCCGCGGCCTCTCCGAGGAGCAGGCCATGTCGATGGTGGTCAACGGCTTCATCGAGCCGGTCACCAAGACCCTGCCCATGGAGTACGCCGTGGAGTGGTCCCGCCTGATCGAGCTCCAGATGGAGGGCTCGGTCGGGTGAGCGCACGACCTTCGTGTCAGCCCACGAGCCTGGCAGGATGAGGCCATGCCCATGCGAGAGGACTGCAAGTACTTCGAGAGCCGGTCGTACGCGAACGGCGAGACCGTGCGCAAGTGCGATCTCGATCTCGCACCCGAGGCGCCGTGGCGATGCCCGGACGACTGCCCGAAGTACACCCGCCGGCTGGCCGATGTGGGCCGG
>DAIMFV010000403.1:0-2221 GCA_036724365.1 Acidimicrobiales bacterium | reverse complement strand
GCCGAGCTGATCGGGATCTGCGACATCTGCTGCACGCCACCGGCCACCACCAGGTCGTTGACCCCCGCCATCACGGCCTGGGCCGCGAAGTGCACGGCCTGCTGGGCCGACCCGCACTGGCGGTCGACCGTGGTGCCGGGCACGTGCTCGGGGCCACCAGCCACCAGCCAGCAGGTGCGGGCGATGTCGCCCGCCTGGCCACCCACGGAGTCGACGTTGCCGAAGATGACGTCGTCGACCGCACCGGGGTCGATGCCCGTGCGGTCGAGCAGCGCCCGGATCGACGCCGCCCCCAGGTCGGCGGGGTGCACGGTGCTGAGCGAGCCTCCCCGGCGCCCCACCGGGGTCCGGACCGCGTCGACGATGTAGGCCTCGGCCATGGTGGAGCTCCTGGAGACGGGGGTGGGAGTCGAAATCTAACGCCCCGTCAGATCAGGCGGCCAACGTGGGGGTGGGCGTCGTCGTGACGGCCCGCTCCGACCGGGCCACCGACGTTCAAACCGCCCGACCTGCCACAGACCAGCGTCGCAGCCCGCCACCCCGAGCGGACAACAGGTGGGCAGGCGCGAACATGCACCGGAGCTGGGTGGTTCGACCGCACTCGCGAGCGCAGCGAGCCCCACGGCGAACCCGGTGGAGCGCCGCAGCGAAGCGAGGACCTGCTCCGACGGAACCAGGAGGACGCACGCCGGAGGCGGACCTCGCCCTCCGGCGGCGAAGCCGCCCGTCAGAACATGATGTAGCCCTCGCCGGCGTCGGGGTTCTTGGGGAGCTCGGTGCCGAGGAGCTTGGCCAGGATCTTCATGGCCTTGGGCTCGCTCACCGTGCACTCGGTGCCGTCGTGCAGGGTGAGGATGGCCCAGGGCGGGGTGGGCTCCTGGTTCACGTCGCAGCGGGCGACGTGGTCGGGGTTGATCCAGCTCTTCTCACCGGCGTGCGTCGGATCGACCTGCACCCACATGTCGCAGCCTCCCGGCCGGTTGGATCCGTGACCACGGACCTTCGTGTGACTTCGACGGCCACCCGCGGCGGCCCCGGCCCGAGAGGGTACCGGACGACTCAGATCCCGAGGGCGACCGCCACCCGGCGCCGGTGCCAGGCGGCGTCGCCCCAGGTCCGGCTCAGGGCCTCGGCCCGCTTGAGGTAGAGGTGCAGGTCGTACTCGACCGTGTAGCCGATGGCGCCGTGGCACTGGAGGCTGTTGCGCACCGCGAGCCGGGCTGCGTCAGACGCCAGGGCCTTGGCCATCGACACGTCACGTCCGGCGGTGGGGGCACCGGTGGCGAGCGACCAGGCCGCGCCGTACACGGCCGGTGCGGCGAAGCGGAGCTGCATGGCCACATCGGCCAGGTGGTGCTTCACCGCCTGCTGGGCCCCCACGGGCGTGCCGAACTGGCGACGCTCGGCCACGTAGCCGACCGTGAGATCGAGCAGTCGCCGACCGAGGCCCACCAACTGGGCGGCGGTGGCCAACGCCCCGCGGTCGAAGGCCCGCTCGGCGTCCGCGGCGGAGCCGAGCACGCCCTCGGTCTTCCAGGCGCCCAGGGCGACCACGTGGCGGCCGGCGTCGAGGGCGTCGGCCAGGGGGCGCCGACGCTCGGCGCCGTCGCCCAACGCCACGCCGGCGGTGATGCGACGAGCCGTCCACGCATCGGTAGCGGCCGGGTGGTGGTCGATGGCCACCAGGTACGTGACGGCGTCACCCCAGGGCACCAGCGCGCCCGTGAGCGGGACCACGCCGGCCTGGCGGGCGCCGGCCACCAGGTCACCGAGCACCTCGTGCGGGTCGCCCACCTCGCCGAGCAGGGGGGCGACCACACATGCCGTCTCCACGAAGGGGTGGGGCAGGGCGGCGTAGCCCGTCTCCTCGGCGAGGAGCACCCAGTCGGTCTCGGCGAGACCCAGGCCACCGTGGGCCTCGGGCACGCAGACGCCGAGCACGCCCATCTCGGCCAGATCGGCCCACACCTTGGCCACCTGCGCGGCGTCGGCCCGGGCGCCCTCGCCCTTGCGGGCACCGTGCTCGTCGGTGCCATCGGGCCAGGCGGCGCGCACCACCTCGGGCGCGCACTCCTTGGCCAGCAGGTCTCGGACGGCGTCGCGGAACGCGAGCTGGTCGTCGGTGAACGCGAAGCGCACGGCCCCTCCCCTACTTCCTCGGCAGGCCGAGGACGCGCTCGGCGGCGATGTTGCGCTGGATCTCGTTGGTGCCGGCGTAGAT
>DAIMFV010000402.1:0-2229 GCA_036724365.1 Acidimicrobiales bacterium | reverse complement strand
GACCTGACCAACCCGACGGTCACGCTCACCGGCGGCCCGACCGGGGTCACCGGCCCTGCTGGGGTGGAGGGACCGACCGGAGTCACCGGCCCAGCTGGCGCACAGGGCGCAGTCGGAGCCACCGGCCCGGCCGGTGCGGACGGCCGGAATGGGGCCGACGGTCCGATCGGAGCCACCGGTCCCACGGGCCCCATCGGCCCCACCGGCGCCGAGGGTCCCGTCGGCAGCTCGGGCCCGTCGGGTCCCACGGGTCCCACGGGCCCCACCGGTCCCTTCCCCTTCCTGGGGGCGGAGCTGTCGGGTCCCCTCGGCACGCTGCGCAGTCGGCTCCGGGCCGCCCGAGATGCGGGCGAGACCGCCCGGGCCGTCGGCGAACCGGTCGTGTTCCCCAACCCGGTCACGGCCGACCTGGTGGGAGACGACGACTGCACCGTGCCTCCCACCACGCCGCCGACCACCGCGCCACCCTCCCCCGTGCCGCCCACCACCGGACCCCGCCCGCCCGTCACCGGCGCCACCGGGGCCCGGCCCGTGCCGGGGTCGCCCGACTACACCGGCTGAGGAGCGTCGCAGACAGGGCCGTCGGCACGACCAGGCTGCTGCAATGATGCGATAGCATCATGTGCATGCGCACCACACTGTCGATCGACGATGACGTGCTGGCTGCCGCCCGGGATCGGGCGCGTCGGGAGGGTCGGAGCGTCGGTTCGGTGCTGTCCGAGCTGGCCCGCTCGGCGTTGAGCGGGTCGGTGGTGCCCACCGATGAGCACACCGATGCCTTCCTCGGGTTCGAGCCGTTGCCGCCCCGAGGGGCGATCGTGACCAACCAGCTCATCGACGACCTCCGTGACGACGAGCCGTGATGCGTGCCCTGCTCGACGTGAACCTCCTGCTCGCCCTGTTCGACCGTGACCACATCGACCACCAACGCGCCCGCGCCTGGCTGGAGCGACACACCGATGCCGGCTGGGCATCCTGTCCGATCACCGAGAACGGCTTCGTGCGGATCATCAGCCAACCCCGGTACCCGAGCCCCGTCGCTCCGACCGTGGCCATCGAACTGCTCGGTCGGGCCACCGCCACCGCGCACCACCAGTGGT
This sequence comes from Acidimicrobiales bacterium, assembly GCA_036724365.1. Lineage (GTDB taxonomy): Bacteria > Actinomycetota > Acidimicrobiia > Acidimicrobiales > Iamiaceae > Aquihabitans. Next base: position 1,129 of record DAIMFV010000402.1, on the reverse strand, counting down.
GGCCCTGCGACGTGAGCGTGCTCGATCCGGCGGTCGTGGACCGGCAGCGGGTGCACGGGCACCGCCAGGTCACCGACGCCTACCTGCTGGCCCTGGCGGTCCACCACGGTGGTCGATTCGCCACGTTCGACCAGTCGATCGCCCGGTCGGCGGTACCGGCGGCGTCGTCCGAGCACCTCGTGGTGATCTGAACCTGGGGCGTCGACCGGTGCCCGGTGGGGTCAGACGTTGCGGCGGTAGCGGCCGCCCACCTCGAACAGGGCGTGGGTGATCTCGCCCAGGCTGCAGCAGCGCACGGCGTCGACCAGCACCGCGAACAGGTTCTCGCCGGCCAGCGCGGCCTCGCGCAGGCGGGCGAGCGCGGCGGGACCGTCGTCGGCGTGGGCGGTGTGGAAGGTGCGGAGGCGGTCCAGCTGCGACCGCTTCTCCTCGTCGGTGGAGCGGGCCAACTCCACCGGAGGCGAAGCCTCCGGTGAGGGGTCGGGGGTTGAGGTTGGGTTGGGGGTGGGGGGGGACACGGGGGGCGAAGCCCCCCGTGTGAAGGTGTTGACGCCGATGATGGGCAGGGTGCCCTCGTGCTTGCGGACCTCGTAGTCGTGGGACTCGTCTTGGATGCGGCCCCGCTGGTAGCCGGTCTCCATGGCGCCCAGCACCCCGCCCCGCTCGGCGATGCGGTCGAACTCGGCCAGCACGGCGGTCTCCACCAGGTCGGTGAGCTCGTCGATCACGAACGACCCTTGGTTGGGGTTCTCGTTGAGGGCCAGCCCCCACTCCTCGTTGATGATGAGCTGGATGGCCAGGGCCCGACGGACCGACTCGTCGGTGGGGGTGGTGACGGCCTCGTCGTAGGCGTTGGTGTGGAGGCTGTTGCAGTTGTCGTAGATGGCGATGAGGGCCTGGAGGGTGGTGCGGATGTCGTTGAAGTCCATCTCCTGGGCGTGGAGGGAGCGTCCCGACGTCTGCACGTGGTACTTGAGCTTCTGGCTGCGCTCGTCGGCGCCGTAGCGGTCTCGCATGGCCACGGCCCAGATGCGGCGCGCAACCCGGCCGAGCACCGTGCACTCGGGGGCCCTGCCGTTGGAGGAGAAGAACGGGAAGTTGGGGGCGAAGTCGTCCACCGCCATGCCCC
>DAIMFV010000401.1:0-2292 GCA_036724365.1 Acidimicrobiales bacterium | reverse complement strand
CGGAGCTTCTCGCACATCTTGCGGCCGTAGTCGTCGGCCTTGTCCTTGTGGATGATCATGGAGAACGCGTCCACGGGCACCGAGTTCAAGAGCACGTCGACCCGCACGAGCTTCGAGACCCGGTAGCCGGCGGCCTCGTAGTCGAGGCTGGCATAGCCCTGGGTGCGGCTCTTGAGCTGGTCGAAGAAGTCGGTGACCACCTCGGCCAGCGGCACGCGGTAGACGAGCTCCACCCGCTCGGGCGACAGGTACTCCATCTTCACCATCTCGCCCCGCCGGGTCTGACAGAGGTCCATGATCGTGCCGGTGTAGGTGGTCGGCGTGAGGATGGCCACGTCGAACCAGGGTTCCTCGATGTGTTCGATCTCGGTCATCGGCGGCATCTCGGAGGGGTTGTCGACCTCCACCACCGAGCCGTCGGTCTTCTGCACCTGGTACGCCACGCTCGGTGCCGTGGCGATGAGGCTGAGGTCGTACTCGCGCTCCAGGCGCTCGCGGATGATCTCCATGTGGAGCAGCCCGAGGAAGCCGCAGCGGAATCCGAATCCCAGGGCGCCGGAGGTCTCGGGCTCGAAGGTGACGCTGGCGTCGGAGAGCCGCATCCGGTCGAGGGCCTCTCGCAGGTCGGGGAACTGGTCGCCGTCGATCGGGTAGATCCCGCAGAACACCATGGGCTTGGGGTCTCGGTAGCCGTCGAGGGGCTCGGGTGCCGGGTTGCGGGCGGTGGTGACCGTCTCGCCGGACCGGGCCTCGGCCACGTCTTTGATGCCGGCGATCAGGTAGCCCGTCTCCCCCGGCCCCAGCTCCTTGACCGGCGTGGGTTCGGGGGTGCGCACGCCCACCTCGTCGGCCTCGTAGGTGGCGCCGGCCTGCATGAAGCGGAGCTTCTCGCCGGTGCGCAGCACCCCGTTCATCACCCGCACCGACGACACGACGCCGCGGTACTGGTCGAAGTGGGAGTCGAAGATCAGCGCCTGCAGGGCGGCGTCGGGGTCGCCCCCCGGGGCCGGGATCCGCTCGATCACGGCGTCGAGCAGTTCGGGCACGCCCTCGCCGGTCTTGGCGCTGATGCGCAGCACCTCCGAGGCGGGGATGCCGAGCACGGTCTCGATCTCGGACGCGTACAGGTCGGGGTCGGCCGCCGGGAGGTCGATCTTGTTGAGGCAGGCCACGATCTCGAGGTCGTTCTCCAGGGCCAGGTAGCAGTTGGCCAGGGTCTGGGCCTCGATGCCCTGGGCCGCGTCGACCAGCAGGATCACGCCTTCGCAGGCCGCGAGGGACCGGCTCACCTCGTAGCCGAAGTCGACGTGGCCCGGGGTGTCGATCAGGTTGAGGACGTGGTCCTTGTAGGCGAGGCGAACCGACTGGAGCTTGATGGTGATGCCCCGCTCGCGCTCGATGTCCATGGAGTCCAGGTACTGGGCGCGCATGTCCCGCGCGTCCACGGCACCGCAGACTTCGAGGATGCGGTCGCTGAGCGTGGTCTTGCCGTGATCGATGTGGGCGATCACGCTGAGCGAACGGATCTTGGAGAGGTCCATCGGGGCCTTCGGGAGCGGGGCGGAGCAGTCCACGCTACCGGGGGGCCCACACCACGGACGAACGCCGAACGGGCCGGTTGGGAGCGACGCCCGGTGTGCCGCTAGCCTGATCCAGCTTTCAAACGAACCAGTGGAGCCAAGGCACCGTGGCCAACATCAAGAGCCAGATCAAGCGCAACCGTCAGAACGAGAAGCGTCGGGTCGCCAACAAGGCGGTCCGCTCCGAGCTGCGCACCCGCATCAAGTCCGCCCTCGCCGCGGCCGAGTCGGGGGCCGACAACGCCGCCGCGGCCGGCAGCCTGGCCATGAAGCGGATCGACAAGTCCGCCAACAAGGGCGTCATCCACAAGAACGCCGCCTCCCGGCGCAAGTCTCGTCTGGCCAAGCGGCTCAACGCCGCCGCTGCCGCCGCCGAGTAGCCACGGCGGTCGGGCCCCGAGCCCGACCCTCGTCGGCCCACCGCCCCGTGCCCCGCTCGTCGGGACCACGGGGCGTTCGCCGTTTTGGCCCCCGGGACGGGCTCCGGCGGGCCCCGTCACGTCAGGTCAGGTCGAGCAGGCCTCGGACGTCTGCTTCGGTGAGCGCACCGGCCAGCGCACCGTCGGCGTCGATGACGTCGTTGAACAGCGCCGCCTTGCGGGCCTTGAGCTCCATGACCTTCTCCTCGATGGTCCGCTGGGCCACGTAGCGGTAGACCACCACCGGGTTCACCTGCCCGATGCGGTGCGTCCGGTCAATGGCCTGGTCCTCC
>DAIMFV010000400.1:0-2331 GCA_036724365.1 Acidimicrobiales bacterium | reverse complement strand
GGCGCGGACCCCGCACGCACGCCGACGCGCACGTCGATGCCCGACTCCTTGAGGTTGAGGGCGTGGGCGTGGCCCTGGGAGCCGTAGCCGAGCACGGCCACCTTGCGGCCGGCGATCTTGGACCGGTCGGCGTCCTTCTCGTAGTAGACGTTGGCCATCGTTCTCTCTCGTGCTCTCGTGTGGGAACCGGGCGACGGCAGCCGCGCGGCAGGGCGTACAGGGGTTGTTTCTAGGTGGTCTCGGTCCCCAGGGGCCAATGACCCGACCATCGATGCCGAGGGCGTCGGCCACAAGGTCGGACTTCTGGGCCGTCGGCACCGATCGCCGGGCGGGATGGAGCTGGAGGTGCAAGACGGCCGGCCATCGGTGCCGACCCGGCTCGGCGGCCGCAGCGCAGCGAGGACACGCCGGGCCGGAACCAGCAGTCGAGCGCCGAAGGCGCACCACGCGAACCGACGGCCGAGAGGCAGAAGCCCCGCGTCCCCGCCGACGAGGGAGTGCGAAGCACCGTCAGGAGACCTTGCCCTTCACGGCCGAGACGGCGTGGAGGCGGGCGGGTTCGCGATCGAGCTTGGGCAGGGCCACGCGCCCGGTGCGCTGGAGCTCCACGATGCCGAACGGACGGAGCAGCTCCTCGAAGTCGTCGATCTTGTTGGGGTGGCCCTCGAGCGAGACGGTGAGGGCCTCGTTGCTGACGGCCACGATCTTGCCCTCGAAGATGCGGGTGAGCTCGGCGACCTGGGGTCGATCGGCCACCGAGGCGTGGACGGTGGCGAGCAGCAGCTCGCGCTCCACGGCCCGACGGGGATCGAGCTCGGTGATCTTCACCACGTTGATGAGCTTGTTGAGCTGCTTGACGATCTGTTCGAGAGGCGCCGACTCCACGTCGACCACCACGGTGATGCGGCTGAAGCGCTCGTCATCGGTGGGGGCCACCGCCAGCGAGTAGATGTTGTAGGCGCGACGGGAGAACAGGTTGACCACGCGTGCGAGCACGCCGGCCTTGTTCTCCACCAGGACCGACAGGGTGTGGTGGCGGAGCTCGGTCACTGACCCCCCTCCCCGGTGCCGGGGCCACCTGGGCGCACCTGGAACTGGGGCACCTGGACCTCGGAGTTGGACTTGCCGGCAGGGACCATGGGGAACACCTTCTCGGCGGCGTCGGTGCGGAACTCGACCACCACCGGACGGTCGTCGATGGCGTTGGCCTTCTCGATGGTGGGGGCGATGTCGTCGGGGTGTTCGACGCGGAACGCCACGCAGCCCATGGCCTCGGCCCACTTCACGTAGTCGGGAAGATCAGGTGAGAGGTACACCTCGGAGTAGCGCTCCTCGTAGAACATCTCCTGCCACTGGCGGACCATGCCCAGGTAGGCGTTGTTGAGGATGGCGATCTTCACCGGGATGCGCTCGGCGGCCGCGGTCACCAGTTCCTGGGCCGTCATCTGGAAGCAGCCGTCGCCGTCGATGGCCCAGACCATGCGATCGGGGCGACCGACCTTGGCCCCGATGGCCGCGGGGACCGAGAAGCCCATGGTGCCGAGCCCACCGGAGTTGATCCACGTGTAGGGATGGCGGAAGGTCCAGTACTGGCTGGCCCACATCTGGTGCTGGCCGACGCCGCTGGTCACGATGCAGTCCTCGGGCGCCGCGTCGCGCAGGGCCTCGAGCACCATCTGGGGCTTGAGGGACTCACCGTCCTGCTGGGGCTCGTAGGCCAGCGGGTACTGCTCCTGCCAGCCCGACAGCGTGGAGCGCCACGGGGTGAGGTCTGGCTTGGCGGACCCGGCGTCGAGCATCGAGCGGATGACGGCCACCAGCTCCACGATGATCTTGTTGCAGTCGCCCACGATGGGCACGTCGGGCCGGCGGACCTTGCCCAGCTCTGCGGGGTCGATGTCGGCGTGGATGATCTTGGCGAGGGGGGCGAACGAGGGCACCTTGCCGGTGACGCGGTCGTCGAACCGGCTCCCCAGGGCGATCAGCAGGTCTGATTCCTGCATGGACATGATCGCCGTGTAGTTGCCGTGCATGCCGGGCATGCCCAGGCACAGGGGGTGGTCGTCGGGGAAGGCGCCCCGGGCCATGAGGGTGGTGACCACCGGCAGGTCGAGCAGCTCGGCCAGCTCACGCAGGGCCTCGGCGGCCCGGGCCTTGAGGATGCCGCCTCCGGCGTAGATCACCGGCCGCTCCGAGGCCAGGATCAGCTCGGCGGCCTCCTTGATCTTCTTGGGGTGGCCGACGGTGGTGGGCTTGTAGCCGGGCAGGCCGGCGGCCACCTCGGCGTCGGTGGGCCAGTACCACTCCATGGCCGACCGCGGGTTGGTGGGG
>DAIMFV010000399.1:0-2362 GCA_036724365.1 Acidimicrobiales bacterium | reverse complement strand
GGGCGCCTTCCCCCCTCGGTGCTCGGGTCTCGTGGTGCGCCTCCGGCGCTCGTGTTGTTGGTTCCGGCCGGGCCGGTCCTCGCTTCGCTGCGGCGCCCGGCCGGGTTCGCCCGATTCGCAGTTCCTCCGCGGCCCTTCGGTCTTCTCCTCCAGCGAAGCGGGCGAACTGGTCGCTGGTCGCTGGTCGTCGGTGTCGGGCCCGTTCGTCCAGCCCTTGCGGGGGCCGGTCGGTAGCGTGGGGCCATGCCGAGACGGACTGCCGTGCTGGCGGTGCTCTTCTTGCTGGTGTGCGGTGGGCTGGTGGTGAGCCAGCGGCCAGACGAGCATGGGGAACCGAACTTCTGCTGGGCCGACGGGATCGGGGACGCCGAAGGCCACGTGTACGGGCGTAGTGGGGACGACTGTCGGTTCGTCGACGAGGACGGCGAACCGCTCACCGAGATCGACGGGGAGAAGCTCTGCTACGACGAGGTCGGCATGGTGAGGTTCGGGCCGCAGTGCGAGTGACTGTGGCGTGACCGGTGGTCAGCCGTGGAGCATCACCGGGAGGTGGTCGTAGCCTCTCAGGACCAGGCGCTGGTTGTGCACCGGGTCGGCGGCTCGCTCCATCTGGGGGAAGCGGCGGACCAGGCGGCCGATGCCCTCCTGGCCCTCCAGGCGGGCCAGGGCTGCGCCCAGGCAGTGGTGCACGCCGCTGCCGAACGAGACGTGCTCGCGGGCGTCGGCCCGTGACAGGTCGAGTTGCTCGGCGTCGGGGCCGAACTTGGCCGGATCGCGGTTGGCGGCGCCCAGGCCGGTCATGACCATCTGACCAGGCTCCACGCGGTGGCCGTCGACCTCGAAGGGCTCCAGGGCGATGCGCCGGGAGAACTGCACGGGGCTGTCGAAGCGCAACAGCTCCTCCACGGCGTTGGCGTCGAGCGTCGGGTCGGCCACCAGGCGCTCCAACTGGTCGCGGTGGTCGAGCAGGGCGTTGGTGCCGTTGCCGATCAGGTTCACGGTGGTCTCGTGGCCGGCCAGGTAGAGCAGGGTCACGTTGTCGATCAGCTCGTGGTCCGAGAGCACGTCGCCGTCGTCCTCGGCGCGGATGAGCGCCGAGAGCAGGTCGTCGTCGTCCCGCTGGCGCTTCCACGCGATGGCGGCGGTGACGACCTCGACCATGCGGTCCGACGCCTCCACGATGGCTTCGGCGTGCTCCATCACGAGCAGGGGGTCCAGCACCTGGGTGAGGGTGTGCGACCAGGCCCGGAGCTGGTCTCGGTCGCCCTCGGGCATGCCGAGCAGCTCGGAGATCACCTGGAATGGGAGCGGGAAGGCCAGGTCGGCGATGAGGTCGACCGGCTCGTTGCGCCGGGCCAGGTCGTCGAGGATCTCGTCGGTGAGCTCTGCCGTGCGGGCCCGGATCCGTTCCACGGCCCGGGGTGTGAACGCCTTGGAGACCAGCTTGCGCAGCCGGGTGTGGTCGGGCGGATCGATGTTCAAGATGGCGTGGCTGGCCCGGTTGGCCCGCTTGGGGTCGATCTCCACCAGGCGGTCGCGGCGGCGCCGGCCTTCGGGGAGGTTGCGCTCGTCGACGCTGGTGCCGGGGCGGCGCAGCACGGTGTGCACGTCGGCCCAGCGGGTGATCAGCCAGGGCCCGAGATCGGAGCGGTGCACCGGGTCGTGCTCGCGCAGCTGGGCGTACTGGCGGTAGGGGTCGTCGTAGTACCCGGGTTCGAACGGGTTGAGGCCGAAGGCGACGTCGGACATGGCCCGACACTACGCACCGCGCGATGATCTTGCACCGGTCGTGCAAGATCCGCCGGTTCTCCGGGCTCGGAGGCGGTCTGGCACAATGGAAGCCCCCAGCGTGGACCGCACGGATCGAAGTGGAGCCAGATGTCCTTCAAGGTCAACGATCGCGTGGTCTACCCGCACCACGGCGCCGCCATCATCAAGAAGAAGGTCAAGCGGAAGCTCCAGGGCGAGAGCAAGGAGTACTTCGTGCTGGAGATGGTGCACGGAGACCTCACGCTGTCGGTGCCCGTCGACAAGGCCGAAGAGGTGGGCATGCGCCCGCCGATCTCCAAGTCCGACGTGGAGGACCTGTTCCGCCTCATCGCCAAGCGAGACGTGCGCGAGCCGGCCAACTGGAGCCGGCGCTTCAAGAACCACCAGGAGAAGATGAAGTCGGGCGACGTCTACCAGGTGGCCGAGGTGGTCCGGAACCTGGCGCTGCGCGAGAAGGGCAAGGGCCTGTCCACGGCCGAGAAGTCCATGCTGGAGCGGGCCCGCGGCATCCTGGTGTCGGAGCTGAGCTTCGCCCTCAACGTGACCGAAGAGGCCGCTCTCACCAAGCTGGAGAAGGGCCTGGAGTAGGCCC
>DAIMFV010000398.1:0-2377 GCA_036724365.1 Acidimicrobiales bacterium | reverse complement strand
CCTCGGCCTGGGCCGCGCCACGCTGGTTCCGGGCCTGCGCCTCGGCGGGGCCGCCTTCGCCCTGGTCACGGTCGGGGTGGTGGGCCTCGGGCTGCTGGGTGCCCTCACCGACGACCGGGCCGACGTGTCCGCCGGGTCCATGCTGCTGCGGGCAGTCGTGGTCATCCCGCTCGGCACGGTCCTGGTGGAGGAACTGGCCTTCCGGGGCACGTTGCACGCCCTGCTCGACCGGGTGGGCGGCCCCCGGTGGACCTGGGTGGTGGGGGCGGTGCTGTTCGGCCTGTGGCACGTGTTCCCGGCCTGGCGGGGTGGTGCCGTCGACACCGACCTCGCGGAGGTGGGCCGGGTGGCCACCACCGCGGGCACGCTGGTGGCCACCACGCTGGCGGGCCTGGTGTTGGTAGGGCTGCGGGTCCGCGCCGACCGCGTGGTGGCGCCGGTCCTCGCCCACCTGGCCACCACCGGCGTGACCTTCGCGGTGGCCTGGATGTTTCGTTGACCGGGGTCGGGGCGCGGGTCCGGGGCAGGCCGATGTCGGCGGCGTAGGGTCCAGTTCGTGGAAGACATCGTCATCGGTCTGATCGCCCTCGTCGCGGGCTCCGTGTTCTGCTTCAGCGGCTACCGGGCGTTCCGCCTGATCATCCCCCTCTGGGGCGCGTTCACCGGCTTCGCCGTGGGCGCGGGCGCCATCTCGGCCATCACCGGCGACGCCCTGCTGGCCAAGCCGGTGGGGTGGATCGTGGGCCTGGTGGTGGGCGTGGTCTTCGCCCTGCTCGCCTACCTCTACTACGAGGTGGCGGTGATCCTCACCATGGGCTCGTTGGGCTTCCTGGCGGGCTCGGCGCTCATGACCGCACTCGGGGTCGGGTGGAACTGGCTCATCGTGCTGGTGGCGGTGGCCGTGAGCGTGGTGTTCGCGGTCTTCGCCCTGGTCACCAACTTCCCGCGGATCGTGCTGGTCATCGTCAGCGCCACGGCCGGGGCCACCGCCATGGTGGCCGGCGGCATGCTCCTCGTCGGGGCACTGGAGACCACCGATCTCACCCGGGCCTACGTGACCGAGCGCATCCAGGACGACTGGTGGTGGTACCTGGGCTACCTGACCCTCGTGATCGCCGGCATCTTCGCCCAGGCCGCCGGCAACGCCCGCGACGACGTGCGGACGGCCTGGATGATCCAGGAACAACGCGGCACCGCCTGAAACCAGGCTCAGCGGCCCGGTCCGAGACCGTCTCAGCGGCGAGCGAGGCGCTCGGCCACCTCGAGCCGGGTCCGCAGCTGCGCCACGGTGGCCTCGGTGATGCGGCCCACCCCGGACAGTCGGTTGAGCTCGGCGTTCACCTGGGCGTGGGTCTGGCCGGTTCGTCGGGCGATGGTGCCGGCGACCTCGGCGTTCTGCTCCCGCAGCCGCCGCTTCTCCTCGCGACGGGTGCGGGCGGCATCGCCCCCGAACTCGATGCCCAGATCGTGGAGGCTGCGACGGTCGCCCGCCAGGGGGGGCGGCGGCGCCAGGTCCAGCACCAGGGTGGGGTCGTCGTCGAGCGACGCGTCGAGGTCGTCGTCGACCTCGTCGGCGCTGGCGAACGGCGCATGGGTCTGGTGGTCGGTGGCCACCGCCGACAGGGCCGCGAAGAGCGAGAGCTGCTCCTCGGCCCCGGTGTCGAGCGCGGCCGGGTCGCGCTCGAACCGCTCCTGCTCCCGGCGCCGCAGGCTGTGGCGACGCTGATCGGCGATCTGGAACGCCCGGGACCGCAACCTCGGGTCGTCGGGGATGAACACGTAGGCCTTCTGGTCGCGGGTGCCCGGGGTCCAGCGCACGAAGCGGCCCACGGCCTGGCGGAAGAACAGCTCGGTGGTGGTGGTGGTGGCGTAGACCCCCACCCGCAGCCGGGGGATGTCGACGCCCTCCGACACCATCCGCACCGACACCAGCCACGGGTCGGTACCCGACGCGAACCGGGCGATGAGATCGGACGCCGCCGGATCGTCGGAGGTGACCACCGTGGCCTGCTGGCCGAACCGGTCCCGGAGGAGCGCGGCGATCCCCCGGGCGTGGTCCTGGTCGATGGCGATCACCAGGCCGCCGGCATCGGGCTGCACCTGGCGCACCGCGTCGAGTTGGTCCACGGCCGCCCGCAGCACCGACGGGAGCCACTCGCCCTCCAGTGACAGGGCCGTACGCAACCGCTGGCTCGACCGGGCCTGGTCCAGCGCGTCATCGAACGAGGCGGCGTGCAGCGAACCATCGGGCGCCGACCACTCCATGTGACCGTTGGTGCGCGGGAAGTAGACGGGCCGGACCACCCGCCGATCAGCCAGGGCCTCGCCGTAGCCGTACTCGAAGTCCGGGCTGGCCTCGTCGAGCACGTAGCGCACG
>DAIMFV010000397.1:0-2414 GCA_036724365.1 Acidimicrobiales bacterium | reverse complement strand
CCACCGAAGACGAGGCCCGCCGCCTCGGGGCCGACGCCTGGGCGGCCACCGCCGACGACGTCCTCACCTGGGTGCGCGACCGATGACCGGCCTGGTGTGGTTCCGTCGGGACCTGCGGCTCGACGACAACCCGGCCTGGGCCGCAGCCACCACCGGACACGAGACGGTGGCGGCGCTCTACGTGCTCGATCCGCGCCTGCTCGCCGCGGCCGGGCCGCATCGGCGGGCCCGGCTGGAGGCCGAGGTGGCCGGGGCGCCGCCCACCCCTACGGGACCGCCGACGTGCCCCCCTCCGCCCCCCGCCGGGACCAGCAGGTGGCGCAGGCCCTGCCGGACGGTGGCGTCACCACCACGTGGGGCACGCTCGTGCTGCCCCCCGGTTCCGTCCGCACCGGCGAGGGTCGGGTCCACCGGGTCTTCGGCGCCTTCCACCGGGCCTGGCGCGCCACCGCGTGGGATCCGTGGCCCAAACCGGGTTCGGCCACCGTGCTCGACGACCCCGGTGACGGGCCACCCGCAGCGCCCGGCGACGCCGGGCTGGAAGCCGGACTCGAAGGCGACGGGACCGGCGTCGGCACCGCAGCTGCGGTCGACCAGCTCCACCGGTTCCTGGCCGACGGCGTCGACCGCTACCCCGCGAGCCGGGACGACGTGGGCCCCGCCACGTCGTGTCGACCACCGGCGACGCCACCGCCGGGCGGGAGGCGTTCGTGCGCCAACTCGCCTGGCGGGACTGGTTCGCCCACCTCCTGCACGAGTCCCCCGAGCTGGTGCACCACGCCCAGCGGCGTGAGCTGGACGCCATCCGCTGGCTCGACGACCCCGAGGACCTGGCGGCCTGGCAGGACGGCCGTACCGGCTTCCCGCTCGTCGACGCGGGCATGCGCGAGCTGCGGGCCACCGGCGCCATGCACAACCGGGTGCGCATGGTGGCGGCCTCGTTCCTGGTGAAGGACCTGCTCGTCGACTGGCGCCACGGCGAGCGGCACTTCCGCCGCCTCCTCACCGATGCCGACCCCGCCCAGAACGTGGGCAACTGGCAGTGGGTGGCGGGCACCGGTCCCGACGCCGCGCCGTACTTCCGGGTGTTCAACCCGGTGACCCAGAGCCGGACCCACGACGCCGGCGGCCACTACCTGCGCCGCTGGGTGCCCGAGCTGGCCGGTCTCGACGACCGCGCCATCCACGCCCCCTGGGAAGCGCCGCCGCTCGAGCTGGCGGCTGCAGGCGTGACGCTGGGCGAGACCTACCCGTTCCCGATCGTCGACCACGCCCTGGCCCGTCACCGGGCCCTGGCCGCCTACGCCGAGGCCCGAGCATGACCCTGCCCCTCCTCCCCGACCTCCCCACCTGGTTCCCCTTCGGCAGCGGGCTGCTCGCCGCCGGCTGGCTGCTCGGCTGGGTCCTGATGTGGCGCCTGCCCCGTCTGAACTCCACGGCACGCCCCCATCCGGGCCTACGGGTGTCGGTGATCGTGCCGGCGCGCAACGAGGCCGACCGTCTGCCCCGGCTGTTGGCCGACCTGCAGGCCCAGGCCTGGGCCGCCGACGAGATCATCGTGGTCGACGACGGCTCCACCGACGGCACGGCCCGGGTGGCGGCTCGGGTCCCCGCGGTCCGGGTGCTCACCGCCCCGGCCGTGCCCGAGGGGTGGACCGGCAAGTCGTGGGCGTGCCACACCGGCGCGCTGGCGGCCGCCGGGCAGGTCCTGGTGTTCCTCGATGCCGACGTGGAGCTGGCCCCCGAGGCCCTCGCCGCGGTGGTCCACCGCTGGGAGGTCCAGGGTGGGCTGGTGTCGGTGCAACCCCAGCACCGGATCCGGCGGCGGGTCGAGGCCCTGTCGCTCCCCTTCAACGTGATCACCATGATGGGGCTGGGGGTGGGTTCGCTGGTACGGCCCCGCCGGGAGTGGGGGGCGGCGGGTCCCTGCCTGGTCACCTCGGCCACCGACTACTGGGCGGTCGACGGGCACCGGGCCGTGCGCCACCAGGTGGCCGAGGACCTGGCCCTGGCCGAGCAGTTCGGCGGGGCGGGCCTACCCGTGCACTGCCTCGGTGGCCACGCCCTGATCCGGTTCCGCATGTACCGCGACCTGCCGGGGCTGGTCGAGGGGGGGGCCCAGAACCTGGCCACCGGCGCCACCCGCACGCCGATGGTGCGGGGCCTCGCCGTGGCCGCCTGGCTCAGCAGCCTGCTGACGGTGGCCCTGGCCACCGTCAGCCCGGGTGCCCCGGTCTGGTCGGTCCTGGTCGGCGACGGGGCGGCCGGCGGCGACCTGGCCGGTGCCGTCCTGGCGTACGCCCTGGTCGCCGCCCAGCTCGCGGTGCAGGCCCGTCAGGTCGGCCGCTTCCGGGGCGCGGCCCTCCTCTGGCCGGTCCTGCTCGGCGGGTTCGTCGCCGTGTTCGCCTGGTCCA
>DAIMFV010000396.1:1716-2481 GCA_036724365.1 Acidimicrobiales bacterium | reverse complement strand
AGGCCAGCCTCGAGGTCCCCACCGCCACGTCGTTCCGCGAGGTCCCGGCCAAGCTGCTCGAGGTCAACCGCCGGGTGATCAACGGGTACCTGGGTCGCACCCGCGGCGGCAAGGTCAGCTTCACCCACCTCATCGGCTACGCCATCGTCCGCGCCGCGGCCGACAGCTTCCCCGTGATGAACAGCTCCTACCTCGAGGGGCCCGACGGCAAGCCCCGGGTGGTCCGACACCCGCACGTCGGGCTGGGCCTTGCGGTCGACATGGAGAAGTCCGACGGCTCCCGCACCCTGCTGGTGCCGGTCATCCGAGATGCCGACACGCTCGACTTCCGGGGCTTCTGGGGCGCCTACGAGGACGTCATCCGCAAGGTCCGCTCCAACAAGCTCTCCCCCGACGACTTCGCCGGGGCCACCATCACCCTCACCAACCCGGGCACCATCGGCACCGTCCAGTCCGTGCCCCGCCTCATGCCCGGCCAGGGCCTCATCGTGGGGGTCGGCCGCCTCGACTTCCCGGCCACCTTCGGGGGCGCCGACGAGCAGGCGCTGGCCGAGTTCGGGGTGTCGAAGGTGATGACCATCACCTCCACCTACGACCACCGCATCATCCAGGGCGCGGAGTCGGGCCTGTTCCTGAAGCGCGTCCAGGAACTGCTGATGGGCGCCGACGGGTTCTACGACAACGCCTTCCGATCGCTCGGTGTGCCCTACGAGGCCGTCCAGTGGCGGGTCGACGACAACCCGGCCGACAAGGAGCAGTCCCGCC
>DAIMFV010000396.1:0-1706 GCA_036724365.1 Acidimicrobiales bacterium | reverse complement strand
GCTGTGGCGCTCGGACGACAACCCGAGCGACCGCGAGGCGAGCCGCCTCGAGAAGCAGATGCACGTGCAGACGCTCATCAACCAGCACCGGGTGCGCGGCCACCTCATCGCCGACCTGGACCCGCTGGCCTGGAAAGAGCCGGTGATGCACTCCGAGCTCGACCCCTTCACCTACGGGCTCACCATCTGGGACCTCGACCGCGAGTTCCTCTGCGGCGGCGTTGGCGGCCGGGCCCGCATGAAGCTCGGCGACCTCCTGCACGTGCTGCGCGACGCCTACTGCCGCACCGTCGGCATCGAGTACATGCACATCTCCGATCCGGTCCAGAAGCAGTGGATCCAGGAACAGGTCGAGGGCGTCACCGACCGCATCGATGCCGAGGAGCAGCGCCACATCCTGGGTCGGCTCAATGCCGCCGAGGCGTTCGAGAAGTTCCTCGCCACCAAGTACGTGGGCCAGAAGCGCTTCGGCATCGAGGGCGCCGAGTCGGCCATCCCGATCCTCGACGCGGTGCTCGATGCGGCGGCCGAAGACGGCCTCCACGCCGCCGTGATGGGCATGGCCCACCGCGGTCGACTCAACGTGCTCACCAACATCGTCGGCAAGCGCTACGACCAGCTCTTCCGCGAGTTCGAAGGCTTCATCGACCCCGAGTCCACCCAGGGCTCGGGCGACGTCAAGTACCACCTGGGCCAGACCGGCACCTTCACCAGCCGCACCGGCAAGGAGCTCACGGTGGAGCTGGCGGCCAACCCCAGCCACCTCGAGACCGTCGACCCGGTGGTCGAGGGCATGGTGCGCGCCATGCAGGACCACATCAACGACCCCGAGGCGTTCTCGGTGCTGCCGGTGCTGTTGCACGGCGATGCCGCCTTCGCCGGCCAGGGCGTGGTGGCCGAGACGCTCAACTGCTCCACCATCAAGGGCTACCGGGTGGGCGGCACCATCCACCTGATCATCAACAACCAGCTCGGGTTCACCACCTCGCCCGACTCGGCCCGGTCGTCGGAGTACTGCACCGACGTGGCCAAGATGATCGAGGCGCCGATCTTCCACGTGAACGGCGACGACCCCGAGGCCTGCGTGCGGGTGGCCCGGCTGGCCTACCGGTTCCGCCAGACGTTCCGCAAGGACGTCGTGATCGACATGGTCTGCTACCGCCGCCACGGTCACAACGAGGGCGACGACCCCAGCTACACCCAGCCCCTCATGTACAAGCGCATCGACGCCCGGCGTTCGGTGCGCAAGCTGTACACCGAGGCCCTGGTCAAGCGCGGCGACCTCTCGATGGAGGAGGCCGAGCAGGCGCTCGACGACTTCAGCGCCCGCCTCCAGACCGCCCTCACCGAGACGCGGGACTCCAAGCCGGCCACTGAGATCATCGCCAAGCGCGTGCCGCCGGCGGTGGGCGTGCTGCCCCACCTCGACACCGGCGTCGACCGGGAGACGCTGAACCGCATCTACGCGGTGATGTCCTCGGTGCCCGACGGCTTCCAGGTGCACCCCAAGCTGGCCAAGCAGTTCGAGGCCCGCACCAAGATGGTGAACGACGGCGAGGTCGACTGGGCCACGGCCGAGGCCCTGGCCATGGGCTCGATCCTGCTCGAGGGCAACAACATCCGCTTCGCCGGCCAGGATTCCCGCCGGGGCACGTTCTCCCAGCGCCACTCCGTGCTGTCGGACTACGGCACCGGCGAGGAGTACG
>DAIMFV010000395.1:0-2513 GCA_036724365.1 Acidimicrobiales bacterium | reverse complement strand
TCCACGATGCGGTCCTTCACCTCGTCGAGGCCGTGGTGGTCGGCGTCGAGCACGGCGCGGGCGCCGGCCAGGTCGAGGTGGTCGGTGGAGCGGGTGGCCCACGGCACGGCGAGGACCGTGTCGAGCCAGGTGCGGATCCACCCCTGTTCGGGTGACTGCTCGCTGCTGCGCTCGAGCCGCCCGATCTCGCGCTCAGCGGCCTGGCGGACCGCCTCGGGTGCCGCCAGCTCGGCCAGGCGCTCCCGGTAGGCCTCGACGCCGTCGCCGTCGCCGCTCCCACCGTCGCCGTCGCCCAGCTCCTTGCGGATGGCGGCGAGCTGCTGGCGGAGGAGGAACTCGCGCTGGTTCTTCTCCAGGCCCTCGCTGACCTCGGCGCGGATCTTCTCCTGGAGGCTGAGCTGTGCCAGCGCCTCCTTCACCCAGCCGAGGAGCTTGGCCACGCGGTCGGCCACGTCGAGGGTCTCCAACAGCTCCACCTTGCGGGCCATGGTGAGCTCGGGCCACCACCCGGCGGCGTCGGCGAGGGCATCGGGCTCGTCGAGGCCCCGGATCACCTCGACCAGGCGAGGCGTGCCCAACGCCTCCACCAGGGCCTGGAACGCGGCCCGCAGTTCGGCGGCCAGCTCGTGGGCCCGGTCGGTGATCTCGGGCTGGACGGTTTCGGCCTCGACCCACGTCACGGTGTCGGGGCCCTCGGCGTCGTCGGGTCCTCCCGTGCGGCCGGTGACGATGCCGAGGCGGGCCCGGTCGGTGGCCCGCACCACGAGGGCCGGCGTGCCGGAGGGGAGGGCGCCGCGCGATTCCACTGTGACCACGGCACCGACCGTGGCCGAGCGCCCGTCGACGCGGGGCACCAGGAGCAGTCGTCCGTCGTCGCCGGCGGCGTCGACCGCGGCCCGGGCCTCCGCGGTCTCCAGGGCGATGGTGAGGACCATGCCCGGGAAGACCACGCCGCTGGTGAGCGGCAGGATCGGCAGGGTCAAGGTGGTGGTCTCGGTCACGGTGGCGCTCCCGGGGGAGGGGATGGTGCACCCACCAACGCTACCGACGAAGTTGACATTCCCGCGCTCAGGTTTTCTGAGCTGGGCGACCCGAGTCAGGCGGTTCGGATCAGGTCGCGCCGTCGGCCTCGGCTTCGGCCAGCCCTTCTGCCAGGGTGTTCCAGGCCAGGGTGGCGCACTTGATCCGTACCGGGAACTTCACCACGCCCCGGAGCGCCTCCAGGTCGCCGAGGCGGACCTGGGCCAGTTCGGCGGCGTCGTCGTCGGCGACGGGTTCCTCGCCCGACTCGCCCTCGGCCTCCAGGCTCGACTCGTGGATCGACATCATCGCCTTGAACGCCCGGGCCAGGGTGCGGATCTCCGCGGCCGTCTTGCCCTTCACCGCAGCCGACATCATCGAGGCCGACGACTGGCTGATCGAGCAGCCGGTGCCGCCGATGCGGACGTCGGCCACCGTGCCGTCGGGGTCGAGCTGCAGGTAGACCACGATCTCGTCGCCGCAGAGCGGGTTGAACCCCTCGGCCCGGTGGGCCGGCGGGACCTCCAGCTCGCCCCGGTTACGGGGGTTGCGGTAGTGGTCGAGGATGATCTCCCGGTAGAGATCCTCGAGTCCGGGCATCGGGTGGGCCTTCCGGTGGTGGGGGCGGGCGCGGCGCGGGCGCCGGTCAGAACGAGAAGAAGCTTGCCGCTTCGGCGAGGGCCTCGGCCAACGCGTCGACGTCGTCGGTGTCGTTGTAGACGTAGAACGAGGCCCGGGCGGTGGCCCCGACGCCGAGCACCCGCATGAGGGGCTTGGCGCAGTGGTGGCCCGGTCGCACGCACACGGCGTGCTCGTCCATGAACTGCGAGAGGTCGTGGGGGTGGATGTCGCCGACGGCCAGCGACAGCACGCCGCCGCGCCCGGCCGGCTCGGCCGGGCCGTGGATGGTGAGCTGCGGGCCGAGGCGCTCGGTGAGGGTGCGCATGGCGTAGGCCGTGAGCTCGACCTCGTGGCGGCGCACGGCGTCCATGCCCAGGTGGTCGAGGTAGTCGATGGCGGCGTGGAGCCCGACGGTCTCGGCGATCGGCGGCGTGCCGGCTTCGAACTTTGCCGGCAGGTCGGCCGGCTTTAAGGCGTCGAGGCGCACATCGAGGATCATCCCGCCGCCGCCCAGGAACGGGGGCATGGCGTCGAGCAGCTCCTCGCGGCCCCAGAGCACCCCGATGCCGGTGGGCCCGAGCATCTTGTGGCCGGAGAACGCCGCGAAGTCGACGCCCAGCGCCCGGACATCGGTGGGGAGGTGGGGCACGTACTGGCAGGCGTCGAGCACCACCACCGCACCGGCGGCGTGGGCCGCGGCGGTGATCTCCGCCACCGGCGTGAGGGTGCCGGTGACGTTCGACATGGCGGTGAGGCCCACGGCCT
The DNA here is from genome assembly GCA_036724365.1 of Acidimicrobiales bacterium. Classification (GTDB taxonomy): domain Bacteria; phylum Actinomycetota; class Acidimicrobiia; order Acidimicrobiales; family Iamiaceae; genus Aquihabitans. The sequence goes on along the minus strand of DAIMFV010000395.1, from coordinate 107 downwards.
TCACCCCGTCGAGCAGGCGGGGGAGGGCGGGGTGGGTCGGGCTGGGGGCCGCCCGGAGGGGGGTCCAGCCGAACTCCAAGGCCTTTTCCGGCGGGAGCCGGGACCCC
>DAIMFV010000394.1:898-2539 GCA_036724365.1 Acidimicrobiales bacterium | reverse complement strand
GGTTCCTCAACCCCAGCCGCATCTCCATGCCCGACATCGACATGGACTTCGACTCCCGCTACCGAGACGAGATGATCCGCTACGCCGCCGAGCGCTATGGGCGAGACCACGTGGCCCAGATCGTGACCTTCTCCACCATCAAGGCCCGGGCCGCGGTGCGAGATGCGGCCCGGGTGCTGGGCTACCCCTACGCGGTGGGCGACAAGGTGGCCAAGGCCATGCCCCCGCTGGTGATGGGTCGCGACACCCCGCTCTACGCCTGCCTCGAGCAGCACCCCAAGTTCGAGGACGGCTACAAGATGGCCGCCGACCTCCGTCAGATGTACCACGAGGATCCCGACGCCCAGAAGGTGATCGACGTGGCCAAGGGCTTGGAGGGCCTGCGCCGCCAGGACGGCATCCACGCCGCCGCGGTGGTGATCACCAAGGAGCCGCTCACCACCTACCTGCCCATCCAGCGCAAACCCGCCGCGGGCCAGCCGATCGAGGACGCCCCGGTGGTCACCCAGTACGAGATGGGCGGAGTGGAGGCGCTGGGCCTGCTGAAGATGGACTTCCTGGGCCTGCGCAACCTCGACGTCATCTCCGACACGCTCGAGATCATCCAGCGGTTCCGTGGCGTGGAGCTCGACATCGACCGGGTGCCCCTCGACGACGCCCACACCCTGGAGATGCTGTGCCGCGGTGAGTCGATCGGTGTGTTCCAGCTGGAGGGCGGCGCCATGCGCACGCTCATGCGCTCGCTGGCGCCCAGCTCGTTCGAGGACATCGCCGCCCTGGTGGCCCTGTACCGGCCGGGCCCGATGTCGGTGAACATGCACAACGACTACGCCGACATCAAGAACGGCCGGAAGCCGGTGACGTACTTCCACCCCGAGGCCGAGGAGCTGCTCGCCGACACCTACGGCCTGATGATCTACCAGGAGTCGGTGATGCGGGTGAGCCAGAAGTTCGCCGGCTACTCGCTCGCCGAAGCAGACAACCTGCGCAAGGCCTGCGGCAAGAAGAGCTCGGAGCTGATGGCCAAGGAGCGGGCCAAGTTCGTGGAGGGGTGCGACGTCACCGGCTACGGCAGCACCCTCGGCACCGACCTGTTCGACACCATCGAGGGCTTCGCCAACTACGCCTTCAACAAGAGCCACAGCTTCGGCTACGGCCTGGTGAGCTACCAGACCGCCTACCTCAAGGCCCACTTCCCGGTGGAGTACCTGTCCGCCCTGCTCACCAGCGTGAAGACCACCCTGGAGAAGGCGGCGGTCTACCTGAACGAGTGCCGCACCATGGGCATCCAGGTGCTGGTGCCCGACGTCAACCGCTCGGCGTCCGGCTTCGGGCCGGCCCACCTCGACGACGGCACCGAGGTGATCCCGTTCGGGCTGTCGGCGGTGCGCAACGTGGGCGAGGCCCTGGTCCAGAAGATCATCGAGGAGCGCACGGCCAACGGGCCGTTCGTGGACTTCTACGACTTCTGCGAGCGCGTCGACATGACCGTGCTCAACAAGAAGACCCTGGAGTCGCTGATCAAGGCCGGGGGCTTCGATTCGCTCGGCCACCCCCGCCGGGGCCTGCTGGCGGTCTTCGAACAGATCGTCGACAGCACCATCGCCCGCCGCAAGGAGCGTGATGTCGGCATCTTCAGCC
>DAIMFV010000394.1:0-888 GCA_036724365.1 Acidimicrobiales bacterium | reverse complement strand
GGCGGGTCGGTCCCGAGGAGCGGGCCGTGCGGGGCGCGTTCTGGGCGCTGGGGGCCCCCCCCGGGGGCTGGGGGGCGGGTCGGGAACGGTTCGGCCGCGCCCCCTCCGCCCGCCGCAAGGAGCGTGATGTCGGCATCTTCAGCCTGTTCGGCGATGTCGAGGAGTCCGCCGGTGGCTTCGAGGAGCGGGCCACCATCCCGCCCCTCACCTTCGACAAGAAGGAGCAGCTCGCCTTCGAGAAGGAGATGCTGGGCCTGTACGTGAGCGACCACCCGCTCATGGGCGCCGAGGCCGCCCTGGCCCGCAAGACCGACGGCACCATCACCGACCTGGCCGAGGTGGAGGACGGTTCCATGCGCCTCATCGGTGGCGTGGTGAACGGCCTCCAGCGCAAGTGGACCAAGAAGGGCGACCTGATGGCCGTCCTCACCCTCGAAGACCTCCAGACCTCGATCGAGGTCATGGTGTTCCCCAAGACCATGGCCGACATCGGCCACATCCTGGCCGACGACGCCGTGCTGTTGGTGAAGGGCCGGGTCGACCGGCGAGACGATCAGCCCAAGTTCATCGCCATGGACGTGGAGGTGTTCGACGGCGTCACCGACGGCGCCCCGCCGCTGCGGGTGAAGGTGTCACCCACCCGGCTGAGCCAGGACACCGTCGACGAGCTCAAGGCGATCCTGGTGCGGTTCCCCGGCGAGTCGCAGGTGTTCATCCACCTGGGAGACGACAAGGTGCTCCGCCTCCCCGAGCAGTTCTGCGTCGACACCCACGGAGGCCTCATCGGCGAACTGCGCGTCCTCCTGGGCCAGACCGCCATCTTGTAGCGACCCGACACTGATCCCGACGCGGGCCCCCGGCCCTCCGGCTCCACGGCAGGACTGGACC
>DAIMFV010000393.1:0-2580 GCA_036724365.1 Acidimicrobiales bacterium | reverse complement strand
TTCAAGATGACCGAGAACATCGTGGGCGCCTCCAACCGGCTCGCCCAGAACGTGCTCACCATGGCCGAGGAGCGCCTGAGCGACGCCGACGAGGCGTCGAGCACCTCGTAGCGCGCCCGGCTGGGCCGGTCCCCGTCACGAGAAACCGGGGCCATGGCAAGGCCGCGACCCACTGGGTGCATGCCGGTGGTTGACTGCCCGACCATGGACACCGCCAGCAACGACATCCCGCGCATCACCGTGGTGGGCGAGGCCAGCCGCTGGGCGCCGGCCGACCACGCCGACGTGAGCTTCACGGTCGTGCGCCGCGCCACCGACTCGGCCGAGGCCCTGGCCGCCGCGGCCGCCGCCTACGCCGACCTGGACGCCACCCTCACCGCCCACGCCGACGTGGTGGTCCGCCGCACCACCACCGCCCTGAGCGTGCAGGAGCTCACCCGCTGGGAAGACGGGCGGACCATCCACGAAGGCTTCGAGGCCCGGCGCACCGAGTCGGCCCGGTTCTCGCCCATCACCGGGGGCAGCGCCGCGCTGCGCGCCGTGCTCGACCGGGTCAGCGACCTCTTCGTGGCCGGCCCCCACTTCGGCCTCGACCCCGCCAACCCCGTGCACGACGAGGTGCGCGCCGACGCGGCCCGAGCCGCCAGAGCGGCGGCCGCCGCCTACGCCACGGGGCTGGGCCTGGAGCTGGGCGGCGCGCTCATGCTGCGCGAGCCGGGCGCCGGCGAACCGGCGCCCCGCCCGTTCGAGGCATCCCCGATGCGGGCCATGGCCATGGCGGCCGACGCCGGGGGCGGCGAGGCCGGCACCCCCACCCTGGTGGAGCTCACCGACGAGGACGTGGAGGTACGAGCCGCCATCGAGGCCGTGTTCGCCCTGGGGTGATCAGGCCACTCGGCTCAGGAGTGGCGCCACGATCTCGGTGCCGTCGGCGCGGTGCACCCGCAGGCCGGTGGCGGTGACCACGGCGGTGAACCGGTCCTGATGGAACCGGCCGTGGTGGTGGTGGCAGACCAGCGCGAGGTTGTCCAGGTCGGTGGGGCCGCCGTGCTCCCACTGGTGGAGGTGGTGGGCGTCGCACCAGGAGTGCGGGATGGTGCAGCCGGGCCATTCGCAGGTGCCACCGGAGCGCACGACCAACGCCCGGCGCTGGGCGGCGGTGGCGAGCCGGGCGGTGCGACCCATCTGCAGGATCTCGGTGTGGTTGCGGTGCAGCACGGGCGTGAGCCCGCTGGTGCACACCAGCTGTTCGATGAGGGCGGGGTCGACCGGACCGGCACCCACGAGCTCTGACCGGAACGGCATGCGGGCGCGGCCGCGGACCGTGGGGCTGGTGTCGGCGAAGCGGTGCAGGGCGGCGAGGTGGTCCTCGATCCGCTGGAGGAGCTCGACCGGAAGGTCGGGCGGAGGGTCGGGCGGCTGGTAGAGCGGGTGGGCCCCTGGCTCGTTGGCCGGAGGCTGCTGGGCCCTGGTTGGGTGGGCCCTGGGTGGGTGGGCCTCGGGTCGGTCGGCCTTTGGTGGGTCGGGATCGGGTGGGTCGGGCTCCGTAGGCGTGCAACCGCGGGGACTGCTGGCGGGATCACGTCGGGGTGGCGGAGTCGGCGGCAGCCAGGGTGGTGGGACGCCGTGGTGGCCACCCGGCGGGCGGGGTGGGTCGCCCCGGCGGGAGGCCCGGGTTGGCGCGCCAGCCGGCGGGGGGGCGGGGGGGCCCGGCGGGGTGGGCTCAGGGCCAGGTGGCCAGGCGAACCCCCCGTCTCCGGACGGACCCTGCTGCTGGGCCAGCCAGTCGAGGTAGGCCTCGGCGGCGCGGGCCGACAGGGTGTCGGCGTCGATGAGGGCGAGCACGAGGGGTCGGGCGCCGTTGCCGCGGTTGGCGGGGGCGGTGCCGTCGGTGACCAGTTCGACCAACGCCGCGGCCTGGAGCTCCTGGCGGGAACGGGGGTCTCCGGTGAGCAGACCGGCGGCGTGCCACTGGTCGATGCGGTCGTTGACCGCGCCGATCACGATGGCGGTGTCTGCCGCGTTCAGCTCGCCGCGCACCAGCGACCGGCCCTCGAGCAGCGGCGACAGCTGCAGGTGCGACGATTCGCGTTCGTCCCCGGGGTCGGCGTCCGGCAGGTTGCGGCCCAGGCGTTCGAACACGGCGAGCCGCCACGACGCCAGGTAGGTCTCGGCGGCCTCCACCGTGCGGGCCTCGACCGCGTCGACCAGGTCTGCCTCTTCGCGGTCGAACACCTCGGCCACGTCGGGAGTGCGGGCCTTGACCAGCAACTCGACCTTGGCCCGACCGAGGCGGCCGGCAGCGGCGGCCTCGCCGACCAGTGGGTACCCGGTTCGCAGCTTGCGGGCCAGACCGACCTGGAAGCCGGCGCGACCTCGGCGCACGCCGAGGTTGGCGGTCAACCAGGGGGCGGGGGCGGCGAAGCCGTCGTCGGTGTAGGCGCCGGTGTCCTCCCACGCCGACCACACCCGCAGGGTGGCGTCTTCGACCAGAGCCTGGGCCCGGTCCAGGCCCCGGACCGCATCCGTGAGCTCGCCTGCCGTGCGGCACCGCGGATCCACCGCGAACACCTCGGCCAG
>DAIMFV010000392.1:0-2603 GCA_036724365.1 Acidimicrobiales bacterium | reverse complement strand
GGCGGTGCGACTTACCAGGTCCCGGTCGAGGTCAAGCCCCGCCGGGCCAACACCCTCGCCATCCGGTGGCTCGTGGGCTACTCCCGCCAGCGGCGCGAGAAGACCATGGCCGAGCGGCTCGCCAACGAGATCCTGGATGCCAGCAACGGCATCGGGGCCTCCGCCAAGCGCCGTGAGGACCTCCACAAGATGGCCGAGTCGAACAAGGCCTTCGCCCACTACCGCTGGTAGGGGTCACCCACAACTCCAGCACGGGGAGCCGTACGGCATCCCCTCCCTCGACCGGGTCCGCGCCAGCGGGGCCCGGTCGTGGCATGTAACCGCACGACACGAAACCCCACTCAGCGAACCGAGAGCCCGAGATGCCTGAAGTAGTCCCCATCCCCCGATACCGCAACATCGGGATCATGGCCCACATCGACGCGGGCAAGACCACCACCACCGAGCGGATCCTCTACTACACCGGCAAGACCTACAAGATCGGCGAGGTCCACGAGGGCGCCGCCACCATGGACCACATGGTGCAGGAGCAGGAGCGGGGCATCACCATCACCTCCGCGGCCACCACCACCTTCTGGCGCGACCACCGCATCAACATCATCGACACCCCCGGCCACGTCGACTTCACCGTCGAGGTGGAGCGGTCGCTGCGCGTGCTCGACGGGGCCGTCGCCGTGTTCGACGGTGTGGCCGGCGTGGAGCCCCAGACCGAGACGGTGTGGCGTCAGGCCGACAAGTACGGCGTGCCGCGCCTGTGCTTCGTCAACAAGCTCGATCGCATGGGGGCCGACTTCTTCAAGGCCGTCGACTCCATCAAGGAGCGCCTGGGCGACAACGTGGCCGTGCTCCAGATCCCGATCGGGTACGAGTCGGAGTTCTCCGGCGTGGTCGACCTGGTCCGCATGAAGGCGATCGTCTGGTCCGGCGAGGAGCTGGGTGCCACCTTCGACGTCACCGACATCCCCGCCGACATGCAGGACAAGGCCGACGAGTACCGCCAGGAGCTGATCGACGCCATCAGCCACCACGACGACATCATCCTCGAGAAGTTCCTCGCCGACGAGGAGATCACCGAGGAGGACCTGAAGCGGGCGCTGCGCAAGGCCACCATCGCCAACGAGATCGTGCCGATCCTCACCGGCTCCGCCTTCAAGAACAAGGGCGTGCAGCCGCTCCTCGACGCCGTGGTCGACTACCTGCCCTCGCCGCTCGACCTCCCGCCCGTGCAGGGCAACGCCCTCAAGGGCGGCGAACCCGTGGAGCGCAAGGCCGACGTCACCGAGCCGTTCTCGGCCCTGGCCTTCAAGATCGTGGCCGACCCCCACGGCAAGCTCACCTACTTCCGCGTGTACTCCGGCCGGCTCAACAAGGGCGACAGCGTCCTGAACAGCCGCACCGGCCAGAAGGAGCGCGTGGGTCGCCTCCTGCTCATGCACGCCAACAACCGTGAGGACCTCGACTTCGTCGAGGCCGGCGACATCGTGGCCGGCATCGGCCTGAAGAACACCCGCACCGGCGACACCATCTCCGACGAGAAGGCCCCGATCATCCTCGAGAACCTCGTGTTCCCCGAGCCGGTGATCCAGGTGGCCGTCGAGCCCAAGACCAAGAACGACCAGGACAAGATGGGCAAGGCGCTCTACTCCCTGGCCGAGGAGGACCCCACCTTCCAGGTGAAGTCCGACGAGGAGACGGGCCAGACCCTGATCTCGGGCATGGGCGAGCTCCACCTCGAGGTGCTGGTCGACCGCATGCTGCGGGAGTTCAACGTCGACGCCACCGTGGGCAAGCCGCAGGTGGCCTACCGCGAGACCATCACCGCCAAGGTGGAGAAGTACCGCTACACCCACAAGAAGCAGACCGGTGGCTCGGGCCAGTTCGCCGACGTGATCATCGAGCTGGAGCCCGCCGCCCCCGGCGAGGGCTACTCGTTCACCGACAAGATCACCGGTGGGCGCATCCCCAAGGAGTACATCGCCCCGGTGGACCAGGGCATCCAGGCCGCCCTCTCGTCGGGCATCATCGCCGGCTACCCGGTGGTCGACATCAAGGCCACCCTGATCGACGGCTCGTTCCACGACGTCGACTCCTCGGAGATGGCGTTCAAGATCGCCGGCACCATGGCGTTCAAGGAGGCCGCCCGCAAGGGCAAGCCGGTGCTGCTCGAGCCGATCATGGCCGTCGAGGTGGTCACCCCCGAGGACTACATGGGCGACGTCATGGGCGATCTCTCCTCCCGCCGCGGCAAGGTCGGCGGCATGGACCAGCGGGGCAACGCCCAGGTGGTCCGGGCCGAGGTGCCCCTGTCGGAGATGTTCGGCTACGCCACCGACCTCCGGTCGCGCACCCAGGGCCGAGCCTCCTACACGATGCAGTTCGACAGCTACCAGCAGATGCCGGGCAACCTCCAGGAGGAGATCGTGGCCCGGGTCCGCGGCGAGTAGCTCACCGTCACCAACGTCTCAACGAAGTAACCGAACCAACAGCACGAGAGAAAGGCTCCAGGGTCAACGCCATGGGCAAGGAAAAGTTCCAGCGCAACAAGCCGCACCTGAACATCGGGACCATGGGGCACATCGACCATGGCAAGACGACGTTGACGG
>DAIMFV010000391.1:0-2610 GCA_036724365.1 Acidimicrobiales bacterium | reverse complement strand
GACGCCGGTCAGCAGCCCGAACCCGAGCCCGAAGCCGAGCCCGAGACCGAGGTCGCCCACCAGGCCGACGAGCCGGACGACGACGAGGACGACCTCGACATCTGGCTCGAGCCGATCCCGGCCCCCGAGGAGGCGCGGCCCCGGCGGTCCAGCCGGTCGGGCTCGTCGACGCGGTCCTCCGCCGGTTCCCCGTCGTCGTCCGGGCGCCGCTCGTCGTCCAAGCGCCGCTCATCTTCCAGGTCGTCGTCCAAGTCGTCGTCCAAGTCGTCGTCGACGTCGTCCCCGCGGTCGGACCGCACCACGGCCGGCGTGGCCTCGGGCTCCCGCGCCCGCAGCCGGACCACCGACCCGGTGGCCAAGCAACAGGCCCGCCGGCGTCGTCAGCTGACCCGATGGGCCACCGCCGTGCTCGCGGCAGCTGCGGCCGTCGCCGGCGCGTTCGCGCCCGCCTCGCTCACCGGAGACCCGGTGGTCGACACGGTGGAGCGGGCGGTGTTCGCCGGGGTGGTGGCCTACGCCACCGCCCACGGGCACCGCTGGAGCTGGTTCGTGGGCGGGGCCCTGTTCCTCGTCCCGGCCCGGGGGCCCGCCCTGGGCCTGGTGGCGGGCGCCCTCGCCCTGTCGTTCTGGGCCGCCACCCGGCCCAATCGCCCGAAGGTGGTCGGCGCCGCCATCGGCGGCCTGCTCGCCAACGCCGCCCTCTGGTACACCGACGACCTGCACGTGGCGCTCACGGCCGCCTGTGCCGTGGCCGGGGCCACCGTGCTGGTCGGGTCGGGCTTCGACGCCATGCGCAGCCGAACGCGTCGCGTCACCCTCGTGCCCCTGCTCGCCGCCTTCGTCCTGACCGTGGTCGGGGTGCTCGGCGTGGTGGTGGGCGGTCTCCTGGCCGCGTCCGACCTCACCGCCGGCACCAGCTCGGCCCGCCAGGCCCTCACGGCCGTGGAGAACGGCGACACCGAGTCCGCCCGGCTGTCGCTGGAATCGGCGGGCGAGCACCTCGACCGGGCCGACCGGGTGCTCGCGCCGGCCACCATGGCCGCCCGGCTCGTTCCGTCGCTCGCCCAGCACGTGAACGCGTTGGACGTCTCGCTCACCGAGAGCCGCCGGATCACCCGGGCCGCCGACGACCTGCTCGCCACCACCGACTACGACAAGCTCCGCTACCAGGGCCGCATCGACGTCGACCAGATCGCAGACCTGGCACCGGGCGCCCGCCACGTGCACGAGGTGCTCGCCGACGCCGCCGTCCGTCTCGAGGCGGCGCGGGCCGCCTGGCTGCTCCCGCCGCTGCGCGACCGCGTCGACGAACTGTCGGCCAAGGTCACCGACGTCAGCGACGCCTCCGACCTGGCTGCAGACGTGCTCACGGTGGCGCCGGGGCTGTTCGGCGGCGAGGGCGACCGCCGCTACCTCGTGGTGTTCCTCACCCCCGCCGAGCTCCGAGGCGGTGGTGGGTTCGTGGGCAGCTATGCCGAGCTCCAGGCCCGCGACGGCCGACTCGACCTCACCGAGTCGGGGCCGATCCGCGACCTCATCTACCACGGTGAGTTCGGCGAGCGCTCCATCTCGGGGCCGGCCGACTACCTCCGGCGGTACGGCCGGTTCCAGCCGGCCGACTACATCCAGGACGTCACCTACAGCCCGAACTTCCCGTCCAACGCGCAGGTCCTGGCCGAGCTCCCCCAGGCGGGCGGACCCGAGGTCGACGGCGTGATCGGCGTCGCCCCGGCCGGCTTGGCCGCGGTGCTCCGGCTCACCGGTCCCGTCCAGGTCGAGGGCTACGACCAGGAGCTCACCGCCGACAACGCGGAGGAGTTGCTGCTGCGGGAGCAGTACGTGAAGTTCGGCCCCACCCAGGACGACGATCAGACCGAGGCGATCGACAGCGACGACGAGGCCCCGCTGAGCGATCAGGACCGCAAGGACTTCCTGGCCGAGGCCACCAAGGCCACCTTCGAGAAGCTCACCTCCGCGTCGCTCCCTGCGCCCGCCGAGATCGGGCGGGTGCTCGGCCCGGCCGCCCGGGGTCGCCACCTCCAGGTCTGGAGCCCCCAGGAGGCGGAGCAGCGCCTCTTCGAGCGCATCGACGCCGATTCCGCCCTGGACATCACCCGAGGCCAGGACGGGTTCGAGGTGGCCCAGCACAACGCCGGCAACAACAAGCTCGACGCCTACCTGCGACGCGAGATCGACTACACCGCCACCGTCGACCCCTCGAACGGCCAGCTCACCGGCACCCTGCGCATCACCCTGCACAACGAGGTGCCGTTGCCGCTGTCGGCGCTGCCCGTCAACGTGTGGGGCAACCGGAACGGCGCACCGGGTGGCACCAACGTGACGTGGCTGAGCATCTTCACGCCGCACCAGGTGACGGGCGCCACCATCGACGGGAAGCGGCTCGACCTGGGGGCCGAGGAGGAGGTGGGCCTCAACGCCTACGACACCCCCTTCTTCCGCATCCCCCAGGGCGAGACGGTCACCATCGAGCTGCAACTGGCGGGGGCCCTGGACCTCTCGGACGGGAACCGGCTCCCCTTTTGGCCCCTTTCCTTGGCCAAACCCCATCCGCTCCCCTTTTTTTTCCAGGCCTCCACACGCGCCCCAGTG
>DAIMFV010000390.1:0-2629 GCA_036724365.1 Acidimicrobiales bacterium | reverse complement strand
TACTGGGCGGCCCGGGTCGATGCGCTCGACGAGCCGGTCACCTTCCGCCTCCACCCCGACGGCACCGGGTCGGGCGCCGGCCCGAGCGGCACGGTCCACGACCGCTTCCGGGCCTGGAAGGAAGACCTGCGCGACCACCCGGGCGGGTGACCGGGCGGCGACCTGAGCAGGAGACCTGAGCCAGCGGCCGGCGGGGTCCCTGGTCGGGGCGACCCCATCCGCCACGATGTCGGCCATGTCTGGTGTCGAGCTCGCCGTGGCCGCGGCCATGGGCTACTTCGTGGTCTTCGGGTTCGGGTTCCTGGTGCGCCCCGAGCTGGCCGACCGTTTCGGTCTGCGCTGGGTCCGGCCCGCCGGCCGCACCGAGGTCCGCTGCTACTACGGCGCGGTGTCGTGGGGCCTGGCGGGGTTCCTCGGGTACCTGTGGAACCGCGGCCTGGAGGTCGAGGCCCTCACCGGGGTGTTGATCCTGGCCGGCGCCGTGCTCGCAACCCGCGTGGTGGGCACCGTGGTCGACGGCGCCGGTGACGACCCCTACACCCGGGTCGCCCTCCCCACCGAGACGGCCTTCGTGGTGGCCCTGGCCCTGGTGCTGGCCACGGCCTGACCACTCGCCGAAGACCGACCTGGCTAGGCCCCGGGTCGCAGGATCACCTTGCCGACCTTGTGGCCGGTGTCGACGGACCAGACTGCCCCGATGCACGGCACCATCCGCGAGGCCACCGAAGCCGACGTCGGGGAGATCCTGGCCCTCATCGGCGAGCTGGCCGACTATGAGGAGCTCCGCCACGAGGCCGTGGCCACCACCGATCTCCTGCACGAGCACCTGTTCGGCCCGACGCCGGCCGCCCACGTGCTGCTGGTGGAGGCACCCGACGGGACCGTGGCCGGCATGGCCCTGTGGTTCCGCACCTTCTCCACCTTCCTGGGCGTGCCCGGCATCTGGCTCGAGGACCTGTTCGTACGGCCCGAGCACCGCGGCTCGGGGTACGGCAAAGCCCTGCTCGAACGGTTGCGCACCCTCACCGATGGCCGGGTCGAGTGGGCGGTGCTGGACTGGAACCAGCCCTCGATCGACTTCTACCGATCTCTCGGCGCCGGTCCGGTGGAGGGCTGGACCCGCTACCGCTGGCTGCCCCACTGACCACCGGACCGACCGACACGCGCACCCCCAGTCCCCCGGCAGGCCCCGCGCCACCGACGGGCTAGGTTCGGCGGGCTCTCACAGGGAGGTTGGTGATGGTCGCCGAGGAGTTCGAACCGGTCGGTTTCATCGGGTTGGGGGACATCGGCGGACCGATGTGTCGCAACCTCGTCGACTGGCCCGGAGGCCTGACGGTCTGCGACGTCCGCGAGGAGTCCACGGCCCGGTTCGCGGCCAAGGGCGCGTCGGTGGCGGCCAATCCGGCCGAGGTGGCCACCGCGGCCACGTGCATCATGATCATGGTCAACACCGAGGCCCAGGTGCGCGACGTGCTCGCCGGTCCCGAGGGCATCTTGTCCGCCGCCCGGCCGGGCACGGTGGTCGCCATCCACTCCACCATCGGCCCCGATGCGGCGGTGGAGCTGGCGGCCCTGGCCGCCGGGTCCGGGGTCGACCTGGTCGATGCGCCGGTCTCCGGCGGGGCCGGCGGGGCCCGTTCCGGGCAGCTCGCGGTGATGGTCGGCGGCACCGAGGAGGCAGCCGAGCGGTGCCGACCGGTGTTCGAGCGCTTCGCCGCCAAGGTCGTCCACATGGGTGGTACCGGCGCCGGCATCAAGACCAAGGTCGCCCGGAACCTCATCACGTTCGCGTCGTACGCGCTGGTGGGCGAGGCCCAACGCCTCGCCGAGGCCTCCGGTCTCGACCTGGTCAAGCTGGGTGACGTCGTGCGCCACTCCGATCAGATCACCGGGGGCCCGGGGGCGATCATGATCCGTCCCACCGCAGGTCCGCTGGCCGACGACGACGGGCTCCGGCCCATCTTCCAGCACTCCAGCAACCTGGGATCCAAGGACCTGGAGCTGGCGATCGCCATGGGCCGGGCGACGGGCGTCGACGTCCCCTTCGCCGAGTTGGCGCTCGAGCTGCTCCCGCGGGCACTGGGGCTCGAAGCAGACCACTGACCGGTCGGCCGCGGCCGGCCGGATCGGTGGCCATCGACGACCGGGCCCGGGAGACGAGGGTCAGGCGTCGGGTTGGAGGTGGCGCAGCCGACCGTCGTCGTCCACCACCACCCGGGCGAAGCCGGGGCAGGCGGCCACCACCTCGTCGCCGATGCGGTCGAGCGAATCCACCGCCGGGTTGAACGTCTCGTAGGTGAACGGCTCCCGGCTGAGCGTCACGAACAGGGCCCACGTGGGCGCGTGCCCGGTGGGGCTCGATGCCACCACCCGGTCCAGCAGCCGGTCGTACGTCGCCACCGAGCCACCCTCGTCCAGCACGCTCGCGGCGGCCAGCAGGTCGTCGCCCCAGGCCGGCGGCGACGACTCGGACGGTGACGGCTCCGGCGTTGGCTCCGACGACGACGACCCGGACGACGACCCGGACTCGGACGCTGACACGGACGACGATGACCCGGAAGACCGATCGGACGAGGAGCCGCAGGCCGTCGGGGCCAGGACCGCCGCCACCGCCCACCCCACCGCC
>DAIMFV010000389.1:0-2650 GCA_036724365.1 Acidimicrobiales bacterium | reverse complement strand
GGTTCTTCACCGGCGGCTGGCGCCGCGCCGTCGAAGTCAGAGACCGCGTCTGCCAACACCCGACCTGTGACATCACCGCCGAGTACTGCCAGGTCGACCACATCATCGAACACGCCGACGGCGGCCCCACCTCGGTGGCCAACGGTCGGCTGCTGTGCCCCCAACACAACCACCAACGCCCCGGCCGCCAACCACCCCCCGCATCCCGCCGAGACAACCCCGACCGCGGGGCTGCGTCCGGCAGTGGCTCCGCACCCGATGGCGACGACGACGGTGACCCCGACCAGCCCTGAACCAACCGGGCGTCGGAGCGACGGAGCATCGCTCAGACGACTCGGGGATCGACCGGGTCGACCGGCCCCGAGGGCAGGCGGAGAACACCCCGATGCAGGGCAACCGCGGGGAGCAGCCCAGGAGGGCTGGAACACCAGCCCGGTACTGTTGGCTCGTGCGGTCCGCCCGTTGGTTCCTCGACCGCACGGACGAGACCAGCAGGAGCGCGTCATGGACATCCTCGAGGCCCTGTACACGACCCGGGCGATGCGCCGGGTCGAGGACACCCCGATCCCAACCGAGGTCCAGGCCCTGATGCTCGACGCGGCGGTTCGCGCCCCCTCGGGTGGGAACAGCCAGGGCTGGCGGTTCCTCCTCGTCGACGACCCCGCGCTGCGCGCTCAGCTCGCCCCGCTGTACCGGGAGTGCATCGACCTCTTGTGGGAGCACGTCTACAAGGATCGGCTCGAAGCTGCCCGCGCCAACCCGGAGGCACCCGAGAGCAAGCAGTTCGAGAAGATCATCGCGTCGGTCGAGCACGCCGCCGACCAGTTCGCGCGGTACCCGCTTCTCCTGTTCGGCTTCACGCAGCACGACGCCAGCGGCGGGTCGATCTTCCCCGCCATCTGGAGCGCCATGCTCGCGGCACGCAGCAAGGGCGTGGGGTCGACGCTCACGTCCGTCCTCCAGTTCAAGGCCCCAGAGGTGCTCGAGCTGCTCGGCGTCCCCGCTGACGAGGGCTGGATCATGGCCGGCTGCGTCACCCTCGGCTACCCGACGGGGCGCTGGGGCGTTGCACCGCGCCGCCCCTTCGAGGAGGTGGCCCACCGCAACCGATGGGGTGCGCCGCTCGGGTTCTCCGCCGACGGCCCCCTCTGGCCACCCGCCGCCACCTGATCCCACCGGTCCCCGGGAAGGCTGCGCCCACGCCCACCGCCGGCTCCAGCCACCTCGTGCAGGCAGATCGGGCACCCTCGGGCCGACAGCCACGCGCGTAACCTCGCCCGACAGGTACCGGCACGCATCCACGGTGGGTTCTCGACCGCGTTTCGCGCCGGCCCCCGGGCCACTAGCTCAACTGGCAGAGCATCGGACTTTTAATCCGCTGGTTCAGGGTTCGAGCCCCTGGTGGCCCACCCACGCACCGACCTCGTGCCGGTCCGCGCCCTCGGCCGCACCGGCACGCCCGTCGTCCGCGCACCCAGCGGCCACCCCGCGCCACCGGCGCGCCACCGGCGCTTCGCCGGCCGTCAGGCGGGTTGAGCCATGAGCTGGGCCATGGAGACCAGGAGCGAGACCGACGCCACCGCCAGGACGGCGGTCACCACCCGAGGTGGTTGGTCAGCCCCTCACGCCCGCGGTGGGTGCTCCTCGTGACCGGACACCCAGGTCACGCCGCCGACCATGGTGCCGAATCCGAGCCCGCCCCAGAAGCCGACGAACACGCCCAGGCCCACCGCCGACCCGAGCTCCACGTGGGCGGCGAGCATGCCCACGGTCGTGGCCACGAAGCCGACCACCACACCCAGCAACCCTCCGATCACCAGCGCCCGGCCCAGGCCCGTCGGCTCCTTCCATGGGTTCGTGCCAACCGCTGGATCCGTCATAGTTCCACTATGCACCAGAACTATGGTGGTGGCCAGGGACGTGCCCGGATCGAGCCCGCTGCTGCGGAATCGACCGTCGTACACTCCACCGTGCCCGCCACCCACGGAACGCCCCCATGACCGAACCCTCGCTGCAGCACCAGGCCCGGGCCCTCGGAGACCCCACGCGTCACGCCATCTTCCGCCACGTGTCCGACGCCCCTGCACCCGTGGGTGTGGCCGAGCTCACGCAACTGCTGGGCCTCCACCACAACGCCATCAGACAGCACCTCGCCAAGCTCGTGGAGGCCCGGCTCCTGGTGGAGAGCTCGGCCCGGCCCGCCGGTCGGGGTCGACCCCGACTGCTCTACACCGCCGACCCGTCCACCGACAGCCGATGGGGCGTCACCGGCCCCTACGAGCGCCTGGCCGTGCTCCTCGCCGAAGTGGTCCGCAGCGGCGACGAGCCCGAGGAGGTGGGCCGCCGCGCCGGTCGGCGGTCACGCCTCGGCAACCGCGGCCCCAGCAGCGACCCAGTCGCCGAGCTCAGCGAGGAGATGGCCCGCCAGGGCTTCGAACCCGAGGTGCACCGCGACGGGCGCCAGGCCACCATCACGCTCACCAACTGCCCGTTCCTGTCCGCCGCCGCGGCTGATGCCGACACCATCTGCAGCCTGCACCTGGGTCTGGCTCGAGGCGTGGCCGAGGCCGTCGGTGGGATCGAGGTGGGCGAGCTGGAGGCCCGCGAACCTCAGCGGGCCCACTGCCGGCTCCACTGCCACCTCACCGAC
>DAIMFV010000388.1:856-2663 GCA_036724365.1 Acidimicrobiales bacterium | reverse complement strand
GTAGATCTGCGGGTTGCGCAGCACCCAGGCGAACCGCCCGAAGATGGCGGCGTTGCCGCCGAGCACGCCGCCTGCGTGGCGGTGGTCGACGTAGGCGAGCACGAGCGACGCCACCAGGACCGGCAGGGTGAGCAGCCACATGACGGCGGCGACGCCCACCGACCAGGAGTAGAGCGGAATGCGGGAGAGGCGGAGGCCGGTGGTGCGCAGGGCGATCACCGTGGTGGCCAGGCACAGGGCCGCCACCAGGATCGCCACCACCACCAGCACCATGGCGGCGAGGAAGAGGTTGACGCCGGTGCGGCTGCCGCCGCCGGGCCCACCGTCGATGGCGTAGGCGGCGATCACGAGGACCGAACCCACGAGCCACGCCCAGTACGAGGCGGCCGCGGCACGGGGGAAGGCCACCGTGGAGGCACCGACCTGCAGCGGCACCACGGCCAGGGCCACGCCGATCACCAGCGGGAAGGCCACCAGGAACACGGTGCCGATGCGGAAGAGCGTGAACAGCTGGTACACGGAGCCAGACGAGAAGACCTCGAGCGTGGTGGGCTCGATGCCTTCGAACGCGAACAGCGCGCCGAGGACCACGGCCGCCAGGCCGAAGACCAACGAGGTCACGATGTACAGGCGGCCGACCACCTTGTGGTCGCCGGACCCGAGCACGGCGGCGAGCCCGGAGGGCTCGACGCGGGGGCTCGGGGCGGCCGTCGGGGCTGACGCGTCCACGGTCTCGGGAGGGGTCTCGGTTACAGCCATTGGTGTGGCAACCTCACCGTCGTCGGGTACCGGCTGGGCACTCGACGACGCCTCGTGGGGAACGGTTCGGTACGGCTCGGGACCTTACAAGGTGGCTCTCCGGACTTGGAAAAGCCGCCCGTCGACGGCCCGGCGGCGGGGGACGCGCTGGTCATCGGGGAGTGGAAAGCCGGGACAACTGACGGAGTCGTGGGTTACTGGGTGGTCCAGGGGAGTGCGGGTGCCAGTCCGCTGCGGTCGAGCATGATCATGGTGATGAACGCCTGGGCGTCGTGGAAGCCGCGGGCGTTGGCGCGGATGCGGCCGATGGAGGCGTTGTTGGACTCGGCGATCCCGTTGGTGAGCCGCCACTCGATGGTCGCTTCGATCGAGTCGCGGTAGCGGACGATGGTTCGGGCCAGCTTCACGAACGGCTTCAGCCTCGACCGGCCGGCGTAGTAGAGCCAGTCCCCGAGCGCCCGGCGGGCGGCGCGGGGCGGCATCGAGAAGATGTCGCGCAGTTCCTCTTTGAGCTGCCAGGCCCGGAACGTGCGGCGGTTGGCGGTCTCGAGGTAGCGGATGGTGCCCCGCTGGGCGGCGGTGAGGTTCTCCCAGTTGCGGCGCAGCAAGAACCGCAGCCCCTTGAACTCCTTGGCCGCACCCGAGTGGCCGGCCGCCCGCAGCTTGTTCCATTCCTGGCGGCGGACCTCGTCAAGGGCGTCGGTGGCCCACGACACGACGTGGAACGTGTCGATGCACATGACCGCTTCGGGAGCCCGCTCCGCGACCACCGCCCGGATCCACTCGGCACCGTCCGCGGTCACGAACGACAGGTCACCGGCGCGGGGACCGAGCGCATCGAAGAACAGCCCGACGGTGGCTTTCGAGCGGCCCTTGGCCGCCCAGATGACCTTGCCGGTGAAGTGGTCGCACACCACCGTCAGATACTTGTGGCCCTTCTTGTACTTGACCTCGTCGATGGCGATCGCGACCAGCCCGTCGAGCAGGTCGACCCGGCCCAGCGCCTCTTCAGCGAGGCGCACGCACATGTGGTTGACCGCCCGCCACG
>DAIMFV010000388.1:0-846 GCA_036724365.1 Acidimicrobiales bacterium | reverse complement strand
GTAGCGGTCCGCGGCGGCCTGCTTGTTGCCCACCACCGCGTCGTGGACCACCAGGTCTTCGAACGCCCGGGTGAACGCCGAGTCGTGCCGGGCCCACGGCACCGCAGCGACGGTCACGCCGCACCCGGCGCAGCTCACCCGCGGGGCGGGGCCGATCAGCTCGACAGTGGCGAACCCGACGTCAAGGTGACGCCACCGGCGGGGCCCGCCGCCCTGGTCGAACCATGCGGCCAGGGCACCGCAACGCCCGCACCGGCGCACCTTGGCCCGCACCCACACCGAAAGCGCCGGCCGATCCGACTCGGTCACCTCCCAGTCCACCACCACCGTCTCGCGGCACAGGCCACAGATCTTCCTGAGTAACTTGCTGACGCGCACGCCGTCCCTTCCTCGCTGCCGGTCATAGACAGCTGGGAACGTAGGAAGAGGGCGGCGTGCGCGCGCGGACCCCTCAACCCCTCAGGCGGCGCTACCCACCCACGAAGGCGTCAGTTGAGCCGGAAAGCCCACCGGGGCCGCATCCCCAAGAACGAGCTGCTGCGGTTCAAAGCGGGGACCGACGACTATTTCATGGCGATGCCCGGTCGAGGACCTCGCAAGCCCGCGATGCGACTCTTCGGCGGTGCCGGCGCCGGGAGTCGCGAGCTGCGGAGCTACGCCGCACACCACGGGATCAGCCTCATCGAGCCCACCCGGTGGCCTGCTCCTGTCCTGGCGACGGCCCACGAGTTCTGGCCGTCACCATCGACCAACCCACCGAGCGCCCACGACCGCCGGCGCCTCGCGTGGCTCGCTCGGCCCGTTCAGCACGTACTCGCGGCCCAACCAGACGGCGGCTACCTCATC
>DAIMFV010000387.1:286-2687 GCA_036724365.1 Acidimicrobiales bacterium | reverse complement strand
CAGTCGGCTCCCCTGGACGGCCACGTCGCCGGCGCGGTCGTGGTTCGACCGGTCGATGAGCAGGATGCCGTCGCCGTCGAACGTGGTATCGAGCTGGCCGGTCGGCGTGAGGCGCAGGACGAAGACCTCGGTCTCGTCGGGGTAGTCGGGGGCCGGGATGTTGCCCAGGACCACGATGCGGCCCTGGCCATCGACCACGACACGGCGCACGACCTCGCCGCCCCGGGCGACATCGATCTTCGCCATGCTGTTCGCGAAGGTGGGGTCCGGCCGTCCGGCGGTGTCGTAGCGGGCGACGTACACGGCCCGGAGGGAGGGCGACCCGTCCGGGTGGTAGCCGTGGCCGGCCACCACGGTCTTGCCGTCGGGCTGCTGCACGCTGGCCCGAGCCTCGCCGGTGGCGTCCTGGTAGACGGCGACGCCCTCGTCGCCGAAGGTCGTGTCGAGGGCGCCGGGCACCGGCTTGCAGCCGGCCAGCGCCACGATCGCCGCGCTGGCCACGGCGAGGCCGCAGACGCGACGGAGCTTCCTGCGGACTCGGGTCGGGGGGTCGATTCGTGCGCTCATGGGGTCCTCGTCGGTTCGGAGCGGGCGGATGCCGTGCTCGGTGGCTCGAGGAGACCCCGACGCCCTTGCCGACCGCTTGGAGGAGACTTGGAGCCGTGCCGACGACTGCGGGGGCGGGCGCGGACCAGCCCGTGACCGCAGGGCGCGGCCCCTGATGCCGCTTCGTTGTCGTACCCGGTGCGTAGGTTGACGACCGTGACCGCTCCCGGGCCGGCCGCGCTGGGGCGCGGCGTGATCATCGAAGCCGGTGCCGCCATCCCGGCGCCGTGGATCGCCGCGTCCGTGGTCACCGTCGACGCCGACGCCCTGCGCGACCCCGAGGCCGTGGTCGACCACCTGCACCGGGCCTGGAGCGAGCGCCAGCCGGTGGTGGTCGAGCTGGCGGTGGACCCGGCGTCGTTCCGGGTGCCGCAGGTGATCGAGACCCCGGTCTGGCAGCTAACCCCCCACAACGAGCCCTGGTTCGACCGCCTCCACTTCCTGGTGTGGAACAACAACTACCAGGCCCGGGGAGACGAGCTGATCTGGTGGTGGGCCCGCAAGGCCACCCGCCTGGGTGCCACGCCCACGCCTGGCGGTCCGGCCGACGGGGTGCAGGCCGGCGTGGTGCAGGCCGACGTGGTGTTGGCCGACGTGGTGCTGGCCGACGGCACGCCCGCGTGGATCGACGGCGGCCCACGCGGCCCGCTGGCCCCCCAGTCGCTCGGTGGGGCCGCCCTGGTCCACCACGAGTCGGTGGAGCTGGGCCGGCTCACCGTGGCCCCGGCACCGGCGGCCCCCACCGCCGACCTGGCCCCCGACCAGCTGGCGGCGGTGGCCCACGCCAGCGGCCCGGCCCGGGTGATCGCCCCCGCCGGATCGGGCAAGACCCGCGTGCTCACCGAACGGCTCCGCCACCTGCTCGGCGACCGGGCCTGGGAGCGAGACACCGTGCTGGCCGTGGCCTACAACAAGGAGGCCCAGCTCGAGCTGGAGCGGCGCACCACCGCCTTCGCCCCCCGGGCCCGCACCCTCAACTCCCTCGGTCTCTGGGTGCTCACCGAGTACCACGGGCGCCAGCCCGCGCTGCTCGAGGAGCGAGACTGCCGGCGCCTGGTCGACTCCCTGCTCCCCGGCCGCCGGCGGCCCCGGGCCAACACCGACCCCATCGGCCCCTACCTGGAGGCCCTCGGCACCGTGCGCCTCGGTCTCACCGACCCGGCCGAGGTGGAGGCGGGCCGAGACGACGTCGACGGGCTCGCCGAGCTGTTCGACCGCTACCGCGACCAGCTCGCCCAACGAGGTGGGGTCGACTTCGACGACCAGGTGTACGGCGCGGTCGAGGCTCTGCTGGCCGACGGCGAGCTCCGCCGGCGCCTCCAGCAGCGCTGCCGGCACCTCCTGGTCGACGAGTTCCAGGACCTCACCCCGGCTCACGTCCTGCTCATCCGCCTCCTGGCGCTGCCCGGTCTCGACGTGTTCGGCGTGGGAGACGACGACCAGGTCATCTACGGCCACGTGGCCGCCGACCCGGCGTTCCTCATCCACTACGACCGGCTGTTCCCCGGCGCGGGCGACCACCCGCTCACCGTCAACTACCGGTGCCCGGTCGAGGTGGTGAGCGGCGCCCGGCACCTGCTCGGCTACAACCACCGGCGGGTGGCCAAGGAGATCCACCCCGGGCCCGATGCCGACCCCACGCCCGGAGCCCTGAAGGTGGTGGAGCACGGCCCCGACGACGCGGCGCGGGCCACCGTGGAGGTGGTTCGGGGTTGGCTGGCCGACGGTGCGTTGGAACCGACGGCGGTGGCGGTGTTGTCGGTGTTCGTCGTGCCGATGACCGATGCGTTCGGCT
>DAIMFV010000387.1:0-276 GCA_036724365.1 Acidimicrobiales bacterium | reverse complement strand
GCTGGCTGGCCGACGGGGCGGTTGACCCGACGGCGGTGGCCGTGCTGGCCCGGGTCAACTCACTGCTGCTCGCCCCGCACGTGGCCCTGGCCGAGGCCGGCGTGCCCCTCACCTCGGTGCTCAGCCCCGACGTGCTCGAACGCACCGGCATGCGGGCCGCCCTGGCCTACCTGCGCATCGCCACCGCAGGAGACGCCATCGATCCGCACGACGTGGTGGAGGTGCTGCGCCGTCCCACCCGCGGCCTGCCCCAGTGGTTCCCCGACCGACTCGCCC
>DAIMFV010000386.1:0-2705 GCA_036724365.1 Acidimicrobiales bacterium | reverse complement strand
CGAAGAGCTGCTCGCCGTCTGCGGCGACACGGGTGTGGGAGCCTGCCCCGAGGGTCGGGCGGCGTCCGGCCGCGCCCTGGGCGGTGATGAGTCGTTCGTCGGTGTGGGGGTTGCGACCAGCGAGCATGGCAGCGAAGTCCTCACGGCGAACCGCACCGGCCAGTCCGAGGCTGGCGGCAGTGCGGCCTAACCAACGGCCGGGTTCCTCGCCGCCGTCTGCGTAGTACCGCTCCGGGCCACCAGCGCCAGGGGTCCCACCGGCCGGGGTGGGGGAGGTCTTGGCATGGGGTTGGAGGTAGCGGACGATCGCGTCGACGACGCGGGATGCGTCGCCTCGTCCGCCGCCCAGCGGGGTGACCGTGAACTTCACCGGGAACGCCAAACGGGAGGTCCAACAGGTTTCCCGGAGGGAAACCTGTCAATGTGTGCGCGCCGGATCTGCTGTTCGACACCGACGATCGGGACCGGGACGACGGGTGTTCCGGGAGAGCCGTTCCGGCGAGTGAAGCTCATCGTTCGAGCGCCTGGCCATGGGTTGCGACGCCGTTGGATCGACTGGTGCCGTTCTGGATCCGGTCGAGGCGAGCGGTGATCGAGGCAACGTTCGCCTGGTGCTGGGCGAGGTCGTCGAACTGCTCGAGGTGGGTGTCGAGGAGCCGCTCATGTGTGTCACGGGTCCATTGCGGCACCCGGTCAAGTTGGTGGGGGGTGAGCGGGGGAACTTGGCGGAAGACCTCCAGCCCCGCTCCGTCCGGAACTGGTCGAGCGAGCCGGTACTGGACGAGGCGGCTCATGGTGGTCATCAGCCGGCTGCGCTCGCCCACCCCCAGGCCGAGGCCCAGAGAACGAGACAACTCGACGGCCCCGATCTCGCCGGGCCTGTCGACGTCCCAAAGTTCCTGCATCCGGCGGAGTAGCAAGGTCGAACTCGGGCCGACGACAGCCGACCAGCACTGCTCGACGTAGGGGTCGCGCAGGTCGAAGCCGACGCGCTGGACGCGGCTGTCGGGATGGTCGACCGGGGTGAACCGCAGGATCCGATCACGTTCCATGCCCCCGTAGGCCCCTCGACGAGGGCCGTAGCGCGCGGTGACGGACCCGAAATCTGGTGAACGGGAGGTCCAACGGGAGGTCGAGCCGCTCAAACGGGAGGCGACCGGCAAGAAATCTTCGAAACGGGAGACCGAACGGGAGGTCTGCCGGGAGGTGCCCCGCGGACCCTGCTGGTGCTCAACGACACCAGGAGGCTTCCGATGGCAGAGATCCTGCGATCCCTGAACAGAGAGTGGTCGGCGATCGCCGACTCCCCGTCAGCTCGACGAGCGCTCATGCGCTGGTCTTCCACATACCCCGTGCTCACGTCAGCACAGGACCTCGACGGCGTGATCGTCCTCGGCTTCGACCCAGACGACGGACCTGAGGTCCGCCGGGCGCTCGCCCTCATGGCGCCCACCGACCATCTCGCCGCCCGGACCCTTCTCCAGGGGTTGCTCGGTGGCCTGTGCAACCTCGCCCACCGAGTCGGGCGAGACGATGACGCGGTCGACGACATCGTGCGACTCGCCTGGGAGCGAATCCGCACCTACCCCGCCAGCCGACCGGGATCGGTGTCCGCCAACGTCTTGCTCGACGTTCGCAAGCGCTATCGCCGTGAGCAGGACAAGGCCCGGCGTCAGATCGCTTCGTGCGCGGCAACCGAGGCGCCGTCAGCCGAGGAGCAGTTCGTGAGCCACGCATTCCTCGAGGAACTCGTGTCGGCCAGTTCATCGTCGGGGATCTCCGAGGAGGTCCTCGCCACGATCCTGCGCAGCAGGGTCGGAGGCGAGTCGATGGCTGATCTCGCTGCCGAGCAGCAGGTCACGCTCAAGGTGCTGTGGCACCGTCGGTGGCGAGCCGAAGCCCGTCTCCGCGAGCTTCCGCTGGCGAGCTGAGTCACCCGGTCATGTCGAACGCTCCGAGCAGAATTCGTGGGCGCCGAGCAGCCTTCGCACCGGTTCGCTACCGTCGTGAGGGACGTCGACGTGTCGACGCCCGGTCTCGTCTGCCTGACCGTTACGGGGCGGACCTCCTCTCTCTGGCCCGCGGCGCGGTCGTCGCTCTGGCGTGGAATCGCGGGAGTCGCTGGGTAGCCAACTCGGTGATGCTGGTAGGGGGTCGTCCCGAACGAGGAGGCGCGACCATGCCCAGGTTCGATCGCATCGCTCAATCAGGAGCACATCGACGCACCCGCGGCGGCTTGGTCGCGCTCACTGTGCTCCTGGGGATTGGCACCCTCGGATGTTCCGGTGACGACGGAGCCACGCCATCAACCTCCACCACCGAGGCGAGGCGGTCATCGACCACGACCGAGACGACGGGTCCAGCGTCGACCATCGAATCGACGACCACCACCTCGGGATCGACTCCGCCAGGCGAGTCCACCGAGGAAGAGATCGTCGCCCGCTACATCGCTTTCTGGGACGCTCGCTTCGCCGCCAACAGCGGCACCCCCAACCCGGACGACCCAGCGCTTCGGGACCTTGCCACCGGCGCCCAGCTCGACGCAGTCATCGCTGAGACCCGGGCCAACCTCGAGAACGGCCTCGCGTTCCGGCCTGCGGCCAACCCGAGCGACATCCAGCGCGTCGATGTCATCCAGCTGGAAGGCGATCACGCGGTGGTGCAGGAGTGCGTCGTCACCGACGGCGTGATCTACCGCCGGGACA
>DAIMFV010000385.1:0-2721 GCA_036724365.1 Acidimicrobiales bacterium | reverse complement strand
ATGGCGTCGGACTCGAGCTTCACGAGGTCTCGCTCGATGCGGCGCCGGCTCTGGTGGGTGGGAACGGGCTGGAAGTAGACGGTCATCGACCGGGTGATCCCGCCGCTGGACAGGAACGGTTCGAGCCATGCCGGGGGGACAGCGAGTCGGGGCCACGTGCCGACCCACCAGGTGCGGTGATGCGCGGCGTCGACCTGGATGTCCCGCCATCCGGCGTCGAGAACGAGTGGGCCTGCCGTGGCAGCGCGGACGAGGGCGAGACGTTCCACGAGACGTCCTCGTCTCGGTCGCGGTCGGGCGCTGACCGGGTCGATGCGAGAACGGATCAGCCGCTGGAGACCCGTCGCGTCGAACGGGTCACCGGCGCTGAGCGCCGCTGAGCGCAGACCACGGAGCAGCGCTTCGACGGACGTGATGAGCGCTCGACGGAGGTGGTCGTCGGCGTTGCCAGCGCTGGTGCGGTGACGGGAGAGGCGTTCCTTCGCAACGGTGATGGTGACGACGGCTTCGTGGTTGATCGCCGTGGTCGTGCCGTCCTCGAGCAGCTCTCGGTACGACTCAGCGGCGCCCGGCACGGGGTTGCCGCGCTGATCGCTGTCGAGCCAGGTGATGTGGTCGCCCATGCCCGACGGACGGGCGAGGTCCGACCACGAGAGGTGCGAGACGACGCCTCGCTCGACCGCGAACTGTCCGAGCAGGTCGCCCCAACCAGCGAGGAGTCGTTCCTGTTCACCCCTCGGTTCGACGACGAACTGTGGACCCGACACCGGGATCACCGCGGTGAGGGTTCGGCGGTGACCGTCGCGGAAGGCACCGAGGCGGCTTCCAGCCCGCCAGTCGATGTCGACGATGTCGATGCCGTCGAGGCACGGTGGCATCGGCGCGGGATCATCCCCGTCGGTCCACAACGGCAGCGGTGCCTGCCAGCGCCGACCGCGTCGCACACGGGCCGCGAGCCAGCCCACGAGCAGGGGCAGCCACTCCCAGCTGGCGTGACCGCTGATGCGGGTGAAGCTCACCGCGACGGACACCACAACCGGCACCGCTGCGACCGGCAGTGGAGCGCCGACGGTCAGCGCACCCACACCGAGGACGATCCCTGCGCCGAGGAGCCCGCACTGCACAACGCCGAGGCCGAGGAACACGCCGGAGGTGTCGAGCGGTTCGAGCTTGTAGTTGCGGTCGGTGCGTTCAGCTCGCATCGGGACGACCTCCTCGCTGTGGCCCTTGACCGTTGCGGCCCGACCCCGGCGGCCTGGCCGGTCGTTCGGGGCGTCTCGACGCCGGACCAGAGGACCCCGATCCGGAGCTGGACCCTGCGTCGCTGGCGTCGGACGCGGCTTCCGCGGTCCCAGTTGCCGCTGACGCGCCCTTCTTGACCCCCTTGGCTGCCGCCTGGGCACCGACGACCGCGACGGCTACGGGCCCAGCCACTGCACCAGCAGGGCCGGCTCCGCTCGCTGCGGCCCCTCCCCCCGCACCTCCGGCCGCGCCAGCCTTGGATGCAGCCGCACCACCACCCGCCGGGAGTGCGGCACCGTTGGCGCCAGACGCAGCAGCCTTGCCGTTGGCGATCTGGCTGTAGCGCCGACCCGACACCATCTGGACGGTGTTGGCGGCCATCATCCCCTGTTGCCCAGCGCGGACGGGTCCGCCCTTCACGCCTTGAGCGACGAGCGCGCCCTCGGTGAGCGGTAGGAGCCGGGCGATCAGCAACGGCGAGAAGGCGGAGACACCGAATGCCGCCGCGGCGGTGAGCAATATGCCAACGGCCTGGGTGACCGACCCGCCGGGGTCCTCGGCGAACACCTCCGGTTCGGGCAACGCCGTGACCTCGCCACCCGAACCGGCCCCGACCGCGGCCGCAGCTGCGACGGACAGCGCGATGGCGATGACGAGCTTCGACACGATCAGTGCGACGAGCAGGTCAAGGAGCTTGCGGCTGGCGCCGCGGGTGGCGGGCCAAAGTCGGGCGGCAAACACGAGCGGGGCGAGGGCGACGACGATGTAGATCAGCGCGGAGCGCACGACGAGCTCGGCCACGAGGATCAACCCGGCGAGCACAGTGACCAGCCCGAGGACGAAGACCACGAACGCGGTAGACGTGCCGCCGTTGAGGTGGCTGAGGGTGGCGACCACGGCTCCGAAATCGGAGATGTCGTCTTGGAAGTTGCCGAGGACCTCGCCGGAGAGCGCGTCGGTGAGCTGGACAAGGATCTGCGTGACGGTGACGAGCCCGACCATCCCGATGATCGAGATCGGCAGCTCGAGGCCCATGCGGCGCAGCATCCCGCCGACGTCTCCGCTGAGGGTTCCCTGGACGATCCCGGCCAGGACGAACAACAACAGGAGGCTGGCACCGATCCCGACGGTGGTGGCGTAGGGGCCGTCACCGGTGATGAACCAGTCGGCCTGGACGTTGGGGTCCGTGGAGTCCAAGAAGAAGTTGAACACCCCGCCGACAACCCAAACCACGGCGTCGACCACCCAGGCGACCAGCCCACCGATGATCATCTCGAACCCTGCGGTGGCGACACCGCCGACGAACCCGGTGACCTTGTCGATGGCCCAACCGATCGGATTGGGGAATCCGATGCCGAGGATCACTGGACCGGCTCCCCATCGAGGCGGGTTTACCCGGCCAGGGTCTCTTCGCAGGGTGCGGCATCTCGCGGTTGGTCCCTGGGCTCTGTGATCTGGGAACGGCCGGGGAGGTTTCCC
>DAIMFV010000384.1:0-2727 GCA_036724365.1 Acidimicrobiales bacterium | reverse complement strand
GTGCGCTGGAGGTCCCAGGCGCCGGCGGCCTCGATCTTGGCCTCGAGGTCGGCCTGCTCGGCGCCCAGCTTCTCGTAGTCGGCGTCGGGGTCGCCCCAGCCGGCCAGCACGGCGTCGTAGCGGGCCAGCAGCGTGGCGGTCTCGCCCACGCCGTCCATGACGTTGCCCTGGACGTCCTTGCTCTCGTCGAGGTTCGGCTCCTGCTCGAGCATGCCGACCGTGAAGCCCTGGGTGAGCTTTGCGTCGCCGGTGAAGTCGTCGTCGAGGCCGGCCATGATGCGCAGCAGCGACGACTTGCCCGACCCGTTGGGCCCGATCACGCCGATCTTGGCGCCCGGGTAGAACGAGAGGTTGATGTCCTTCAACACCTCGCGGTCCGGCGGGTAGAACCGGGTGAGCTTGCGCATGGTGTAGATGAACTGGGCGCTCATGGGCGCGGGCCTCCTGGGGCGGTCACGTGGGTGCGGGCGGCGTCGGCGGGGGAGCGGGCGAGGACCGCGGCCGGCGGGTCAGCCTAGGGCGACCGTCGCGGGTGGGCCCCCACGGCCGGTGGGGCCGGTCAGCCCAGCAGAGGTCGCGGGGTCGAGCGGCCTGCGGCGAAGCCGCACGAGCGGGAAGAGCGCGTGGGTACCTCCGGGGCGCCAGCCGAGGAGCCAGCCGAGGAGCAGTGCACCCTCGTGCACGAAATGGCCCTACGGCGCATCTCCGAACGTGGTGAAGGTGCCGGCCGCGGTGGCCACCAGCCGGCCGCCGTCGGCCTCGATCCGGCCGTCGAGGTGGATCACGTGGCGGCCCTGCTTGATCACGTCGGCGGTGGCGAGCAGGGCACCCGACGAGGCGGGCCGCACGAACCGGAACTGGATGTCGACCGATGTGGCGTAGCGACCCTCGGGCAGCACCGACATGGCCGCGCCGCCCATGGCCGTGTCGACCAGGGCGAACAGCACGGCACCGTGGACGACCCCGTTCGGGTTCAGGTGCTGGGCGGCCACGTCGATGCCGGCCTGGGTCCGTCCGGGCGACACGGTGGTCACGTGCATGTCGAGGAAGGTGCGCAGCGGGAAGCCGCCGTAGTCGTCGGGGGTGGGCATCGGCTCATGGTCGCGCGATCCGGCCGGTGATCTGCTGCGAGCAGCCGGTCGGGCCGGTCGGGCCACCGCCGGGACCGCGCTGCGACCCGTGCGTAGCATCGACCGATGGCCACCGACCTGCCCACCCGCTTCGACAGCACGCTGGACCTGGCCCGGCTGCCGTGGTTCGAGGTGCGGGGCGGCAACCGACTGGTGGTGGCGGACGACGCCCGCCAGGAGCTGGGCCCGGTCATCGACGCCCACACCCACCTCGCCATGGGCTTCGTCCGCAAGCTGCGGGTGGACCTCCACGCCGAGACCCCCACCACCGCCTACTACCTACCGCTCACCCTTCCCGTCGACCTCGACGCCTACAGCAACACCAACCTGGATGCGGCCGCCCTGTTCGCCATGAAGGCCGACGTGTCGGTGCTGGGCCTCACCGGATTCGGCATGCGCACCACCCACACCGCGCCCAACCTGTTGCGCGACATGCGGGGCCTGGGCATCGAGCAGTCGGTGGTGCTCCCGTTCGACCTGCCGGTGGGGGCCCGCAACGCCGACCACCTGCTGGAGGTGGTCGGGCGCTACCCGGAGCTGGTGCCGTTCGGCTCGGTACACCCCTTCGACCGCGACGCCGACGTCCGGCTCGACCGCCAACAGGCGGCCGGGGCCAGAGGGGTCAAGCTGCACCCGAACGGCCAGTTCATCGCGCCCGACCACCCCCGCACCGTCCACCTGTGCGGCCGGTGCGGCGACCGGGGCCTCCCGGTGCTGTTCCACTGCGGGCCGGTGGGGATCGAGCCCGCCGCCGCCGCCCGGCGCAGCGAGGTCGACCGCTACGAGCGGACCATTGCCGAGAACCCCCACACCACCTTCGTGCTCGGCCACTCCGGGGCGCTGCAGGTGGAGCGGGCGCTGCCGTACGCGGCCCGGTACCCGAACACCTACTTCGAGCTGTCGTGCCTGGGGCTGGCCGATCTGCGGCGGGTGCTCGAGGTGGTCCCCGCCGACCGGGTGCTGTACGGCACCGACTGGCCGTTCTACCACCAGGCCCTCACCCTGGCCCGGGTGCTGATCGCCACCGAGGACGACCGGGGTCTGCGCCGCGCGGTGCTCCACGACAACGCCGCCCGGCTCTTCGGCCTCGACGGATCCGGCGGTCCCGGCGCCGGATCCGATGTCGTTCGGGCCGCGGTGACCGGTTCCACCGGCTGACCGGGACCGATCCCGGAGTCGGATCGCGCCGGCCCGAGCGCGCACACGGGGAGGACGCCAGTGTGCGCGCGCCCCCTCGGTAGGATCGAGGTCGATGGCCGACAAACCCAGCTCCACCGATTCCCTCGGGCCCAACGCGTGGCTCGTCGACGAGATGTACGAGCGGTACCTCGCCGACCCGGGGGCGGTCAGCGAGAGCTGGCGTGACTTCTTCGCCGACTACCAGCGAGACAGCGACGTCATCGCCAGCGCACCCGACGTGGCCCTGCCGGCCACCGGCAGGGTCGGCGACACCACCCAGGTGCCCGCGGTGGGCGCGGCCCCGGCCGCGGCTGCCAAGCCGGCACCGGTCGCCGCCGGCACCGGCATCGCGGCCGACGGCACGGTGGAGGTGCCCGGCGAGCCGCTGCGCGGCGCCGCCGCCCGCATCGTCACCAAC
>DAIMFV010000383.1:0-2762 GCA_036724365.1 Acidimicrobiales bacterium | reverse complement strand
GAGCCGGTCCTCCAGGGCGGCCGGCACCCGGGCGGGCACGTGGAGGGTGCCGGGCAGCAGGCCCGACACCGCCGCCAGCCCCTCGGTGGCCGCCGTGACCGACATGGTCACCGGTCGGGTGTGGGGCACGGTGGCCGGGTAGGCCCCCAGGCCCACCAGCATCCGCACGTCGAACAGCTCGGCCAGTTCCAGCACCGCCTCGATGAACTGGCGCCAGGCGTGGTCGGGCTCGGCTCCCACGAGCAGCAGCAGGTCGTTGCCGGCACTGTCGGTACCGGCCCGCAGCTCGATGCCGGGCCACGACAGGCCGGTGTTGACGCCCTCGACGAGGTGCATCACCGGCCGGCGGGCCCGGGGGTCCAGCAGGGCGTCGGCGTCGAAGGAGGCCACCGGATAGGTGTCGAGCTCGTTCAGCAGGGTCTGCATGGCCCGGCCGGCGGCGAACCCGGCGTCGATCCACCCCTCGAGCACCACCACCAGCACGGGCTGGTCGAGTGAGGGTCGGTCGTGCAGCTCGTAGAGGGCCACGTCAGGCCCCGATCCGGTCGAGCGAGGCCAGGGCCCCGTTGGCGAGCAGGGTGACCACCGAGCCGAACGCGTCGGCGTCGGCGCCGTCGTTGCCCATGGCCCCGGCCTTGTAGCGGGTGAACACGCCCTCGAGGATGCAGGCCAGCTTCCAGTAGCCGAACGCCTGGTAGTAGTCGAGATCGCCGACCTCGCGTCCGCTGGCGGCCCGGTAGGCGTCGATCAGCTCGGACCGGGTGGGGAAGCCCTCCATGGCGGTGGCCGAACCCGGCAGGGCGGCGAAGGGATCGTTGGCCTCGGTCCAATAGACCATGAGCAGGCCGAGGTCGGCGAGCGGGTCGCCCAGGGTGCAGATCTCCCAGTCGAGCACCGCCATCACGTCGCCGGTGGGGTGCAGCATGCAGTTGTCGAGCCGGTAGTCGCCGTGGACGATGGTGGCGCCCTGCTGCTCGGGGATCGACGCCGACAGGCGCTCGAACGCCGCGGTCACCTCGGGCACCTCGCGGGTGCGGGCCTTCTCGAACTGCTCGTTCCACCGCTTGAGCTGGCGGGCGATGTAGCCCTCCTTGCGGCCAAGGTCGCCCAGGCCCACGGCGTCGGGGTCGACGGCGTGGATCCGCGCCAGGGTCTCGGCGATGGACAGGCCGGCCCGGCGCCGCACCTCGGGGGTGACGTCGGCGGCGACGCCGGCGTCTCGGAGCACGAGGCCGTCGAGGTGTTCCATCACGTAGAACGGGGCGTCGTTCACCTCGGGGTCGGTGCAGATGCCCACGGCCCGGGGGACCGGCACGTCGGTGGGGGCGAGGGCGGCGATGATGCGGTGTTCACGACCCATGTCGTGGGCGGTGGCCAAGACGTGCCCCATCGGCGGCC
Organism: Acidimicrobiales bacterium; assembly: GCA_036724365.1. GTDB lineage: Bacteria > Actinomycetota > Acidimicrobiia > Acidimicrobiales > Iamiaceae > Aquihabitans. The sequence continues at coordinate 1,364 of DAIMFV010000383.1, read as the reverse complement.
GGCGCAACACCCACGACGCACCCGCGGCGTCGTCGACCCGGAACGTGAGGTTGGACCGGCCACCGGCGATGAGGTCGAAGGTGAGCGGGGGCACCACGCCGGCCACGTTGGCCTCGAACCACGCCGTGACGGGGGCGACGTGCACCCCGGGGATCGGGTCGGTCCGGTCGGTCTCGGTCATGGACTGAACCTACCGCCGGTAGCGTGGAGCCATGGTCGACGTCACCGATGCCACGTTCGAGACCGAGGTCCTCCAGCGCTCCGAGGCGGCCGCCGTGGTGGTCGACCTGTGGGCGCCCTGGTGCGGCCCCTGCAAGACGCTGGGGCCGATCCTCGAGCGGGTGGTCGGCGAGACCGGCGGCGAGGTGGTGCTGGCCAAGGTCAACACCGACGAGAACCCGGGTCTGTCCGACCTCTTCCAGGTGCAGGGCATCCCGGCCGTGTACGCGGTCAAGGACCGCAAGGTGGTGTCGCAGTTCGTGGGCGCCCAGCCCGAGTCCGTGGTCCGCCAGTTCGTCGACTCGCTCCGGCCCACCGAGGAGGACCGCCGGCTCGCGGCACTCCTCGAGGTGGGCGACGAGCCCTCGTTGCTCCAGGTGCTCGAGGCCGTGCCCGACCACGCCGGCGCCATCGTGGCCCTCGCCGAGCTCCAGGTGGGCCAGGGTCGCCACGACGAGGCCCTCGCCCTGCTGGCCAAGATCCCCGAGTCGGCCGAGACCCGCCGGGTGGCGGCGCTGGCCCGCACCAGCGCCGTGCTGGGCGACGACGTGGCGGCCGCGGTCGAAGGTGGGGCCGACGGCACCGGTCCGCTGGCCGACGTGGAGGCCACGCTCGACGCCCTGCTGCCCCGGGTGAAGGCCGACGACGACGCCCGCCAGGAGTTCCTCGACCTCCTCGAGCTGATGGGGCCCGCCGATCCCCGCACGGCCCCGTACCGCAAGGCCCTCAGCCGGCAGCTGTTCTGAACGGCCGGTCGGTGTCCTCCCCGGCCCGCCCGGGTGACGGCCGTCGGATCCGGGGCGCACGGACCGACGTGGTGACGGCCGCGGCCCCTGCACCGCGGCGTCGCTGGTCTCCCATGTGGGTCGAACGGGCCCCCGACCATCGGGTGTGGGTGGGCGGACCGGTACCGCCCGGCGCCGCGGCCTGGACGCTCGGCTCCCTGGTGATCGTGCGGCGACGAGCCGCCCACCGCCCGCTCCTCCTGGCCCACGAGGCCGAACACGTGCGCCAGTGGCGCGAGCGCGGCCGCCTCGGCTTCCTGGTCTGGTACCTGGCCGGCTACTCGTGGGCCCGCCTGCGTGGCTACGGCCACAACGCCGCCTACCGCCGGATCCCCGCCGAGATCGAGGCCGACTGGCGGT
>DAIMFV010000382.1:0-2786 GCA_036724365.1 Acidimicrobiales bacterium | reverse complement strand
CGGGTACCAGAGCCGGGTGCGGTCGGGCACGTGGAGCAGGTGGTCGTACGACCCCTGCCACTCGTGGTTCGGGTCGGCCTCGCGGTACTTGGCGAGCCGGGCCCGTCGCCGTTCGGGGGTGAGCGCGCCGCGGTGCTGGATGCGGAACGTGGTGCGCCGCCACCGGCTCCGGGGGATGGCGGTGGGGATCGGCACGAAGTGGAGTCGGTCGGACGGGAACACGTGACCGGGCACCGGGGCGAACAGACGCCCCACCCACAGCGGCTCGCCGGCGTAGTGGTCGAGGTCGCCGATCATGCGCAGGACGGGGAGGAGGTAGGCGTCGTCGGGATCGGCACCGTGGGCGAGGAAGGCCCGGAGGGCCGGGGCGTCGTCGGCGGCCGGGAGCTGGTCGGCGTCGAGCGACACCACCCACGCCGGGGCGGGGTCCAGCGCGGCGGCCAGGAGACGGTTGCGGTTGGCGGAGTCGTCCCACCCGGCGTAGCCCTCCCGCCGCGGGTTGGTGAGCACCGTGTGCACCAGGGGGTGGGCCTCGAGGATCGCCCGGGTGTCGTCGGTGCTGCCGTCGTCGAGTGCCACCACCGTGTCGGCGAACCGGGCGACGGACTCCAGGTGACCCGGCAGATCGGCGGCGGCGTTGCGGGCCGGCAGCAACGACACCACGGGACCGGACACGACGATCGATGGTACCCGGAGCACGCGTTGTGGCGATCCGGGCCGGGGGCGACGACAATCGCCCGGTGACCCAACCGGGCGTGTCGCTCTACGACCGCATCAGACCGCCGGCAGACCAGCGCACCGTCCGGCGCCTGCCCGCCCTGGTGGCCCGCGCCGTCCGACTGGTGCGCCACGCCGGCGGCCGGGTGTTCTGGGCGTCGGTGGCCGTCCAACTGCTCGCGGGCGGCGTGGTCACCGCCCAGGTCCTGGCCGCCCGTCTGGTGCTGGACCAGGTGATCGAGGCGGATCGCGCCGGCGACGGCGTCGGCGCGGTGGCCCCCGCGCTCCTCCTGCTGGTGGGACTGACGGCGGTGCTCGGGTTGTCGGGCGCCGCCGCCCGCGAACTGTCGATGCTGCTCACCGAACTGGTCGGCCGCGACGCCACCGGGCGCATCCTCGACGTCGCCAGCACCGTCGACCTGGAGGCCTACGAGGACCCGGGCTTCCACGACCGCCTGGAGCGGGCGCGCTTCAACGCCAACAACCGGCCGGTGATGGCGGTGAACGGTCTGCTCGGCATGTTGAACGGCGCGGTGGCCGCCCTGGGGGTGACCGTGGGCCTGCTGATCCTGCACCCGTCGCTGGTCCCGGTGACCCTGGTGGGCATGGTGCCCCTGTGGGTGGCCGAGAACCGCAACGGCCGGGCCTGGTACCGGTTCGCGGTCGACATGACGCCGGTGGACCGTGAGCGCGCCTACCTGGCCAACACCCTGGGCAGCAAGCCTCTCGCCAAGGAGGTGCGGGCCTTCGGCATCGCCTCGTTCCTGCGGGACCGCTTCGATGGGCTGTACGCCCGCCGGATCGCGGCGCTGCGGATGCTCGTCGGTTCCCGGCTGCGGACCGCCCTCGTCGGCAGCGTGCTGGCCTCGGCCGGAACGGCCCTCACCCTGCTGCTGCTGTTCTGGCTGCTGCTGTCGGACCGTCTCGACCTGGCGTCGGCGGGGGCGGCCGTGCTCGGCATCACCTACCTGGGTCAGCGGTTGCGGGCCTTCGCCACCAGCGCCGGCACCCTCTACGAGTCGTCGCTGTTCATCGAGGACTACTTCGACTTCCTCGATCTGGCGCCGGCCGTCCCCGCCGGCCCGGGCACGGACCCGGGCACGGACCCGGGCCGGCCCGACCCGTCCGCTCTCCCGCCACCCACCTTCGACCGCATCGCCCTCGACGACGTCAGCTTCACCTACCCCGGTACCACCGAACCGGCGTTGCGCCACGTGTCGCTGGAGATCGGGCACGGCGAGGTGGTGGCGCTGGTGGGAGCCAACGGCTCGGGCAAGACCACCCTGGCCAAGGTGCTGGGTCTCCTGTACCGGCCCTCGTCGGGGCACGTGCGCTGGGACGGGGTGGCGGTGGAGTCCGAGGCCACCGATGCGCACCGCCGCTCCGTGGCCGTGATCTTCCAGGACTTCGGGCAGTACTGGCTGTCGGCCCGGGACAACATCGCCATCGGCGACGTCGACCGCCGCCACGACCTCGACGCGGTGGAGGCCGCGGCCCGGGCCGTGCACGCCGACGAGTTCCTGGCCCCGCTGCCCCTGGGCTACGACACGGTGCTGAGCCGGCTGGTGGAAGGAGGGCGAGACCTGTCGATCGGTCAGTGGCAGCGGGTGGCGCTGGCCCGGGCGCTGTTCCGTGACGCCCCGCTGGTGATCATGGACGAGCCCACCGCCGCCCTCGACCCCGCCGCCGAGGCCCGCTTGTTCGACAGCATCCGAGACCTGGCCGCAGACCGGTCGGTGCTGTTGATCTCACACCGCTTCTCCAGCGTCCGCGCCGCCGACCGCATCCACGTGTTGGACCACGGCGAGGTGGTGGAGTCGGGCTCGCACGACGAGCTCATGGCACGGGGTGGCCGCTACGCCACCATGTTCACCCTCCAGGCCTCCGCGTACCTCGACCCCGATGAGGTGCCCTGACGATCCTCCGGACGATCCCCGGACGGGCCGCGTCGAACATCGACTGCTACACCGCCATGGCCGCCCGTACGCCCTCCAGGGCTCCTTCGCCGCCGGCGCCGCTGCCGGTGATGCGGCCCGACTCCATCACGTAGTAGCTGCTCGTCGACCGCA
>DAIMFV010000381.1:0-2879 GCA_036724365.1 Acidimicrobiales bacterium | reverse complement strand
TGGGCCACGTGGAGCTGGCCATGGTGCAGGCCGAGGCGGCCAAGGCCTACTACGGGCCCTTCGTCTTCAACTGCATGGCCCCCGACGAGGGCAACATGCACACCCTCCTCCACTGGGCCACCGACGAGCAGAAGGAGACGTACCTCCGTCCCCTCTGCGAAGGGCTCGCGATGAGCTGCTTCGCCATGACCGAGCCCGAGGTGGCCGGCTCGGACCCCACGCTCATCCGCACCACGGCCGTGCAGGACGGCGACGAGTGGGTGATCAACGGCCACAAGTGGTTCATCTCCAACGCCCGCCGGGCCAGCTTCGCCATCCTGGTGTGCCGCACCGAGGACAACCCCGACCTCCCCCAGGCCGCCAACACCGCGTTCATCGTCGACATCCCGTCCGAGGGCTGGAACCGGGTGCGCGAGGTGGAGACCATGCACGGCGGCACCGGCCACTCCGAGATCGTGATCGAGGACCTGCGGGTGCCGAACGACCACATGCTCGGCGGCCGGGGCCAGGGCCACATGCTCGGCCAGTACCGGCTCGGGCCGGCCCGCCTGGCCCACTGCATGCGCTGGATCGCCCAGGCCGAGACGGCGCTCGACATGATGGTCGACCGGTCGCTCAACCGGTTCTCCCACGGTTCGATGCTCGCCGAGAAGCAGGGCGTGCAGTGGATGATCGCCGACTCCACCATGGAGCTGTACCAGGCCAAGCTCATGGTGCTGCACGCCGCCTACCGCATCGACAACAAGCTCGACTTCAAGAGCGAGGTGTCGATGGCCAAGCACTTCGTGGCCAACATGTTGGGCCGGGTGATCGACCGCTCGATCCAGGTCCACGGCGCCCTCGGCTACAGCACCGACACGCCCCTGGCCCACATGTACCAGCACGCCCGCTGGGCCCGCTTCGCCGACGGGGCCGACGAGATCCACCAGATGCGCATCGCCCAGCGCACCATCGCCGCCTACCGCGACCACACCAGCACCCGCACCGCCACCGGCGACCTCCCCATCTAGATGCCGTGACCGGCCGCCGGCCGTAGGGGGCCCGGTCAGTCAGGTCCGTGTCCGAACGCGCCCGCCGGGGCACGCCGGTTTGGGGGCACCCTCCGGTGTCCCCACACCGACGCCATCACTTTGTCGTGCGCCGCCTCGTCGGCCGGTCAGATTCAGGCCGTGCTTCCATCGATTCGCGACTCGTCCGGGCACCCCACCATGCCAGGCCGCAGCCGACCACGGCAGACACCACCGAGGCCACAAGGACCGTGGACCCGTTGGGTTCTCCGAGCGAGACGACGCCGACGACCACTCCCACAGTGCCGATGGCCGCGATCGTGGAGCCCACGAACAGCCGGCCGCCCGGCATGCGCAGTGAGTACAACGCGATCCCGATGCCGACAAGCCGCAGTGCGCTCCACACGAAGTCGCCGAGCTCGCCGCCGGTCATGAGCGATCCGCCGTTCGGTTGGAGCAGGTGAAGGAAGCCACCAGCTAGTCGGCCTCCGCCACGACCCACAGCGCTGGGTCAGACGGGTAGGCCGCGCCGTTACCTGCGTCGAGCGTGCCCGCGTCCTCACCCAACCCGACGCGACCGGGCTCAGCCTCCGCACCCTGCACAGGCAGACTGCCCTGGGCCTCGAGCGGTAGAGCGGGGTCGATCGGATCGTCCTCGACCACCGTCACCGCTGGATCGCTCGAAACGTTCTGGTTCTCGTCCAGCGAGGACAGGCCCTCAGCCGGCTCAGACCCAGGTCCTGGCGTGTAGGGATAGACGCCACAGTCGCGAATCAGGCCGGTCCACGCCGCTGCGCCTGCCAGCGCCCCCTTCCACCATGTTCCCCAGGCCGCGGAACAGGTGGCCTGGGACAGCACCACGCTGCCCCAGTCCTTGAATGTCTTCAGGTACGAGAATTGCCCCGTGTAGAAGGTGTGCCAGTTCGCTCGGTAGTCACAGATCCACGTCTGCTCGTAGCGGCCCGGCCCGGTGTAGGCGCAACCTTCGTACTTCCCGCCGGCATTCGTCACCAGTTCCCAGCCGTAGGTGGGATGCTTGTCGAAGCTCATGATGCCGGGGTGGCTCAAGTAGTAGGTGTAGTTGGCGCCACCCTCCTCGTAGCCGTAGATGTGTCGGCAGAGATGTTTGCCGGCCTCGACGGTCGAGCAGACCACGGCGGCGTTGGGCTCATAGGCGGGCGACAGCTGTGCCCCACCCCCGAAGCTGACGCGGAGGGGAAAACCTCCACTCGGGTAGGTCTCAGCTGCGGGAACGCAGGCACCGATCAGCAGGCTCACCACGACAGCTGCGTTCAGACCCAACAGGCCTTTCCGCATCCGCCGCTGCATGTGTGTGTGTGTGTGTGCATCACGCCACCCTACTGACCGGCTCGAGATGGCGGGCAGGATCGTAGGGTCTATGCCTTCGATGCCCCCGCTCGGAACTACCGCACCGTCGCCGGTGCCGGCGGGCCGTCAGCGGGTGGTGGGGCCCACCAACTGCTCGGCGCGGTCTACGGGGGCGCCGGGCGGGGCGGCCGTGTCGAGCTCGGTGGCCTCGGGCCACGGGGCGAAGCGGGCCGCCATGGCCGCCGCCACGTCGGGGGTGGCCTCGGACAGGGCGGTGCCGGCCCGGGACCGGGCGCGGATCCGCGCCGCGGCCACCTCGGGTGCGAGTACGCAACACAGCTCGGTGAGGTCGGCCGACGTGGCCTCGGCCACGGCGCGGGCTGCGGCCCGCTCGGCGGGGTCGGCCCACGTGGCGTCGAGCACCACGTGCTCACCCATGCCGAGCAGCTCCCGGGCCTCCTCCAGCAGGACGGCGTACACGGTGTGGACCGCCGCCGGGTCGTAGCGGTCGATGCCCGAGCCGGGGGTGCCGGGCGCGCCCGC
>DAIMFV010000380.1:0-2935 GCA_036724365.1 Acidimicrobiales bacterium | reverse complement strand
GCCGTCGACCTGGAGGTCACCGGCGAGTACGACGGTCCGTCCGGCCGTCGCCTCCGGGGCGGGCTGCGGGGCCGGGTCCGCCACCTCCTCACCGCCTGGCGGATCGGTCGCCTCCGGCTGGCGTTGCCGCTCATCGCCGACCACCTGGCGGCGCAGGTCGATGCCGACCTCGAAGCGGTGCCGGTCCTGGGTGAGCTGTCCACCCGCCAACTCGTGGCGCTGATCGGCCGGGGCCGTGAAGGCCTGCGGAGCCTGCACGCCCACGAGATCCTGATGGGCATGGTGATGGAAGGCTCCACGTCGGGGTTCACCGGCGCCTCGGTGGCCCTCCGGGTCCTGGCCGAGTCGCGCGCCGACGGCTACACCGACGAGGAGATCCTGGCCCGGTCACCCGTGGTGCTGGCCCTGGTGGCACCCCGGATCGGCGCTCCCGTCGTCCTCCCGTCGTCCGCCTCCACCGCCACGTTGGCCTACGACCCACCCGCGGCCAGCCGGGCCGCGGTGGAGCGCGAGTCGCTGCGGTTGCGCACCAGGTGGATGCAAGAGCTGGTGGGGCAGGCGGCCCTCGAGATCGGCCGACGCCTGGCCGCCCGGGGCCAGCTGGCCGACCCCACCCACGTGCGCCACCTGCGCTTCGACGAGCTCGCCGACGTGGTGGCCCATCGGGCCGACGCCGACCAGCGGGCCCTGGCCTGGGCCGCCGAGCGCAGCCTCGACGGGTCGCCGGGTCTTCCCGCCCGGTTCCGGTCCGGCGACCGGGGCCTGCCCGTACCGGTGGCGGCCCCGGGAGGGTCATCCGGCGGCACCGGGGCCGGCGGCGGCACCGGCACCGGCCCCGTCACCCACGACGTCGACGATCCACCCCCGGGCTCGGTCCTGGTGGTGCGCACCCTGAGCCCCCGCCTCGGCCCCCTGCTGCCCCGGCTCGCCGGGCTGGTGGCCGAGACCGGCAGCGTGCTCTCGCACCTGGCCATCCTCGCCCGCGAGCAGGGCGTGCCCACCGTGGTGGCCTACGCCGCGGCCGACGCCCTGGTCGACGGCGACGAGGTCACCGTCGACGGTCTGTCCGGCGAGGTCACGCTCACCTCGGACCAGGATCTCGAGGCGGCGCGGTGAAGGGGATCGCCTGGGCGGCCGCAGTGGTCACGCTCTTCGTGTCGGGCATCTACACGGTGGTGTCGCTGGCCCGCTGGGAGTGGTCGCGCGCCGTCTTCTTCGCCATCGTGTTCGTGTCCGCCGAGGTCCTGATCGGTGCGGCCGCGGTGCTGGCGCGGGTCGCCAAGCTCGAGAGCGACGTGGCCGGGCTGCGCCGCCCGGAGCCGTCGGCGGTCGAAGCGCTGCGCTCCACCCGCCACGACCAGCAGCGCTTCGCGTGGATGCCGGTCGATCCCACCGAGGTCACGTCGCGCACCAACGTGTTCGTCACCATGCTGGTCGGCGGTGGCGTCCTGCTGTCCGCCGGGGCCTGGCTCATCGACAAGGTCGCCACCCGCACGGTGGATCCCCGCCGCGAGGCGCTCCTCGGTCGCCAACTCGATGCCATCGCCTATCGGCCGGGGCTGGTGGTCGACGAGGTGAACGCCCTGGCCCGGCCGCACCTCCAGCGCGACGACCCACAGCTGGACACGTTCCTGGATCCCCGCTCGTGAGCCCGACACCCATGCGGCCGGCCGCGAAGGTGGCCCTGAACCTGGCCGCGGTGGCCCTGCTCGCCGGCGGGGTGCTGGTGGTGCGCGACCTCACCCAGTCCACTCACCACCGCCGGCCGGCCGATTCGCGCCTGCGGGTGGTGGTGGAGCCGGTCCAGAACCGGTCCGAACCCTCCCAGACCCTGGAGGCGGTGGCCCGCGCCCACCTGGCGTTCTGCGACGTGGAAGTCTCCCCGGGGATCGAGGGCGAACCACAGGTGGTGGCCGATGACCCGCTGCTCATCGAGGTGGTCTTCGCGCCGGCGCTCGACGCCACCGACCGCAAGCAGTTCAAGGGGTGCGTGGAGGACTGGCTGGTGGACAACCACCTGATCCACGTCCATTCGATGGAGGAGTACCGGGTCCCGTGAACCACCCCACCGAGCTGTCACCCAAGGACGGGCCGGACGAGGAGCCCGAGGAGGTTCCCGAGGAACTGGCCCGCGCCTTCCCGCCCGAGGAGATCGTACGCCCGGCGATCTCGGTGCTGCACCGCGACCCGCCACTCACGGCGAAGCACTTCTTCTACCACCGCAAGCTCGTGTTCGCGGGCACGCTCACCGTGTCGTTCGGCCTGGCGTTCCTGGCCGCCTGGAAGGGTGGCGAGGTGCTGTTGCGAGTTGACGAACCGGTCGCCCGCTGGGTCGCCGGCATCCGCACCGACGAGCTCACCCAGCTGTTCAACAACCTGAGCCACCTGGGCGACAACATCGTGATCTTCAGCGCTGCCGGGCTGCTCGCGGTGTGGACGTGGTCGCGCTGCCGCTACCTGGCGGTCGCCCTGGTGCTCGCCGCCCTGTTCCGACCCGCCATGGAGTTCGTGCTCAAGGGCCTGGTCGACCGCACCCGGCCGACCATCGAGCCGCTCGGCACCTTCAACGGACCGTCGCACCCCAGCGGGCACCCCCTGGCGGTGGCCTCGCTGTGGGGACTGTTCCCGGCCGTGGTGGCACTGCACTTCCGCAGCCGGGCCCTCTGGTGGGCGTCGGTCGTGGTGGCCTTCACCATCGGGGCGCTGGTGGCCGCGGCCCGGGTGTACAAGAACGCCCACTACCTCACCGACGTGCTGGCCTCGTTCACCTGGGCCGCCCTCTACCTGGCCGCGGTGCAGGGCTTCTTCGACCGGTTCCACGGCACCACCAACTGCAAGCACCCCCAGCACGAGACCCAGGTGGGCCACCGCTGACGGAACGGGGCGCCTGCCCCGCCGTTCGCCCCGGCCCGCTCACCCCGGGCCGCTCAACCCG
>DAIMFV010000379.1:0-2972 GCA_036724365.1 Acidimicrobiales bacterium | reverse complement strand
ATAGCGCGATGCCACGTAGTCACGGATCTCTTCGTCGGAGTCACCAGCTTCGAGACGTTCCGCGATCAGCACCCGGACCGCCTCGGCGGCCGGGGTGTCGCTGTTGGCCACCGCCTGGCTGGCACACGAGGGGCAGCGGATCGATTCCTCCAGGTTGCGGGCCCGCTCGTCGAGGGTGGGCGGATCACCGCCCAGGGTGCCCACGGCCAGCAGGGCCACGACCACCACGACCATGAGGGCCCACGGCCACCAGCCCACCGGAGCGGGGCGACGAGGGGTCGACGGCGCGGTCACGGCGTGGGCTCCGCATCGGGCTCGACAGGTTGGGAGTCGGGCTCGGCGGCCGGCTCGGTGTAGCGGGCCATGGCGGCGTCGAGCTGCACCTGGGTGACCCCGCTCACGAAGCGCTCCACCACCACGCCGGTGGGGGCCACCAGGTACGACTCGGGCACCTTGGCCACGCCCCAGTCGAGCGCGGTGCGACCCTGGTCGGCGTCGAACACCGTCCAGTCGCCACCCCGCTCGGCGAAGAACCGCCGCACGTCGTCGGCCTCATCGGAGTACACGACGCTGATCACCCGGGCGTCGCCGGTCTCGGCGTGCGCCTGCGAGAACGCCACCAGCTCGGGGTGCTCGGTCACGCACGGGGCGCACCAGGTGGCGAAGAAGTTGACCACCACCCACCGGTCGGTGGCGCCGATGTCGAACGGCTCGCCCACCAGGACCTCACCGGCCACGCCGGGCGCCCGCTGGCCGATCAGGTTGCTCGTGCTCTTGCGTTCGGTGGCGGGGTCTCGGGTGGCCAGCAGCGCCACCAGCAGCACCATGATCACGCCCACCACCGCCGCGGCGATGCGGGCCGGGTGGGCGCGCCGGACACCGGGGGCCGCGGCCCCGTCGTCCAGGACGTCGGCGTCGGCGCTCACAGCGACACCGGCGCGGTGGGCACGCGCCGCCTCCCGGGGAAGATGGCCATGAGCGATCCGATCGCCATGACGCCACCGCCGATCCACAGCCACCCGATCAACGGCTGCACGATGATCTTCACCGACACCGAGTCATCCGCGCTGGGCAGGTCGGTGAGGGTGAGCAGCACCGAGTCGCGGACCGTGTTGTGCACCGACGGCTTGCCGATCTGCTGGGTGCCGTTCACGAACTGCTGGATGGCCGGCTCGTGGACCTTGCCGTCCAGCTCGAGCTCGGCGCCCACCTCGCGACGGGCCGCGGTCACGTTGCTGGTGGGACCGAGGAAGGTGACCTCGTGGCCCCGTACCGTCACGGTGGACGGACACCCCGGCGCCGCCTCCACGCACATGCGGGCGTCTCGCTCCACCGAGTAGCTGTTCGACGCGGCCAGCGCCACCCCGATCATGAGCACGCCGAGGTGCACGATCATGCCGCCGTTGGTGCGGCCCACCAGGCCCCGCCAGCCCTGGCGGCGGGGGGCCAGCACGAGCTGGCGCAGCGCGGCGCCACCGGCGAAGCCGGCCAGGAAGAAGGCCAGCAGCGGCGCCAGGCCCCGGGCGCCCACCGCCACCGCGAACGCCAGGACGCCGGTGCCGATCCAGCCGGGCCACACCAGGCGGGTGCGCAGGGTCTCGGCCGAGGCCTTGCGCCACGGCAGCACGGGGGCCACCGCCATGAGGAACAGCAGCACCAGCCCGATGGGCGTGGTCATGCGGTCGAAGTAGGGCTCGCCCACCGTGACCCGTTCCGCGGACAGGGCCTCGGAGATGAGGGGGAACACGGTGCCCAGCAGCACCACGAACGCGAACGCCGCGAACACGATGTTGTTGAGCAGGAAGGCGCCCTCGCGTGACACCGGGGAGTCGATGCGCGCCGGTGAGCGGAGCCGGTCGCCCCGCCAGCCCACCAGCCCCACCGTGACCAGCACGATCAGCCCGAAGAACCCGAGCAGGAGCGGCCCGATGTCGGAGTCGCTGAAGGCGTGCACCGAATCGATCACGCCGGAACGGGTCAGGAAGGTGCCCAGGATCGTGAGCGAGAACGTGGCGCACAGCAACGACAGGTTCCACACCCGCAACATGCCCCGCCGCTCCTGCACCATCACCGAGTGCAGGTAGGCCGTGCCGGTGAGCCAGGGCAGGAACGACGCGTTCTCCACCGGGTCCCAGGCCCAGTAGCCACCCCACCCCAGCACCTCGTGGCTCCACCAGGCCCCGAGGATGATGCCCACGGTGAGGAACATCCAGGCGATCATCGTCCAGCGTCGGGTCTCCACCAGCCAGCCCTCGCCGAGCCGACCGGTGACCAGCGCCGCCACCGCGAAGGCGAACGGCACGGTGAAGCCCACGTAGCCCAGGTACAGCATGGGCGGGTGGAACGCCATGAGCGGGTGGTTCTGCAGGAGCGGGTTGGGCCCCGGGCCGTCGAGCGGCGGGTCGGCGAGCACCCGGAACGGGTTGGCCGGGCCGAGCATGAGCCCGAAGAAGAACAGGCACACCACGAACATCACGAGCATGGCCCACGCCACGAGCGGGTCGTTCAGGCGGTCGCGGAACTTCCCCACCCCCGCCACGGTGAAGCCGGCCAGGATCAGCCCCCAGAGCAGGATCGACCCCTCCAGGGCCGCCCACATGGTGGCCACGTTGTAGAGGGCCGGGGTGGTGCTCGACCCGTTGTTCGCTACGTACTCCAGCGAGAAGTCACGGGTGATCAGCGCCCGCTGCATGGCGGCCACCGCCAACACCGCGCCGCCCAGCACCATGAACGCGTAGGTGCGCGACATCCGCATCAGCTCGGACCGGCGGCCCCGGATGCCCACGGCGAGGGTGACGATGGCGCCGAGCGACCCGACCAGGGCCAACACGACGCCGCCCGTCCCCAGGGCGGCGTTCACGAAGCGTCCGGCCCCGTGGGAGTCTCGGGGGAGGCGGCGTCGTCGACCTCGGCGTCAGCCTCGGAGTCGGGCACCCGGTCGGGGTGCTGCTCCTCGGACTCGTCGTCGTCGG
>DAIMFV010000378.1:0-2993 GCA_036724365.1 Acidimicrobiales bacterium | reverse complement strand
TGGCGGAGAGGGTGGGATTCGAACCCACGGTGAGTTTCCCCACACACGCTTTCCAAGCGTGCCGATTCGGCCGCTCTCGCACCCCTCCGGGGCATTGCACCGCTCGCACTCGCAGGAGGCGGCCAGGCGATCTGCGGCACACCTCAGACACCGCTGAGAGCTGCTGCCTTCCGGCCCTGACTCGGTTCACGGGCTGTGGTTGCACAGGGCCCGGCCGCCACCTGCGGGTGCGAACGGATCACCACGATACCCCGCGCCACCGGGGTCGAGTCCACTGGGCTGATCCGCGGGCCGGGCGGGCAACGGCCCGGCCCGGGCTCGGTAGGGTGACGGGCGATGGCCTACCAGTCGCTCTACCGCCGCTACCGACCCCGCCGGTTCAGCGACGTGCGCGGCCAGGAGCAGGTGGTCCGGGCCCTCCGCAACGCCGTGCGAGACGACCGCGTGGGCCACGCCTACCTGTTCAGCGGACCCCGGGGAACGGGCAAGACCTCCACCGCCCGCATCCTGGCCAAGGCCCTCAACTGCGAGCACCTCATCGACGGCGAGCCGTGCGGCACCTGCGACAGCTGCCTGGCCATCGACGCCGGCACCTCCTACGACGTGCAGGAGCTCGACGCCGCCTCCAACAACGGCGTGGAGAACGTGCGCGAGCTGGTGGGCCGGGCCAACCTGGGTTCGCCCGGGCGCACCAAGGTGTACATCCTCGACGAGGTCCACATGCTCACGGCCGCCGCCTCGGCCGCGCTGCTCAAGACCCTGGAGGAGCCGCCCGACCACGTGGTGTTCGTGCTGGCCACCACCGACCCCCACAAGGTGCTGGCCACCATTCGCAGCCGCACCCAGCACTACGAGTTCCACCTGCTCACGGCCGACGAACTGGCCGAGCACGTGGCCTGGGTCATCCACGACGCCGGCCTGGAGCTCGACGCCGACGTCATCGACCCGGTGGTGCGCGCCGGGGCCGGGTCGGCGCGGGACACGCTCTCCGCTCTGGACCGGGTGGCCGCCGCGGGCGGCGTGGTCGACGACGCCGCGTCGGCCGTCGACCTGGTCGACGCCATCGCCGCATCCGATGCCGGCCGGGCCCTGGTGGCCGTGGCCGACGCCCTCGGTTCGGGCCGCGACGCCCGGGTGCTGGGCGAAGAGGTCCTGGCCCGCCTGCGAGACGTCTTCCTGCTCCGCATGGGCGCGGGAACCGATCACCTGCCGGCCGGTGATCTGGCCCGGGTGCAGGTCTGGGCCGATCAACTGGGCGACCGGGCCACCACCCGGGCCCTGGAGGCCATCGGCGACGCCCTGTTGGAGATGCGCCAGGCCCCCGACCCCCGCATCCCCCTCGAGGTGGCGGTGGTCAAGCTCTCCCGCACCGACGGCGACGTGTCGGTGGGGGCCCTGGAGGCCCGCATCGCCCGGCTCGAGGCCACCGTCGCCACGCTGTCGGCCGGCGGCATCGTGCCCATCTCCGCCGCCGCCCCGGCCCCGGCCCCGGCCCCGGTGTCGGCCCCACCCGCCGCGCCCACCCCCGCGGCGGCACCAGCCGCCGGGTCCGCCGCGGCGTCCTCTGCGTCTCCCGCACCCACGACACCCGCCACCACGTCCCCCACCCCGACCTCGCCTGCTGCCGGTCGGGCCGGGGGTCGGCCGGCCGATGCCGCCCGGGCCGAACTGGCTGCCAAGCGGGCCGAGAAGGGGGCGGGGCCCGGCGCCCGTTCCAGCGGGTCCCGCCCGGCCCCCGTGGCGGCTGCGCCTCCGCCGCCTCCGCCGCCCCCGCCGTCCCCGCCCACCGACGGCGCGGCGCGCAGCGAACCGGCGGCCGCCGAGCCCAGCCCGGCACCGTCACCCCCTGCGCCCCCCGCCCCCGCCACGCTCGCGGTTTCCGCCCCGGACGAATCTCCGGCACCCGCGCCCGTGGCCGCCGCCGGTGGCCTCAGTGTGGAACGCATCGCCGAGCTGTGGCAGGACATCCCCGGGCTGTCGGGGCTCACCAAGGGCATGTTCGCCGCCGGCACCGTCGTGTCGGTGGCGGGCGAGCAGGTCGTGGTGAGCGTGCCCAACGAGGTCCACCGCCAGAAGTGCGAGCAGAAGAAGGCCGACGTGGAGGCCGCCCTGGCCGCCGCGCTGGGCTCACCGGTGCGACTGTCGCTGGTCGCCGACGCCGGCGCTCCTGCCCCCCCGCGCGGATCGGCCGCGTCGGAGCCGGCCGCACCCGTCGACGAGTTCGAGGAGTTGGGCGGGGCCGACGTGCACGACCTGCCCGACGCCCCCGATGCTTCGGTGGGTGGGCTCGACGCCCTCACCGAGGCCTTCCCCGGCTCCACGTTCGTCGACGGAGCCTGAGCCACCGCTCCCGTCCCACCCCCTCGACCACGGCCCACCCCGGAGGTTCCCATGTCCGATCCAGATGCTCTTCCGCCCGATGAGGTGATCGACGCCGCCGACGACGACCTCGTCGACATCGACGGTGCCCCCACCGACCCGCTGAGCGCCGTCCTCGGCAGCGGCGGGTTCGACTTCGGTGCGCTGTTGGAACAGGCCTCGGCGATGCAGGCCCACATGGTCGAGGCCCAGCAGCAGGCGGCCGACACCCTGTTGGAGGGGGTGGCCGGCGGCGGGGTGGTCCGGGTGACCATCACCGGCGCGTTCGAACCCACTGCGGTGTCCATCGACCCGGCCGCCGTGGATCCCGCCGACGTCGAGATGCTCCAGGACCTCGTGTTGGCGGCGTTGCGCCACGCCGTGGAGCAGGTGAACGACCTGCAGCGGGGCGCCCTCGGGGGCGGGCTCGAGCTGCCGGGGCTCGATCTCGGCGGGCTGGGCTTCGGCGGCTCCGGCGCCTGACGCCCGGTGTCGGCCTACGCCGGTCCCGTCCAGGACCTGATCGACGAGCTCGGCCGGCTGCCCGGCGTGGGCCCCAAGTCGGCGCAGCGGATCGCGTTCCACCTCCTCAAGCTGCCCAAGGACGACGCCCTGCGGCTGGCCCGAGCCATTGA
>DAIMFV010000377.1:0-3009 GCA_036724365.1 Acidimicrobiales bacterium | reverse complement strand
ACCACCGGTGCCGTCTACGCCGTGAGCGCCACGGTGATCCTCCTGCTCGGCACCGTGGCCGGGGCCCTGGGGTCCATCCCAGACCTGGAGACCGCCGGCACCATCTACGACCTGGGCGTCGCCCACCTGGTCCTGGTGGCCGCCATCACCGCCTCCTTGGGTGGTGTCCACTGGTGGGCCACCAAGATCGGCCGTCAGCCGGCCAACGAGTCGCTCGGTCGCCTGGCCCCGCTGGTGCTGCTGGCCGGCGCCGTGGTGGCCGCCCTGCCCGACCTGATCTCCGGGATCACCGGCGAGGGCCTCGAGCTCGCGGCCGACTGGACCGGTGGCATCGAGGGCCTCAACGTGATCGTGCTGATCGGTACGGGCATCGTCGCCCTGGGCCTGCTGGTCGCCCTCGTGTCCCTCCTCCCGCTGCTCAAGCGGGCCGACGAGGTGCCGCGAGATCCCTGGGACGGCCAGACCCTCGAATGGCTGACCGCTTCGCCGCCGCCGATCGGCAACTTCGACGCCCCGCTCCCCGTGGTGGTGTCGGCCGAACCGCTCGTCGACCTGCGTGAGGAGAACTGATGGCCACGGCCGCCCTCGCCCTGCCCCCCGCCGCCCCGCCCGCCCGCCCGCGGGTGCTCCTGGTCGGTACCGCGCTCGCCTCCGCCGCCACCTTCATGGCCTTCGTCGGGCTGGTGGGCCACTACGCGGCATCACGCGCCGCGGTGGTCGCCCAAGGCACCCGGTGGCTCCCCGAAGGCAGCAACATCCCGCTCACCCCCGGCAACATGGCCTTCGCCACCATGTTGATCTCGGCGGTGTCGGTCTGGTGGGCCGTCGACGCCGTGGGCCGCAACGACCGCCAGATGGCCTACCTGGCCCTGGGCCTCACCATGATGTTCGGCGTGGCGGTCATCAACGCCACCTCGTTCCTCTACTCCCAGATCGAGCTACCGGTGGCCACCGCCCCCGGTGCGCTGATCTACACCATCACCGGTGCCCACCTCGCCATGGTGGTCGTGGGCCTGGTCTTCCTCGCGGTGATGGTGTTCCGCACCCTCGGCGGCGAGTACGCCGGCCGAGACCGCGAGGGTCTGGTGGCCGCCGCCCTGTTCTGGTTCGTCACCATCGCCGTGCATGCGGTGATCTGGTACGTGATCTACATCCTCAAGTAGGGCATCGCATGGTCAAGAGCGCTTCCAAGTTCCTGTTCACCCTGGCGGCCTTCGGCTTCATCGGAGCCGTCGTCTACGGCGGCGCCACCTCGGGCCACGGCTTCGGGATGGACTCCGTCATCGGCCCGCTCACCTTCGGCTACAAGGGCCACGTCGGCGACCACGTCGGCTACGCCGCCCTCATGGGCCTGGCGGTGGCGGCGCTGTTCCTCGGCGTGTTCCTGTCCACCCTGCGAGATGCCGACCCCGAGGCCGGCGCTCAGGTGCTCGGCCTGGAGACCGTCCCCGAGGTGCCCGTCCCCGCCCGCGGCAACTACTGGCCCGTGGTCGGCGCCTTCTCCGCCGGATCGTTGGTGCTCGGTCTGGCCGTGGGCCCCGCCCTCTTCGTGCTCGGCGTGGTGGGTCTCACCATCGTCACGGTGGAGTGGGCTGTACGGGCCTGGGCCGACCGGGCCACGGGTGACCCCGACGTCAACCAGACCATCCGTGACCGCTTCATGCGCCCGGTGGAGATCCCCGGCGGTGCGCTGCTGGTCATCGGCATCATGGTGCTGGCCGTGTCCCGGATCCTGCTGGCGCTGCCCAAGACCGGCTCCTACCTCGTCTTCGCCCTGGTACCCGCCGTCATCTTGGGCCTCGGTGCCCTGGTGGCGCTGCGGCCCCGCCTGTCGCAGTCGGCCATCGCCGGCCTGCTGCTGGCGGGTGGCATCGCCATCCTCGGGGGTGGCATCGCGGCCGCCATCGCCGGTGAGCGGGAACACGAGGGTGGCCATCACGAGGACACCGAGCAGGGGGCTGAGACCGAAGAGGGCCTCGCGCCCCTCACGGTCTCCGAAGGCACCGTCGTGGCGGCGAACTGACATGACCCGTCGAGGAGGAACCATGACCGGTCCGGCCCGAACCCGCCTGGCGAAGCTGGCGCCCCTGGCGTTGGGCATCGCCGTGCTGGCCGCCGGCTGCGCGTCGAACGCCCCGCAGGACACGCTCCAGCCCGAGGGCCCGCAGGCCGAGAAGATCCACAACCTGATCCTGCCCATCTTCGGGATCGCCGGTGTGGTGTTCGTGTTGATCCTGGGCGGCGCCCTGTGGGTGAGCCTGAAGTTCCGGGCCAAGGACGACGACGACTTCAACGAGTTCCCCGAGCAGGTCCACGGCAACTTCCGCCTGGAGATCGGCTGGACCATCCTGCCGGCCGTGGTGCTGGCCGTGGTGGCCATCTTCACCGTGCTCACCATCTTCGACCTGGCCAAGAAGCCGGCCGACGCGATCACCGTGGAGGTCACCGGCCAGCAGTGGTGGTGGGAGTACCGCTACGACCTCGACGACGACGGCACCTTCGACGAGATCATCACCGCCAACGACCTGGTCATCCCGGCGGGTCGGGACATCTCCCTGCGCATCAAGTCCAACGACGTCATCCATTCGTGGTGGGCTCCGAAGCTGAACGGCAAGAAGGACGCCGTGCCCGGCCGCACCCACCAGCTCACCATCCACGCTCCCGAGGTCGGCGAGTACATCGGCGGGCCCCCCCGGTGCTGCCATGAAAGAAGCCAGCAGTAACCCCGCCGCCACGCTTGCGCTGCGCGCCCTTCGTGTTGTGGTCATGACACCTTCCTCTGAGTTGTCGGATAGGCATATTCGTCGGTGTCCCCCCGACTGACTGACGTTCGAGCAGGTCATGGGCGAATCACATCACGGTGGTGCGCGCCGGGCCTCATCCGAACAGATGAGATCTGGAACCGTGTTGACGGTCTACTGCATCCAATACCAACTCCTCACATTCGGGGGCATGTGTTGACGGGAGGCTGCTGCTGTGACGACGGCGGCGCGGTTCGGTTCCGTCGGA
>DAIMFV010000376.1:0-3022 GCA_036724365.1 Acidimicrobiales bacterium | reverse complement strand
CCCCACCAACAACACCATGCTCCGTCGCTCGGCCCTCCCCCGGTCCGGGCTTTTCGACCCGGTGTTCGACCGCGGGTCGCGGGCCGACCACGACCTGGGCATGCGTCTCCACCTCTCCGGCGCCACGTTGCTGTACGACCCGGCGGTGCTGGTGTTCCACCACCATGCACCGGTGGGCGGGCTCCGTACCCACGGGGCGAGGGCCGTCACCCGGGCCAGTTCACGCCGGTCGCTCACCCAGCGGAACCTGCCAAGCGTGACCCAGCTCTACCTCGGCCTCCGCTACGCCACGGCCGAGCAACGGCGCGAGGGACGAGCCATCAACCTGTTCAGCACGATGTCGACCGACGGGCCTGCCTCCCGTCGGGTCGCACGCGTCGCGGCCCAAGCCGTCCTCCTGCCGTCGACGCTCCGGCGAAACCGCGGGGCCCAGGCCGAGGCCGAGGCCCTGTGGCGACATCGGCCCGAGATCCCGGGACTCGCCCACCCCACGGCCTGACCGGTCCGTTCGACCCGACCGACCGGCTGTGCGCCTGGCCCTCGACTTGGCCGCCACACCCAGCGTCAACGGGACGGCGACCGCGCGCCGCTGCCGAAGCGGCGACGGACCCGAGCGGTGGCGGGCCTCGACGCGTCGGGCTCGACCCGGAGCTGGGTCAAGGCGAACACCAGCCCGACGGCCGCGAGTCGGGTGGCGGCGTGGAGCATGGTGGTCAGAGCCCACACCCCCATGCTGGCCACGAACAGCCGGTTCCATTGCCCCACCGACCGTCGGATGCCCGAGACGAACATCGACCCGAGCAGGCCGACGGCCAGTAGCCCCAACAGGCCGTGCTCGGCCAGCATCCGGGTGTACTCGGTGTGGGCCGCCACACCGGAGCGCCCACCCAAAGAGTGGTACTGCGGGCTCTGACCGGTCCCCACACCCAGGAGCGGGTGGTCGGCCCAGACGTCCAGATCCTCCTTGGCCAGGTTGGTGCGCCCGGTGGCGGAGCTCGAGCTCTCGCCGTAGCGGGTCTCGAGCCAGTTGCCGGAGAAGTCGTTGACGGACGAGTAGGCCACCAACAGGCCGACGATCCCGACCACCGCCATGGTGACCGACCGGAGCCGGGCGCCGCTCGTTCCCACGCCGACCACCACCAGCACTCCCCCGGCGACGACGAGGCTGTAGATGCCCCCGCGGGAGAAGGTGAGGAACGCTCCCCAGGTCATCCACAACCCCAGACCTCCCAGCACGACGAGGTACTGGGTGCCGCGCCGTTGGAAGGCCAGCAGCAGGCAGAGGAGGATCCCCAGCCCGAGCATCACCGAGATCTGGTTGGGCCCGAACCCTCCGGTGACCGCGAAGTTGGACTCGCTCGTGAAACCGAGATCGGAGGTGGTCAGCGACGCCCAGGTCGTGATGGCGAGCGTGGTGGCGACCGGTCCCAACATGACCCAACAGAGGTTCCACGACTCCGCCTCGGTGGCCACGATCTGGCGGAACGCAAGTGCGGCGACGCCGAGGGAGATCAAGCCCATCTCGTCTGAACTGATGATCTCCCGGCTGGCAGCGAAACCCTGCGACACCACGAGCATCGCAATCCCGGGCAGCAGGAGGAGGACGAAAGCAATCGGCGCCGCTGGGCGCTGCCACCCCCGGCAATAGCGGGCCAGCAGGGCAACAGCGCCGAACAGGAGGAGGTACTTCGAGAACTCCCACGGAGCCCGGGAATGGGTCATCCGCCAGTAGGCGTCGCACAGGGCCCCGTACGCGGTCAGCAAGATCAGGCGGTCGATCCGGCGACCCCACACCGCCAACCACCCCAGACCCAGAGCGACCAGGCCGGCGTGGGCGGTGGCCACCACCGGCACCAGGTGCCCGCCGATGCCGAGAGCGAGGTGGGCGCCCACGTAGGCGAGGCACACTCCGAGCGCCATCGGTTGGGCCGAGGGCTCGGGTGCGATGCGTGCCGTGGGCTCGGCTACCGGAACGAGGACGCCAGGCACGGTCGTGCATACTAGGCCCCGCCCAGTTGGCCCCTTCCTTCGGGAACAGGCGCCGGAACCGGCAGATCGAGGAGCACGTGGGCGAGGTCGAGCGGATCCGGGCGGTCTACGCCGAGTACGACGACGCCGGCCGGCCCCACCAGTGGGCCGCGGACCGGGGCATCCACGCCGAACGCCGAGACCGACTGGCCACCGTGCTGCGGGGGCGGTCGCACCCCGAACGGCTCCGGGTGCTCGACCTGGGCTGCGGTCGCGGCGACCTCCTGCCCGAGCTGGTGACAGCGGGCATCCGACCCGGTCACGTGGTGGGGGTGGATCTGCTCCCGCACCGCCTGGCCGGGGCCCGAGGGCGCGGTCTCCAGGCCCTCGTGGGCTCGGGTACCACCCTGCCCTTCGCCGACGCCACCTTCGATCTGGTGGTGGCCTTCACGCTGTTCAGCTCGGTCACCGACGACACGGTGCGCCGGGGTATCGCCACCGAGATCGGTCGGGTGCTGCGGTCCGACGGCGCAGCCGTGGTCTACGACCTGCGCCTGCCCAACCCGGCCAACCGGGCCCTGCGCCCGCTCGACCGGCGCGAGCTGGCAGCCCTGTTCGCGGGCTGGCGCCAGGACGGGACCACACTCACGTTGCTGCCACCGCTGGCCCGGCGGGTGGCGCCCGAACCGGGGCGCCGGTACGGGATGCTCAGCGGCGTGCCTGCATTGCGGTCGCACCGCCTGACGGTGCTCCACCCCCCGGCCGACGACGGTCGAGCCGGAACCGGGATGGGCCTGCCGCCCCTGCCCGCGGACCCGTCGGTCACCGTGGTCATGCCGGTGCGCAACGAGGCCCCCTTCATCGAGCGCAGCCTGGGGGCGGTGCTCGACCAGCACGGCGTGGTCCCGCCCCAGGTGATCGTGGTCGACGGCCACTCCGCCGACGGCACCCCGGCACGGGTCTGCGAGGTCGCGGCCGGCCGTTCGGCCTCGGTCACCCTGGTCGACAACGAGGCCCGCATCGTGCCGGTGTCCATGAACCTGGGCCTGGCCCG
>DAIMFV010000375.1:0-3027 GCA_036724365.1 Acidimicrobiales bacterium | reverse complement strand
AGCTCACCCGACCCTCGGAGTCCCAGGCGCCCCGACCGACCTCGATCCAGTCGTCGGCGTCGGGCCGGTCGTGGTGGCTGCGGCTCGACAACTGGACCGCGGCCAACAGGTGGTCCTGGTGGCCGATCACCAGCACCGGGCGGTCCTTGCCCTGGGTGGGGTCGTCCTCGTAGGGGACCCACGCCCACACCACCTCGCCGGGGTCGGCGTCACCGTCGAGGGCGGGGGCGTAGCGCACGGGCACTCCGTCGCCGCCCGACGGCCACCGGCCCTCGCCCCGAGGTCGAGGCCCATCCCCCGGCGCTCCATCCACCGAACCATCCACCGAACCATCGACCGAGCCGCCATCGCTGCCAGCGGGGCCGCGACGGCGGACGGAGCCCGCCACGCTGCGCCGCAACCGCCCGAGCAACCCTCCAGCCATGCCCCGACGGTACGGCAACCGCCCGGGTCCGATGGTCCTACGCTCACGGCCGACCCCACCAGGAGCGCGCCGTGGACATCGCCGAACTGCAGGACGTGATCGCCCGGACCTACGGCGAACGGGACCGTCAGCGGGGCACGCCCGCCACCGTGGCCTGGTTGTGCGAGGAGCTGGGCGAGCTGGCCCAGGCCACCCGCAAGGGCACGAGCGACCAGCAGCTCCACGAGCTGGGCGACGTGCTGGCGTGGCTGGCGTCGCTGGCCCACCAGCTCGGGCTGTCGCTCGACGAGGCCGCCCAGCGCTACGTGGGCGGCTGCCCCCGGTGCGCCCAGATCCCCTGCGGCTGCCCCTGACGACCAGCCCGGGTCGGTCACGCGTCAGGACGGGCCGGGGTGCCTCAGGACTCGGCGGCCACCAGCTCGGCGAGCTGCACGGCGTTGAGGGCGGCGCCCTTGCGGAGGTTGTCGTTGGACAGGAACAGCGCCAGCCCGTTCTCCACCGTCTCGTCGGCGCGGATGCGACCCACGTAGGTGGGGTCCTGGCCGGCGGCCATGAGCGGGGTGGGCACGTCGGCCAGCTCCACGCCGGGCGCGTAGTCGAGGATCTGACGGGCCAGGTCGGGGCTGATCGGGCGCTCGAACGAGGCGTTGATGGACAGCGAGTGCCCGGTGAACACCGGCACCCGCACGCACGTGCCCGACACCAGCAGGCCCGGGATGTCGAGGATCTTGCGGGTCTCGTTGCGGAGCTTCTGCTCCTCGTCGGTCTCACCGAGCCCGTCGTCGACGATCGAGCCGGCCAGCGGCAACACGTTGAAGGCGATGGGGGCCACGAACTTCTGCGGGGTGGGGAACTCGACCGCCCGACCGTCGTGGGTGAGCTGGGCGGCCCGGTCGACCACCTTGCGGGCCTGCTCGTCCAGCTCTGCCACCCCGGCCAGGCCACCGCCGGACACGGCCTGGTAGGTGGACACGACCAGGGAGCGGAGGCCGGCCTCGCGGTGCAGCGGACCCAGCACCGGCATGGCGGCCATGGTGGTGCAGTTGGGGTTGGCCACGATGCCCTTGGGCCGGTTGGCGATGGCGTGGCCGTTCACCTCGGCCACCACCAGCGGCACGTCGGGATCCATGCGCCACGCCGACGAGTTGTCGATCACCACCGCACCGGCGGCGGCGACCTTGGGAGCCAGCTCCTTGGAGGTGGCGCCGCCGGCCGAGAACAGCACGATGTCGAGCCCGGCGTAGCTGGCCGTGGCGGCGTCTTCCACGACCACGTCGCCCCCGGGGCCCGGCAGGCTCCGACCAGCCGACCGGGCCGACGCGAAGAGGCGCAGCTCGGTGAGCGGGAACGCTCGCTCGGCGAGGATCCCCCGCATGACGCCGCCGACCTGACCCGTTGCTCCCACGATGCCTACGCGCATGGGGTCAAGGCTACGGCGCCCCGCCGGATCGCCCCAAGGGCGTTCAGGGGGCGGGGGGACCGGCGTCGTCGTCGCCGGCCGGCGGGGCCGAGGCCGGCGGGGGCGGCGCGGCCGCACCGCCCGGGGGCCAGACCGGCCAGCCCGGGGGCGGAGCCGACGATTTCGGGGTCTTCGGGTGCCGGCGACGCCACCAGCGCCGGCCGAACCAGGCGGCCGCCACGAACGGCACGAACGGCAGGGCGAAGCCCACCGCGGCCAGGAGCACCAGACCCACGTTGGCCAGGGCCACGCCACCGGCCCGGAAGGCCTTCACGAAGCCGGGCAGGTCGTCGGCCACCTCCGGGTCGGTCTCGCGATCCTCGGTGAAGCGGACGGTGACGGTGGACAGGTCGACCTGGTCGCGGAGCACCTGGAGCTGGCCCTTCATCTGCTCGATCTGGGTCTCGCGGTTGGTCAGCTCGGTCTCGATGGCGAGGAGGTTCAGCACCCCGTCGGCCTCGGCGAGCAGTTCACGCAGGCGCTGGGCGCTGACCTCGGTGTTGGCGATGCGGACCTCCAGGTCCACCACCTGGTCGGTGACGTCCTGGGTGTCGAGCTCGCGCTGCAGCACCTCGCCCAGACCGGTGAGGCCCCCGAGCACGTCATCGAACGCCGCCACCGGCACCCGCAACGTGATGGTGACGTGGCGGCCCTCCTCCAGGTCGGCCGACTGCTGGGCCACGTACCCGTCGGCCTCGGTCACCAGGACCCGGGCCCGCTCGGCGGCCGCCTCCACGTCGTCGACCCGCACGACCAGGTCGGCGGTGTAGATCACCTCCCGCGGCACACCGGGCACCTCGGCCCCGGCCGGAACGGTCGCACCGGTACCGCCGGCGTCGGCGCCCTCGCTCGCCTCGCCCCCCGCCACCCCGTCGCCCGCGCTGCCCGAGATCGACTGGCCCACGGTGTTGAAGCTCTCGTCGTCGCCGCCGCTGCAGGCCACGGCACCCGCGCCCAGGACCACGAGGAGGAGCAGAGCGGTGAGTGCACGCCGTGTCGCCATCATCGCAAGCTACGACGCCGGCCGGCGCCGGGAAGTTCCCACCCGTTCCGGCGGACACGGCGGCCGCCCCCGGCGAGGGCGACCCCGATCAGGCGGCGTCGAGGCCGAAGGCGGAGTGCAGGACCGTGACGGCCTGATCGC
>DAIMFV010000374.1:0-3032 GCA_036724365.1 Acidimicrobiales bacterium | reverse complement strand
GGGCTCCCCTTCACCATCGCGTTCAACTACGGCGGGCGGGCCGAGATCGTCGACGCGGTGAAGAAGCTGGTGGCCGACGGCGTGAAGGCCGACAAGGTCGACGAGAAGGCCATCCGCTCGCGCCTCTACGACCCGACCATGCCCGAGCCCGAGCTGGTGGTGCGCACCTCCGGCGAGTACCGGATCTCCAACTTCCTGCTGTGGGAGCTGGCCTACAGCGAGCTGGTGTTCACCGACGTGCTGTGGCCCGACTTCCGCAAGCAGGACCTGGCCGACGCCATCCGCGAGTACCAGGCCCGCGAACGCCGCTTCGGCGGGGTCTGAGCACAGGCGGGCACGCGGGGTGGCGCTCTACCGGGACCAGGGGATCGTCCTTCGCACCTACAAGCTGGGTGAGGCCGACCGCATCGTGTCGATCATCACCGAACGCCACGGCAAGGTGCGCGCCGTGGCCAAGGGCGTGCGCAAGACCAAGTCCAAGTTCGGTGCCCGGCTCGAGCCCACCAGCCACGTGGCGCTGCAGCTCTACGAGGGGCGCGAGCTCGACATCGTCACCCAGGCCGAGTCGATCGACCACTTCCGTCCGATCCGCGACGACCTGGACCGCCTCGGCCGGGCCGTCACCATGCTGGAGACCGTGGACCAGGTGGCCATGGAGCGAGAGCCGAACCCGGCGTTGTACCGCATGCTGCTGGGCGCGCTGCGGTCGCTCGCCGCCCGCAACACCCCGCTGGTGGTGGCCGGGTTCCACTGGAAGCTCCTGGCCCTCGAGGGGTTCCGCCCCGTGGTGGAGACCTGCGTGCTGTGCGAGGAAGACGAGGACCTGGTGGCCTTCGATCCGGTGGAGGGCGGGCTGCTGTGCTCGCAGCACCGGCGGGGCACCCGGGTGTCGCCCGCCGCGGTGGAGCTCCTGCGCCAGATCCTGGGCGGGCGCCTGGCCCAGGCACTCGACGAACCGGCGTCGCCGGCCACCCACGAGGTGGAGCACCTGGCCACCCGGGTGGTGGAGCACCACCTGGAACGCCGGCTCCGGTCGGTGGGCGTGCTGGAGTAGCGCCGCCGCTGGAGTAGCGCCGTAGCGCCGCCGCCGGCTGGTGCGGCGCGGTGGGGGCGGTGCGGGTCGCCGGCCGGGGGACCTACTGGCTGATGGGGACCCACGACTGCTGGGCGTCGTCCCACTGCAGCCAGGCGCTGCGATCTCGGTCGTACTGGATGTAGGCGTTGCGGGCCGGGTCCCAGGTGGGCCCGTCGCCGGCCGGGGGGCCCGACGGCGCAGAGAAGGGGCTCTCGGCGGCGGGCGAGCCACCCAGGGGCGACCCACCCACGGGCGGACCGCTCACCGAGGGGTTCCACGGGTTGCCGGCGGGGGAGGCGCCGGGCCCGGCCGGCGGCCACCCGGGCGCGGGCGGCGCACCCCAGGCGCCGGGGGCGGCCCCGGCCCCGGGCATGGGGGCGGCACCGGTGATGGGCTGGCCCACCGAGGACTTCTTGACCACGTAGGTGCCGGCGATCATGTCGCCGAGGCGGCGGTGGCCCTTGGTGCTGACCATGGCCACGCCACCGATGATGGGGAGGCCGCAGGTGAGGGCGTCGAGGATCCAGGCGATGGTGCGCACGAACGACCGGCCGATGCCGGCGACCTTGCCGTTCTCGTCGACCACCCGGAGGCCCACGGCCAGCTTGCCGATGCTGCCGCCGGTGACACCCTGGATGAGGGCGTAGACGACGAGGTGGCCGAGCCAGAAGGCGAGCCCGGCCGGCCCGCCCTCCACGGTCTGGGCCGAGAACCCGTCGGCGTCCTCGCTGACGAAGCAGAAGCCCTCGTTGAACTCCTCCCAGGTGTCGCAGTACATCTGGGCCGACTCCTCGTTGAGAGCCGTGTACGTGGTGGCCTGGACGCCGCCGGTGGCCGCGGTGAACGCGATCAGCAGGCCGAAGTAGATCACCAGGTCGATGACCCAGGCGCCGATGCGGGGTCCCACGATGGACGTGGGATCCGACGGGGTGCCGTAGGTGCCGTAGTTGGAGGACGCGGTCGAGTAGGCGCTCACGGCCGAGACCCTACGCGAGTGGGGCTCCGCGGCGGTCGAACCGGGTTCGGGGCGCCGGGGGCGGGCTCGTAGGATCGGAACCCATGTCCGAGTCCCCCGCCGATCCCGCCCCCGCAGCTGCCCACGAAGCGGCGGCCGCCGCGGTCGCCGACCCTGCGCTGTTCGACCGCATCGTGAGCCTCACCAAGCGGCGGGGCTTCGTGTTCCCCTCGGCGGAGATCTACGGCGGCTTCCGCTCCACCTACGACTACGGCCCCATCGGTGTGCTGTTGCTGCGCAACGTGAAGGACGCCTGGTGGCGCTCCATGGTGCAGCTCCGCCACGACGTGGTGGGTCTCGACGCCGCCATCCTCTCGCCGCCCGCGGTGTGGGAGGCATCGGGCCACCTGGCCAACTTCACCGACCCGTTGGTCGACTGCAAGAACTGCAAGGAGCGGTTCCGCCTCGACAAGCTCGATGACCCCGACCTGTGCCCCAACTGCGGGGAGCGGGGCTCGTTCACCGAGGCCCGCCAGTTCAACCTCATGTTCAAGACCCACGCCGGGCCGGTGGAGGGCCACGGCCACGAGGTGTACCTCCGCCCCGAGACGGCCCAGGGCATGTTCGTGAACTTCGCCAACGTGCTGCAGTCCAGCCGCAAGAAGCCGCCCTTCGGCATCGCCCAGATCGGCAAGTCGTTCCGCAACGAGATCACGCCGGGCAACTTCGTGTTCCGCACCCGCGAGTTCGAGCAGATGGAGCTGGAGTTCTTCGTCCCGCCCGACGAGGCCCAGCAGTGGTACGAGTACTGGCGCGCCGAGCGGTTCCAGTGGTACCTCGACCTGGGGATGCCGGCCAGCCACCTTCGCCTGCGCGATCACGAGCCCGACGAGCTGAGCCACTACTCCTCGGGTACGGCCGACGTGGAGTTCCTGTTCCCCTGGGGCTGGGACGAGCTCGAGGGCATCGCCAACCGCGGCGACTACGACCTGACCCAGCACG
>DAIMFV010000373.1:0-3037 GCA_036724365.1 Acidimicrobiales bacterium | reverse complement strand
AAGCCCGCCCCGCTGGTGGCCACCTTCCACGCCGCCGGCAACCACGCCTCGTACCAGTACCTCAACCCCGCGCTGCGGTGGCTCGCCGGGCGCATCGACGTGCGCACCACGGTCTCGGCCGAGGCCGAGGCCCTGGCCGTCGCCCACCTCGGCGGCACCTACGAGCGGCTGTTCAACGGCATCGAGGTGGAGCGCTTCGCCGACGTGGAGCCCTGGCCCACCGAGGCGCCCACCGTGTTCTTCCTCGGTCGCCACGAGGAGCGCAAGGGGCTCGACGTGTTGCTCGAGGCCCTGCCGGCGCTGCCGCCCGACATCCGGGTCTGGATCGGCTCCGACGGGCCCGACACCGAGCGCCTGAAGCTGCGTCACGCCGGCGACCCGCGGCTGGAGTGGCTCGGGCGCCTCTCCGACCTGGAGAAGCGGCGCCGGCTGGCCGCGGCCCGGATCTTCTGCGCCCCGTCGATCCACGGCGAGTCGTTCGGGGTGGTGCTGCTGGAGGCGATGGCGGCGGGGGCGGCGATCGTGGCGTCGAACCTGAGCGGCTACAGCCTGGTGGCCCGGGCCGATCGCGACGCCCTGCTGGTCGATCCCAGAGACGTCACCGCCCTGGCGGCGGGCCTCAACCGGGTGCTCGACGACCCGGAGCTCCACGGGGCCCTGGTGGCGTCGGGCCGACGGCGGGCCGAGGAGTTCTCCATGGACCACCTGGCCCAGCGCTACGTCGACCCCTACGACAGGGTCACCACCCCGGCCCGTCCGTCCCGGGGCTGGCGTTCCCCCCGGTCCCGTCGCTCAGCGGGATGACGAGCCGGGCCGTCAGGCGCGCCCGGGCGGTGGCGTCGTCGACGGCCTTGCCGGTCCCGGGCGGGCGCTCTCGTAGAGTGGTCCGGGGCCACCGCCCGGGCACCGCCCGGACCACCTGGCCGCCCACCGTCCCCACCGAGGAGAACCCGTGCTGCCCGTCGTGATCGTCGTGGTCGTGCTCATCGTGTTGCTGGTGCTCCTCGACGTGTTCTTCTACAACGGGCTGGTCAAGCTCAAGAACAAGGTCGAGGCGGCCTGGGCCCAGATCGACGTGCAGCTCACCCGGCGCGCCGAGCTGATCCCCAACCTGGTCGAGACGGTGAAGGGCTACGCCGCCCACGAACGGGCCACCCTCGACGCCGTCGTCACCGCCCGCACCTCGGCGATGTCCGCCTCGGGCCCACACCAGAAGGCCGAGGCCGAGAACGCCCTCACCGGCGCCTTGAAGTCCGTCTTCGCGCTGGCCGAGGCCTATCCCGACCTCAAGGCGAACCAGAACTTCCTCGACCTCCAGGAGACCCTCACCGCCACCGAGGACAAGATCGCCTACGCGCGGCAGTTCTACAACGACGCCGTGAACGCCTACAACACCAAGATCCAGACCGTGCCGTGGTCGGCGATCGCCCGGCGGTTCAAGTTCGGCGAGCGCGAGTACTTCGAGGCCGGCGGCGAGGCCCGCGGGCCGGTCGACGTCGAGTTCTGACCGGCCGGTAGCGCAGCACACGTGTACGACGAGGTCGCCCAGAACAAGCGCCGCTCCACGGTGCTCATCGCGGTGTTCGTGATCTTCACCACCGCGGTGGTGTGGGCCGCGCTCCGTCTGATGGGCGCAACCGGCATCGGCATCGTCGGCATCGCCGCGGTGGTGGCGATCGGCACGGCCTGGCTGGCCTACTGGAAGTCCGACGAGGTCGCCCTGCGCATGAGCCGCGCCGTCGAGGCCGACCCGGTCACCTACGCGCGGTTGCACAACCTGGTGGAGGGCCTGTGCATCGCATCGGGCCTGCCGAAGCCCCGCATCTACGTGATCGACGACGTGGCGCCCAACGCCTTCGCCACCGGGCGCAGCCCGCGGCACGCCGCGGTGGCGGTCACCACCGGGCTGCTCGACAAGATGAACCGCATCGAGCTCGAAGCGGTGCTCGCCCACGAGCTGAGCCACGTGAAGAACAACGACATCCTGGTGGCCACCCTGGCGGTGACCATGGTGGGCCTGGTGGCGCTGGTGTCGGACTTCTTCATCCGGTTCATGTGGTGGAACGGGGGGCGGCGCGGCCGCGACGAACCCCAGGGCGGCGCCGCTCCGGTCGTGGCCATCGCGGGGTTCGCGCTGCTGGTGTTCGCCCCGCTGGTGGCCAAGCTCCTGCAGTTCGCGGTGAGCCGTCGCCGGGAGTCACTGGCCGACGTGTCCGCCGTGGAGATGACCCGCTACCCGCCGGGCATGATCGCCGCCCTCGAGAAGCTCCGCGACGACGTCACCGTGGTCCACGCCAGCTCCCGGGCCACCGCCCACCTGTGGATCGAGGCGCCGGTGGCCCGGGTGGAGCCCGAGGGGCGCCTGTCGTGGTGGAACCGCCTCTACGACACCCACCCACCCATCGAGCAGCGGATCCAGGCCCTCCGGGAGCTGTGACGCCCGGCTGACCGGTCTGTGACATCCGGCGGCATCCACCGCAGCGCCCGTCGCGCCCGCCAACCTTGATCGGGTGCCCGAAGCAGACCCGCCCCGCCCGAAGCCGAACCCCAAGGACATCGCCGCCGCGATCGCCGCCGTGGTCGTGATCGCCGGCGCAGTGGCCTTCGCCCTGGCGGGGGGAGACGGTGAGGAGACCGTCGCCTCCACCACCACCCGACCGGCCGCCACCACCACCACCGACGTGGTCACCACCACCGAACCGGCCACCGGGCCGGTGGCCCCGCTCACCGGGTTGCGGGTGGCCGACCCGGCGCTCGTGAACCGCCCCGCGCTGGCCGCCAAGATCGACAACCTCGACGCCGGGCGGGACACGGCCCTGCCCCAGGCCGGTCTGTCGCGCGCCGACGTGGTGTTCGAGGAGGTGGTCGAGGGCAACATCACCCGGCTGGTGGGCGTGTTCCACTCCAAGGCCCCCGGCCGCATCGGCCCCATCCGCTCCGCCCGCACCACCGACGTGTACCTGCTGCCCCAGCTGGGGCCGGTGCTGTTCGCCTGGTCGGGCGGCAACGACGGGGTGGTGGGCGAGGTCCACCGCTC
>DAIMFV010000372.1:0-3043 GCA_036724365.1 Acidimicrobiales bacterium | reverse complement strand
ACCGCATCGTCGACTGGCAGGAGGAGACGTCCGACCCCGCCCAGTTCATGGAGACCCTGAAGGTCGATCTCGAGCAGGACGAGGTCTACGTCTTCACGCCCAAGGGCCGGGTGGTCACCATGGCCAAGGGCGCCACCCCGATCGACTTCGCCTACGCCGTGCACACCGAGGTGGGGCACGCCTGCGTGGGCGCCCGGGTCAACGGCCGGCTGGTGTCGCTGAGCCACCAGATGTCGTCGGGCGACACCTGCGAGATCTTCACCTCCAAGGTGGAGGGCACGGGGCCCAGCCGGGACTGGCTCCAGATCGTCCAGACGCCGCGGGCCTCCAACAAGATCCGCCAGTGGTTCTCCCGGGAGCGGCGCGAGGACGCCAAGGACAACGGCCGTGACGAGCTGGTCAAGCACCTCCGCCGGGAGGGCCTGCCCACCCAGAAGCTCCCCGCCGGGCTGCTGGCCGAGGTGGCCACGGGGTTGAACTACGCCGACGTCGACGCCCTCCACACCGCCATCGGCGAGCACCACGTGTCGCCGGAGTCGGTCGTGGCGCGGATCGCCAAGCTGCTGCGCTCGGGCGACCCCGAGCGCGAGGAGCAGCTGCCCACCACGGTGAGCGGCACCCGCTCCATGAAGGCCACGAGCCCGGGTGCCGGGGTGCACGTCGAGGGGCTCGACGACGTCATGGTGAAGCTGGCGCGCTGCTGCACCCCCGTCCCGGGCGACCAGATCATCGGCTTCGTCACCCGCGGGCGCGGGGTGTCGGTGCACCGCACCGACTGCGCCAACGCCGCATCGCTGCAGACGGGCCAGCGGGACCGCCTGATCGAGGTCGAGTGGGACGAGGACTTCGCCGGCGGCACGTTCGTGGCCTCGATCGAGGTCCGAGCGCTCGACCGGCCCCGACTGCTGCGTGACGTGTCCACCGTGCTCGCCGACCAGCACGTGAACATCCTCACCTGCTCCATGAAGACCGGCGGCGACCGCATGGCCGCCATGCAGTTCGACTTCGAGCTGGGCGACCCGTCGCACCTCGGGGTGGTGCTCGGCGCCATCCGGGCGATCGACGGCGTCTACGAGTCCTACCGGGTGCTGCCCGGCTCGGCCTCGGGCACCGGCTGACCCGGCCCGAGGCCCGACCCCGGAACGCGAACGGTGCCGCCGGTCGAGCCGGCGGCACCGTTCGGGAACCGTACGTACCCCGGTGGGGGCCGGAGCCCCCACCGCCGGGTGGTCAGACGCTCACGGGCTCCTTGGGGTCCTCGAGCGTCGGGGAGCCGCCACCGTGACCGGTGACCTCGCCCTGGTGGAGGTGGAACTCCGGGTAGGCGTAGGCGCCCATCTCGGGTCCGTCGAGGCCCTCGATCTCATCGGCTTCGTCCGACCGGATGCCACCCTTGGTGAGGGTGTCCTGGATCTTGAAGAAGGCGAAGGCGATCCCGAAGATGACCGTGCAGAGCACGAGCACGCCGGCGCCCTGGGCGAGGAGCTGCTTGAAGCCCAGGCTGCCGTCGTAGAGGATGCCGGTGATGCCGGAGGCCTCGGCGGCGTCGCCCTTGGTGGTGAGGTTCCAGCCGGCGCCGTACTTGCCGTTGGCGAAGATGCCGACGCACAGGACGCCGAACAGGCCGCCCACGCCGTGCACCGAGATGGCACCCACCGGGTCGTCGATGCCCCGCTTCTCCCAGAAGGAGCACGAGAGGATGACCAGGGGAGCGGCGATGGTGCCGATCAGGGCAGCCGCCCACGGATCCACGAAGGCGCAGGGGGCGGTGATCGCCACCAGGCCGGCGAGCATGCCGTTCACCATCATCCCGGGGTCGGGCTTGCCGGTGGTGATCATCATGTAGGCCATGGCCGACACGGCGCCGAACGCTGCGGCGATGCCCGTGTTGGCGGCCACCATGGCGAACTGCACGTCGGTGGCGGCGAAGGTGGAGGCGGCGTTGAAGCCGAACCACCCGAACAGCAGGATGAAGCAGCCCAGCATGGCCATCGGGACGTGGTGGCCCGGGATGGTGTTGGCCGAGCCGTCGGCGTTGAACTTGCCGATGCGGGGGCCGATCACGATGGCGCCGGCCAGAGCGGCCACGCCGCCCACCGCGTGCACCACGCCGGAGCCGGCGAAGTCCACGTAGCCGAAGCCGAGCTCCATGCTGTTGCCGAGCTGCGACAAGAAGCCGCCGCCCCAGGTCCAGGCACCGAAGAGCGGGTAGTAGATGGCGCCGCAGAACAGGCCCCACACCACGAACGACTTCCACTTCCACCGCTCGGCCATCGAGCCCGTGGGGATCGTGGCCACGGTGTCCATGAAGGCCACCATGTAGAGGAAGAAGCCGGCCACGGCGGCGCCGCCGGCCTTGCCGATGTCACCGAGGGCGAAGCCGCCCTTGTAGAGGAAGACCCACTCGCCGCTGCCGATCAGCGGGCCGCCCACCGGGCTGTTCATCCCGAAGGCCCCGTAGGAGAAGCCACCGAACATGAAGGCGTACCCCACGAGGAAGTAGCCCACGAACCCGAGGCCGAAGATGGCGAAGTTGGTGCTGACCACGTGGGTGGCGTGCTTGGCTCGGCAGAAGCCGGTCTCCACCAGGGCGAAGCCGGCCTGCATGAAGATCACCAGCACGGCACCGAGCACCACCCACAGGAGGTTGAGCTGCGTCCCGAGGAGGGTCACCTCCTCGGTGGTGGCGGCCTCGGCGCCGGCGGGTGCGGAGTACCAGAGTGCGAGGGCCACACCGCCCGTCACCATCGCTGCTGTCGTGAGAACGCGCTTGGCCTTCACAGGATCCTCCGACTCCGCTGCTGCCGTCCGGTGGGTGCTGCCATGGGGGTGTCTCCTTGTCACGGCACGCAAGAGCGTGCGCCGGGTACGTCGCTCAGCAAGGTACGGACGGGCGGTCACCCGGCCGTGTCCGAGCAGTGAACGGTCAGGTTCCAGTCACTTTCACCAACGAGTGCCGAATCTGACGCCTGAGCGCGGCCGGCATGTCAGCAACGCGTCAGATGTGCGTGGGGGACCGCAACGATGACGACACGAAGCCGAA
>DAIMFV010000371.1:0-3102 GCA_036724365.1 Acidimicrobiales bacterium | reverse complement strand
ACCGCGTGCGACCGCTCTCGGCCAAGGGCCGGGCCGAGGCCGAGGCCATCGCCGCAGCCCTGGCATCCGCCGGCATCTCCGAGGTCTGGAGCAGCCCGTACCTGCGTTGCCTGCAGACCGCTGAGCCCCTGGCGGCACGCTGCGGCCTCACGGTGGTGCCGGACCCGAGGCTGGCCGAGGGCAGCGACGGTGCCGCGGCGCTCGACGCCCTGCTGGCCCGCGCCGATGCCGGCCACACCGTGGCCGTGTCGAGCCATGGCGACGTGATCCCCGCCATGGTCGCCGAGGCCGTCCGCCGGGGCGCCACGCTGCACGGCTCGGCCGAGCCCCGCAAGGCCGCCCGCTACGAGCTCACCATCACGGCGGGCCGGGTCACCGAGATCCACCACGTCGACCGCCCCGAGATCTGACGACCAGGAGTTCACCAGCTGTTCGCCCCCGGTCCACCCCCGGGTCGTCGTCCAACCCGAGCGGGCGCGACACCACCGGTAGCCTCGGCCCCGTGACGGCCACCGAGGGCGACCAGCCGTTGCTCCGGGCCGGGGCGGCGCCGGTGGCGCGGACGCTCGTCGACGTCCTCGACGCCACCGCCCACGAGCACCCCGACGAACCCGCACTGGACGACGGGACCGAGGTCCTCTCCTACCGGGATCTGCTCGCGGCCGTCGACGAGCTCGCCGGAGAACTGGTGCGGGCCGGCATCGGTCCCGGGGCACGCGTGGGCGTCCGGATGTCGTCGGGATGCAACGACCTTTACCTCGCGATCCTCGCCGTGCTCCGGGTGGGAGCGGCGTACGTGCCGGTCGACGCCGACGATCCCGAGGAGCGCGCCGTCCTGGTCTTCGGCGAGGCCGGCGTGCTCGTGACCCTGGTCGACGGACCCAAGGTGGTGCGCGACCCGCACGCCCCCACACCAGAGGGTGCCGACCCGGACCACGACCCGGACCCCGACGCTCCAGCCCCCGATGCTGCGCTCCCCCGGCCGGGCCCCGACGACGACGCCTGGATCATCTTCACCTCGGGTTCCCCCGGGGTGCCCAAGGGCGTGGCCGTCACCCACCGGTCGGCGGCGGCGTTCGTGGACGCCGAGGCCCAGCTGTTCCTGACCGGGGGCGACGAGCCGCTGGGGCCCGGCGACCGGGTGCTCGCCGGCCTGTCGGTGGCGTTCGACGCGTCGTGCGAGGAGATGTGGCTGGCCTGGCGGTCCGGCGCCTGCCTCGTGCCCGCCCCCCGCTCGCTCGTCCGCTCCGGCATGGACCTGGGCCCGTGGCTGGTGAGCCGGCAGATCACGGTGGTCTCGACGGTGCCGACCCTGGCGGGGTTGTGGCCGGCGGACTCGCTCGACCAGGTCCGGCTGTTGATCTTCGGCGGCGAGGCCTGTCCGCCCGCACTGGTGGACCGGGTCGTGGCCCCGGGCCGCGAGGTGTGGAACACCTACGGCCCCACCGAGGCCACCGTGGTCGCGTGCGCCGCTCCGCTCCGCGCCGACGAGCCGGTGCGGATCGGTCTGCCCCTGGCGGGCTGGGACCTGGCCGTGGTGGACGGGGCCGGCCACCCGGTTCCCGAGGGCGAGGTGGGTGAGCTGATCATCGGCGGCGTCGGCCTCGCCCGCTACCTCGACGAGGAGCGCGACGCCGAACGGTTCGCGCCGATGCCCGGGCTCGGGTGGCCCCGGGCGTACCGCAGCGGCGACCTGGTCGTGCACGACCCCGCCGGCCTCCGCTTCGTGGGGCGGGCCGACGACCAGGTGAAGGTGGGTGGCCGGCGCATCGAGCTCGGCGAGGTGGACGCCGCCCTGCTGAGCCTGCCCGGGGTCACCGCCGCGGCGGCCGCCGTCCGCACCACCGCCGCCGGCCCGCAGGTGCTCGTGGGCTACCTGGTGGGCGACGACCTCAACCTCCGAGACCTCACCGACACGCTGCGCCAGAGCCTGCCGGCCGCCCTGGTCCCGGTGCTGGCCGCCTGCGACGAGATCCCGGTGCGCACCTCGGGCAAGGTCGACCGCGAGGCCTTGCCCTGGCCCCTGACCACCGGCACCGACGACCCCGAGGGCGTTCACCTGGACCCGTCGCTCGACTGGTTGGCCCGCCACTGGCGCGACGTGCTCGGCGCCGGTGTGGGGTCCGCCGACGACGACTTCTTCGAGCTGGGCGGCGGGAGCCTGTCGGCGGCCCAACTGGTGTCGGTGCTCCGGGAGACCCATCCGCAGGTCACGGTGGGCGACGTCTACGCCTACCCGCGGTTGGGGGCCATGGCGTCCCGGCTCGAGGACCTGCGGGCCA
Source organism: Acidimicrobiales bacterium (assembly GCA_036724365.1). GTDB lineage: Bacteria > Actinomycetota > Acidimicrobiia > Acidimicrobiales > Iamiaceae > Aquihabitans. The sequence goes on along the minus strand of DAIMFV010000371.1, from coordinate 820 downwards.
TCGGCCAACCGGCCGAGCGGGAATGGGTCCGGCGCACCCCCCGCCGGGCCCAGGGGCTGCAGTTGGCCCTGACGGTGGCGCTCCAGACCATCGTGGGCTCCCGTTGGCTGGTCTGGCTCCTCACCCTGACCGGCCCGCTCGGACTGGGCGGTGATGCCCCCTGGGTCCCCACCGTGTCGTGGCCCTGGCTGCTGGGCGGCTGGGTGCTGCTGATCTCGCCGCCGGGGCGCATGGCGATCGCCGCCGTGGGCGCCCGGCTGCTCCTGCGGGGCGTGCAGCCCGGCACCTACCCGCGCGGGGGCCGGGTGCACGTGCGCCTGTGGGCGGCCGAGCAGCTGGGTGACGCCGCCGGGGCCGCCAACCTGGCCGGGGCGCCGTGGATCGTGTACTACGCCCGGGCGCTGGGGGCCGAGGTGGGCAAGGGCGTCGACCTGCACACGCTCCCCCCGGTCACCGGGCTGCTCAAGCTGGGCGACCGGGCATCGGTGGAACCCGAGGTGGACCTGGCCGGCCACTGGCTCGACGGCGACGAACTGCGCATCGGACGGATCGTGATCGGCGCCGACGCCACCGTGGGGGCCCGCAGCACCCTCCTGCCCGGCACCCGGATCGGCAAGGGCGCCGAGATCCAGCCCGGCTCCGCGGTGGGCGGCCGGGTGCCGGCCCGCGAACGGTGGTCCGGGTCGCCCGCGGAACGCATGGGCCGGGCCAAGGCGCCGTGGCCCGACGACCGGCCACCGCGTGCCGCCCATTGGGTGCTGGCGTACGGCGTGGCCTCCGCGGTGATGTCGCTGTTCCCGCTCGCGGCCGCCGCGGTCAC
>DAIMFV010000370.1:0-3106 GCA_036724365.1 Acidimicrobiales bacterium | reverse complement strand
GTGCCGCCTGCCCCTGAGCCCGTCGTGACCGCCTCCAACGTCTTGTTCATCACCGTCGACCAGTGGCGGGGCGACTGCCTCTCGGCCGCGGGGCATCCGGTGGTTCGCACCCCGAACCTGGACCGGCTCGCCGCCCGGGGCGTCCGCTTCGCCAACCACTGGTCGGTCACCGCGCCGTGTGGTCCGAGCCGGGCATCGCTGCACACCGGTCTGTACCTCATGCACCACCGATCGGTGGGCAACGGCACCCCGCTGAGCGACCGGTTCACCAACATCGCCCGGGAGGCCCGGGCCGGCGGTTACGACCCCACCCTGTTCGACTACACCGACACCACCGTCGACCCGGACCTGGTGAGCGATCCCGACGATCCCCGGCTGCGCGACTACGAGGGCGTGCTGCCCGGCTTCACTCCCGCGCTGGTGCTCACCGAGCACGACAAGTCGCGCTGGGCCCGCTGGCTCACCGAACGGGGCGTCGACGTGCCCGCCGACCCCGACGACCTGTACCTGCCCCGATCCGACTATCCCGGCGCCGACCGCCACGCCCCGAGCTGGGCCCCCACCCGGTTCGACGCCTCGCACTCCGAGACCGCCTTCGTCACCGAGGAGGTGCTCGGCTGGCTCGACGAGCGAGCCGACCAGGACGCCGACCGGCCGTGGTTCGCCCACGTCAGCTACATCCGGCCCCACCCGCCCTACCGCGCCCCCGAGGGGTACCACGACCGGTACGACCCCGACGACGGCCCGGCGTTCCGCCGTCTCCCCGATCGCCGGGCGGAGCTGGCCCAGCACCCGCTCCACCGGGGCGGTGCCCACGTGGCCGGCTGCCCCGTCGACGAGTACGAGGCCCGACAGCTGCGCGCCACCTACTGGGGGAACATGGCCGAGGTCGACGACCAGCTCGGCCGGGTCCTCGACCACCTGGATGGCACCGGTCTCGCCGCCACCACCCTGGTGGTGCTCACCGCCGACCACGGCGACCAGATGGGCGACCACTGGCTGGTGGAGAAGCTGGGGTGGTGGGACGAGAGCTACCACGTCCCGCTCATCGTGGCCGACCCCCGCCCCGAAGCCGATGCCGCCCGGGGCTCGGTGGTGAGGGCGTTCACCGAGTCGGTCGACGTGATGCCCACGCTGTGCACCTGGATCGGTGTCGAGGTCCCGGTGGCGGTGGACGGGCGGCCGCTCCAGCCGTTCCTGCACGCCGACGGGGCCGGTGATGACAGCGGCGGCGGCGGCGCTCCGGCCGACTGGCGCACCGAGGCCCACTGGCAGTGGGACTGGCGTGACCCGGTGGATCACGTGCCCGAGGACCTGTCCGGTTCCACCATGGAGCAGTGCACCCTCGACGTGATCCGGGCCGCCGACCACAAGTACGTGCAGCTCGGCGACGGGTCGTGGCGCTACTACGACCTGGAGACCGATCCCGACCAGGTGGTCGACCCGGTCGAGGCCGTCACCGCCCCGGGTGCCGCCGAGCGGGTGTCGGAGGCCCGGGCCCGCCTGCTCCAGTGGCGGATGCGCCACGACGACCGCACCCTCACCGGCCACCGGGTCACCCGCCAGGGCCTGGTGGTGCGCCGCGACGCCCGGATCTAATCCGGGGCCGACTCGTGGGCGGCCCAGCTGTAGACGCCCCGGGCCATGAGCGAGCGCTCGGCACGCATGCGGACCTTGTAGATCTCGGCCCGGGCGGCCCGGGCGTCGGCATCGTCGGGGTCGGCCTGGGTGGCCCACTCCGCGAGCTGGCAGGCCAGGCGCAGGTCGCCGGAGTCGGCCACCTCGCGGGCCCGGGCGGCCAGGGCCCGGGCGCCGCCGGCCAGGGCGCTCACCTCAGCGGCCAGCGCGGCGTCGGCCGGGGGCTTGAGCCGGGCCGGGTTGCCGTCGTACCAGCCGCCGTAGAGCCGCCACACGTTGCGCACCACGAACTCGGGCTCGTCGTAGATCGGTTGGAGGTAGGGCTTGTCGGCCAGGTGGGCCGGGACCTCGAGCGAGTGGACGATGGCGTCGAGCGTGGCCCCCTCGTTCATGAGGTCGAGGGTGTGGTGGAAGACGTGGTCGAGCAGGTCGGCGGTGTCGGTGAGCACGGCCCGCACGTGGTCGGTGCCGCGGATCGGCAGGCCGTGACCGGGCAGCAGCACCTCGGCATCGAGCTCGGCCATGAGGCGCAGCGCCACCGCCCAGTCGCGTGCGTAGCGCTGCACCTTCTGGGGGTTCCCGGCGTTGGGGGAGCACCAGATGATGAGGTCACCGGGACACAGCACCCGGTGCTCGGGTACCCACACCCAGGTGGCGTCGTCGGTCTCGCCGCGGGCGTGGCGCAGCTCGAAGCGGGTGTTCCCCACGTCCCACGACAGCGCGTCGCGGTAGGTGACGTCGGCCCGCCGGTAGTCCAGCGGCCACTGCAGGCCCGGGGCCCGGAACTGGCGTTGGTTGATCACCGCGTTGTACCCGGCGGTGAGGGCGTAGCGGTCGAAGCGCTCGTCGACCAGCTCGTGGGCCACCACCTGCGCGGGCTCCCACCCGTTGGCGGCCGACTCCTCCTCGAACACCGCGGTGCCGAACACGTGGTCGATGTGGCCGTGGGTGTACACGGCCGAGGCCAGCCGGTGGGGCGACCAGCCGCGCACGGCGGCGTGCACGGCCGGGGCCGCGAAGGCGGAGCCGGTGTCGACCAGGCAGAGCCCGTCGTCGGTGCCGAAGGCCGCCACGTTGGCGAACGACTCCACGAACGCCACCCCGTCGTCCACCTCCACGAGGCGGTTGGAGGGCGAGAACGGGTGGTGCTGGTCGATGTCGGCGTCGCCGCGCAGGATCGCGTCGGAGAGCTCGAACAGATCGCCCGAACCGCCCGGGCCCCCTTCGGTCCGGTTGTCCATGGCGGGCACGGTACCGCGCCGGTCCGTTCCCGGGGCTCGATGGTGGACCCGGCAACAACCCGGAGCATTTGCTCGGATACGGGTACGGTTGCCCCATGCGGACCACACCAGGGGACAACACGAACAGCCGTCGCGTCGAGCGTCGGAACACGGCGGGTCGGCGGCTCGCCGCCGGACTGCTCGCCGTGGGGCTGGTGGCGGGCGCCGCGGCGTGCAGCGACGACTCG
>DAIMFV010000369.1:0-3118 GCA_036724365.1 Acidimicrobiales bacterium | reverse complement strand
GGGCAGCGAGGGCACGACCACGGTGGTCGACCCCCTCGCCGCCGGCCCCGAGGCCGGCCTCGTGTCGCCCGACGGGCGCACCGCCCTGGTGCCGGTGGCGCTCGAGTCCTCGAGCGATGCCGACCTCCCCGAATCGGCCGGCGCCGTCATGGCCACCGTGGCCGCGGTCGACCTGCCCGACGGCGCTCGTGCCGACACCACCGGCGAGTGGGCGGTCTGGCACGACTTCAACAAGCTGAACGAGGAGGCGCTGCACAAGGCCGAGCTCCTCTCGGGCCTGCCCACGGTGATCCTGCTGTTCGTGGCCTTCGGCTCGGCCATCGCCGCGGGCCTCCCGCTGCTGCTCGCCGTCGCCGGCATCGCCGTGGGCTTCGCGCTCTTGAACCTCGGCACCGACATCACGCCGCTGTCGGTGTGGTCCATGAACTTCTCGATGATGATCGGCCTGGCCGTGGGCATCGACTACAGCCTGTTCATCGTGTCCCGCTACCGCGAAGAGCGCGAAGACGGCCATGATCCGATCGACGCCATCGCCAACACCCTCAGCACCGCCGGCAAGGCCGTGTTCCTCTCGGCTCTGGCCGTCGTCTTGTCGCTGGCCGCCGTGTTCGTGGTGCCGGTGATGGTGTTCCGCTCGATGGCGCTCGGCATGATCCTCGCCGTCATCGCCACCGCGGCCGCCGCCCTGACCCTGCTCCCCGCCATCCTGGTGGGCCTGGGCGACCGGGTGCTGGTGGCCAAGGGCCACGACGACCCCGACCGGGCCGCCGAGGGCCGCTGGGCCCGCTGGACCGCCAAGGCCCTGGACCACCCCGGTCGCACCCTGGTGGCCGGCCTCGCCGTGCTGCTCCTGCTCGCCGCGCCGGCCGTGGGCATGCGCCTCGGCATGCCCGGCGCCCGGGTGGTGGACGAGGGCCGCTCCAGCCGTGACGGCTACGAGATGGTGGTGCAGGCCTTCGGGCCCGGCGCCGCCGCCCCGGTGTTCGTGACCGTCCCCGCCGACCAGGCCCAGCAGGTGGTCGACGTGGCCGCCGCCGATCCCAACGTGGTCATGGCGCAGGTCGTGACCGAACCCGCCGAGAGCGGACGGACCGTGGTCCGGGTGATCGGCAAGACCCCGGTGGACTCCCAGGAGACGTCCGACATGGTCGGTCGCCTCCGTGACGACGTCGGTGCAGCCGTGCCCGACGCCAAGGTGGGCGGCCCCGCCGCCCAGAACCACGACCTCACCGCCGCCCTGGTGGGCCGGGCTCCGCTGGCCGTGGGCCTCATCATGGTGGTGGCCTTCCTGCTGCTACTGGTGGTGTTCCGTAGCCTCACCATCGCCCTGTCGTCGATCCTGCTCAACCTGGTCAGCGTGGGGGCCAGCTTCGGCTTCGCCACCATCGTGTTCCAGCACGGCATCGGGGCGGGCCTGATCGGCATCGAGCACCAGGGGTTCGTGGACGCCTGGGCTCCGCTGTTCTTCTTCGCCCTGCTCTTCGGCCTCTCGATGGACTACCAGCTCTTCCTGCTGGCGGCCATCCGCGAGGTCTACGAGGAGACGGGCGACACCAACCGGGCCATCCGCGAGGGCATCGCCCGCACCGGTCGCCCGATCACCAACGCCGCCCTCATCATGATCGTGGTCTTCCTGGCCTTCGGGATCACCGGGCCCATCCCGCCCACCGAGCTGGGTGTCACCCTGGCGGTGGCGGTGCTGCTCGACGCCACGGTCATCCGGATGATGCTGGTGCCGAGCATCATGGGGCTGCTCGGGGAGCGCAACTGGTGGCTCCCCCGCTGGCTCGACCGGGTGCTGCCGAAGATCCACTTCTCACACTGATCCCGTCCCCACCCGCACAACCTGAACCGTCCACCGGTCCCGTCGGCCCCCGGCCGGCGGGACCGGTGCCATCCACCGGAGGACCCTTGGGCCTGCTCACCGCCGACAACCCGCGGGACACCGCCGTGGCGTGGGGCTTCGTGGCCGGCCAGTTCGCGCTGCTCGTGGCGATCCTCGCCCTGCCCGACCGGCAGGACTGGACCACGCCCGGGTGGGCCGCCACCGGAGGCCGGTGGCTGGGCCTGGCCGGTCTGGCGGTGCTGGTGATCGGGCTGGTGGGCCTGGGCCGGTCGCTCACCGCCCTGCCCACGCCGGTGCCCTACGGACAGCTCACCACCGGCGGCCTGTACCGGTTGGTGCGCCACCCCATCTACACCGGCATCCTCGCCCTGGCCGTCGGCTCCACCATCCCCTCCGGCAGCATCCCCAAGGTGGTGGCCACACTGGCCCTGGCCGGGTGGTTCAGCGCCAAGGCCCGCTGGGAGGAACACCACCTGCGGGCCCGCTACCCCGGCTACGCCGCCTACGCCGAGCGCACGCCCCGCTTCGTGCCGTTCTGGCCCTTCGGCGCCGACCGGTTCAGGCGTCGGCGGCGATCGGCCCCACGTACACCCAGTGGCCCTCGTGGCGGGTGAAGCGGCTGATCTCGTGGAGCTGCCGGGCCTCGCCGTCGCGCTCGAAGTGGGCCACGAACTCCACCGTGCCCTCGGCGTCGAGCGGACCCCCGGCTGCGGCCAGCACGTCCAGGCGCGTCCAGTGCTGGTCGGGCACGAACCGCACCCGGGCCGGCCTGGTGCCCGGGTGCCACGACCGCAGGAGGTACGCCTCGTCGCCCAGCGCGAACGCCGAGTAGCGGGAGCGCATCAGGGCCTCGGCGGTGAGCGCCCGCACCTCGCCCCGGTGGATCCGACCGCAACAGCCGGGGTACCCGGCCCCCGACCCACACGGGCACCGCGGCGGGCCGGGTTCGGCTGACGTCGGCATGGCCCCAGTCTCCCAGACCAGGACGTTGGTCCCTGGCGCCGACGCCCCGACATCCCTAGGTTCGCACCGTGACCTCCGACCTGCCCTCTCCGTCCGCGCCCGGCGGGTACCCGCCCGACGTGCAACGGGCCGTGCGCCGCCAGGACCAGGACCGCGAGCTGGAGCCATTCCAGGTGGAGCTGCTCAAGCTGCAACGCCACCTCGAGGACCACCACCGGCGCATGGTCGTGCTCTTCGAGGGGCGCGACGCCGCGGGCAAGGGCGGCACCATCCGCCGGGTCACCCGCTACATGAACGAGAAGCACTACC
>DAIMFV010000368.1:0-3150 GCA_036724365.1 Acidimicrobiales bacterium | reverse complement strand
TGCCCAGCAGGAGGGTGATCACGTGCACCGGGATGTGCTGCGCGTACGCCACCGCCGCGTCGACCGGACGATCCACCTCGAAGTCTGCGACGAGAGCATCGCAGTGTGCGGCGATCGCGGGGCGCAGCGCCTCCATCCGCTGCGGCGAGAAGAAGGGCAGCAGCAGCTTGCGAAAGGACGTGTGGTACGGCGGATCCGACGAGATGGGGGGCGCGAGGATCCCGAAGTCCGCCATGGAACCGAAGTCCGCCACGAGCGGGCTTCGAGACGACCAGGTCGCGGTGTCGCGGGCCACGGCCTCGATCTCGGCGTGGCGGGTCGGCACGACCATGTTCCGGAACCGCTCGGACCGGGCGACGGGACAGGACGTCCGAAGGTCGTCCCACACGGTGAACGGGTCGGCTGCATAGGCAGGGTCGAAGTGATCGAACTCGGTGGCCCAGTTGCGCACGGACATGACCCCTCTCGTCGTGGCGGACGGGAACCTACCCCGGTCCGGGGACACCAGTGCCCACACCGCCCGGGCGCCCCGTCGTCGCTGGGGCCCGGCGGAGGAGCGACCCGGCCACGACCCACCGGTTTCGGGTTTTGCCGCCCGATTCAGGCGACGGGGTTGAGCCAGGTGATGTCGGTGAATCGGGCGAAGTCGGAATCTGCAGAGACGATCGTGAGCCCGTGCTCGATGCAGAGCGCGGCCACCACCGCATCGGTGACCAGCCCGGCCCGGATGTCTCGCTCGACCAGCAACCGACCGAGGATCTCCCGGTGCCCCGGGCCGGGTTCGACCACCCACGCTGCCGGCGCGTCGAGCCAGGCCTCGACCATCGACCACGCCTGAACCGGGGTCAGCGGTCGGAGGGTGGCGCGCGGGTTGGTGGAGATCCGCACGAACGCCCACAGAGACAGCCAGGGCAGACCGACCCGACGCGGACCGTTCAGCTGGGACTCCAACCACGGACGGGCCGCGCCGTGGTACGGACTGGAGCCGTCGGTTGCGTACAGGAGGATGTTCGCGTCGATCAGCACGTCAGCGGGCGGTCGGGCCCTCGAGCACCTCGAGCGCCTCGGCCACGTTCGTCACGTCGATCGTGATGCCGAGCGGATGGGTCTCCTGGCGGAAGGGCGGTCGTGGCGGGGTGTGCAGCAGGCCCTGGCGGATCAGCTCGTTCACCGCGGCCGACAGCCCGAGCCCGCGTTCGCGCCGGAGTCGCTCCACCGCGGCCGTGGCTGCGTCGTCGAGATCGATCGTGGTCCGCACCAGGGACGATGTTACATCATGATGTAGAAGGAGGCGCATCATGATGCATTGCGTTCGCGGTTTGAGGATCGGGCGGTGCCCCGCTACCACGTCATGGTCGATGCGTCACTGGGACGGTCGAAGTGATCGAACTCGGAGGCCCAGTTGCGCACGGACATGACCCCTCTCGTCGTGGCGGCAAGGGAACCTACCTCGGCCCGGACCCTCGGCGTACGCTCGCTCAGGTGGGGGAGACGACGACGATCGTGGTGACCGACCTCGTCGGTTCGACGGCCCTGCGCGCCGAGCTCGGCGAGGAACGCGCCGATGCACTCCGCGTCGACCACGACAAGCGGCTCGGTGCCGCTGCCATCCGCCACGGCGGCATCGTGGTCAAGGGGACCGGCGATGGCCTGATCCTGCGCTTCGCAGGTGCCACCGAGGCCCTTCATGCGTGCGTGGCGCTCCAGCAGACGATCCACACCATGGGTCACCGGAGCGGGCTCCCGTTGGCGATGCGCGTCGGTGTGTCCGCCGGTGATGTGTCGTTCGACGGAGACGATTGCTTCGGGACGCCCGTCATCGAGGCCTCCCGGCTCTGCGAGGTCGCCGACGCAGGCACGATCCTGGTGGCCGACCTGGTCCGGATGCTCGCCCGCGGGCGTGGTGCGCTCGAGTTCACGAGCCGAGCAGAACTCGCGCTCAAGGGCCTGCCCGATCCCGTGACCGTGCAGCAGCTGACCTGGGCGCCACCTGCTCCGGGCAGGCTCGACCTCACCGACACCGACGTGTACGCCGGACGCGACGCAGAGCTCGGTCAGCTCGCCCGGGCGTTCGCTGCGGCGCGTGCCGGGACGGGTTCTCTGGTTCTCCTCGCCGGCGAACCGGGCATCGGCAAGACGCGCCTGACCGAGGAGTTCTGCCGGCGCGAGGCGGAGCCCGCCGGTGCGCTCGTGCTGTCGGGAGGGTGCCATGACGGTGACGTCGTCTCCAACGCGCCGTTCGCCGAGGCACTGCTCCGGTGGGGGCGGTCCGTCCCGGCCGATGCCCTGCTCACGGCGCTCGGCCCGGAAGCGCCCGTGCTGTTGCGATTGGCCCCCGCGCTCGCGGCGGCGCTCCCCGAGGTCGGTGAGCCCCTGCCCGTGCCACCCGAGGCCGAGACCGGGCGACTTCACGACGCACTCAGCCAGCTCGTCCTACGACTGGCGCAGGACCGTCCCGTCGCCCTCGTCGTCGACGACCTCCATTGGGCCGATGCCGCCACCGTGGCCACCTTGCGGGCACTCGCACGGACCACCCGAGCGTCGAACGTGCTGCTGCTCGGCACCTATCGCGACACCGACATAGACCGGCGCCACCCCTTCGCTCAAGCGCTCGGCGTGATCCAGCGCGAGGCCGAACCGACCCGGATCGAGCTGCGCGGCCTCTCCGCCTCGGCCGTCCAGGGATTGCTTGCTGACCTCGCCCAACAGGACGTGACCGAGGAGTTCGCCGCCCTGCTCGCGCAGGAGACGGCCGGCAACCCGTTCTTCCTGCGTGAGGTCGTGCAGCACCTGGTCGAGGAGGGCCAGCTCACACATGATGGCAACGCCTGGGTGCTCGCCGGACCGCTCGCCGAGCTCGGCGTGCCCGCGGGGGTACGCGACGTGATCGGCCGCCGCATGAGCCGCCTGCCGGAAGCGGCGAACCGCCTGTTGGCGGTCGGAGCGCTCAGCGAGGTCGCCCTGGACCTGCCGGTGGCGGCCCGGGTCGCCGAGCTCGACGAGGCCAGTGCACTCGACGCCATCGACGCCGCCATCGAGGCGGGCATCGTCCAGCCCACGTCGGTGTTCGACCGCTACCGGTTCACCCACGCGCTCTTCCGCCACGTCCTCGTGGAGGAGATGAACCCGAGTCGCCAGGTGCGAGCCCAC
>DAIMFV010000367.1:591-3167 GCA_036724365.1 Acidimicrobiales bacterium | reverse complement strand
CTTCCGGCGGGCCCTCGCTGCGGCGGCGCCGGACCTGGTGGGCAGCGGCTCGCTCGTGCACCAACTCCTCGACGAGACACCGCCGGCCGCGCTCATCGCCGGCTCCGTGCTGCTGCGCGCCGGCCTGCTGGGCGGGCTCGACCGGGCCCTGCCCCCTGCGGCCGGGTCGACAGGCCCGACGGGCGCCGTCGAGGTGGCCGCTCCCACCTCCAAGCGCCGCACCATGCCGGTGGGCATCTGCGCCGGCTGGGCGGCCGACGGCGCCATCGTGAAGGCCGTGGCCGAGACCGGGGTACCGCTGCTCGGCTGGGGGCCGCCGGCGCCCGACCTCCACACCGGTCCCGAGGGCACGCCCGACGCCCTCGCGTGGCACCCCGCGGAGCCGCTGCCCCCCAACGCCATGCGTCGGCGGCGCCTGGTCGACCTCTGGCGGGGCGTGGGGCCCGACGGTCGGAGCGCCACCGCACCCCTGCGCGTGACCGTTCGCTTCCGCGACACCTACGGCGAGGGCCCCGTCCCCTCGGCCGGGGTGGGCCCGCAAGCCGCCGACCCGTCCGTACCCGGCGGCGCGGGTGCCGCCGAGACGGTCGTGCACGAGTACTCGTTCACGGCCCGGATCGACCTGACGAACTGGACGATCACCGAAGCCACGGCCGTGCCCGGCCCGTTGCCGGCGCCGGAGTGCCCCTCGGCCGCAGCCAGCGCCCAGCGGTTGGTGGGCTGCCGGGTCGACGACCTGCGGGCACTGGTGCGCGACGACTTCACCGGTACCAGCACGTGCACCCACCTGAACGACCTCTTCCGGTCGCTGGCCGACGTGCGCCCCCTGTGGGAGTCCGCCGCCATGGCCCGAGGGGAACGGCCGTGACCCCACCGACCGCCGGTCCCGCGCCCGAACGCCCCCGACGGGTACGACCGCCACTCGAGCCGGACCGCCCCGAGCACCCCACGGTGGCGGCGCTCGTGCTCGTCATCGGTGTGGTGCTGCTCATCGTGGCCCTGTCGGTGGCCAGCGTGCTGGCCTGACGGTCAGGGCCTGAGGCACCACGCCCGCGGATGGCCCGCTGGGCCCGGTCGGGTCGGGCTGGGCGGGCTGGGGCGGGTCGGCTGCCCGGCGATCCGGCCCCCCTCCGTGGCAGGGTTGGGTCCATGCCCCGCCCGCGTCGTGCCCTCGTCCGCCGTGCCGTCTCCCGTCGCGCCTTCGCCGGTCGCCCCGGTCCCATGGCAGCGGTGCTGTCGGTGGGCGCCCTGCTCCTGGGACTCGTGGCGTGCAGTGGTGATCCCGACGGCGACCAGGGCGAGGCGACGGGAACCCCGTCGACCTCCTCGACCTCCTCGGCAGCCTCGGACACCGACGGCACCGATCCGACCGGGCCCGCCCCGTCGCCCGCCGACGTGGCCGCCATGGACGACGCCGAGCTGGCGACCACCGCCTTCGTGGGCGGGTACCCCCTGGTCGTCACCATGCGGACGCTCCGCAACCTCGGCGCCCTGGTGGGCACCAACGCCCTGTTCTGGCAGACGGAGCTCTCGGGGCCCACCAGCCGGGTGATCGTGGCGCCCAACCGGGACACCTTCTACTCCGTGGCGGTGCTGGACCTTCGGGCGGAGCCCCTGGTGCTCACCCTGCCCGAGATCACCGACCGCTACGTGACCTACCAGTTCCTCGATGCGTGGACCGACTCGTTCGCCTACCTCGGCACCCGCGAGACCGGGGGTCGGGCCGGCACCTGGATCGTGACGCCGCCGGGTTGGACCGGCAACGTGCCCGAGGGCATGGAGCAGGTGGCGTCGCCCACGCCGCAGCTGTTCCTCCTCGGCCGCCTGGCGGTGGAGGGGGAGGGCGACGCCACGGCCATCGCCGCCGTCAGGGCCGAGGCGTCGCTGCAGCCGCTGAGCGGCGCGCTGGGCGAGCCCGCGCCCGGGGTGCCCCCGGCGCTCGGCGCCGCGGCCGGGACGGCCCAGGACGTGCCCACCGACGCCTCGTTCTTCGATGAGCTCTTGGAGGCGCTGGCGGTGAACCCGCCCACCACACCGTTCCAGGCGGCCCTGTTCCGCGAGCTGGCGACGCGCTTCGACCTGCCCGAGGGTGGTCCGGTGCCGGGCGACCCCGCCGTGGTCTCCGTGCTCGACGATGCCGCCGCGGCCGGCGACGCGCGCATCGACGAGGCGGTCGACAGCGAGGGTGGCCCGGTCGGCGGCTGGGCCGTCCGTCCCGACATCGGCCGCTACGGCGACGACCTGCTCGGTCGGGCCCTGGTGGCACGGGTGGGCTGGGGCGCCAACGTGGACGAGGAGGCGGTGTACCCGGTGGGCCGGGTCGACGCCGCGGGCGACCCCCTGAGCGGCGAGCACACCTACCGCATCACCTTCCCGCCCGGTGGGCTCCCGCCGGTGGACGCCTTCTGGTCGCTGAGCGTGTACGGCGACGACATGTTCTTCACGGCGCATCCGTCCGGCCGCTACACCACCGGCAGCGAGGACCCCGAGCTGGTCGCCGGCCCCGACGGATCGGTGGAGATCGTGCTGGCCCACGAAGAGCCCGCCGATGCGCGCAACTGGTTGCCGGCGCCCGC
>DAIMFV010000367.1:0-581 GCA_036724365.1 Acidimicrobiales bacterium | reverse complement strand
GAGCTGGGTACGCCGGTCACACCCGGCATGCCCATCGGCGCCACCGTCTTCGACGGCCAGATCAAGTGGGTGGAAGTCAGCATCGGCGAGGACGATCACAGCCACCTGATCGCGCCGGAGGATTACATGACCATGTTGATGACGAGGCAGTAACCGACACTTTGGAGATTTCCCTATGCCAAATCAACCAGACCGTCACCTGCGCGCCTATCTACCGATTCCAGAGGTGCCACGGCCCGGGCTGACGACCTACGATGCCAAGGACCCGGACACCAAGTTCCCACCCATCGAGCCGCTGCCCTGAGCGGTGTCCTCGACGGTCCCGCCGTCAGCCACCAGCACCTCCGTCACCGGCCGGTTCGGCCGCGCCCGGTGGACGGGCGGCCTAGGGTCCCCGCTGTCGGATCGCCGCTCGAAGGGGACGCAGGCCATGGTTCGCAGGTTGTTCGTGCTGGCAGCGGTGCTCCTGACCGCAGTGGCGGTGGGGCACCAGACCCCGGTCTCCTCCCAGGCGGCGGGCGACGGCGCGGTGCGCCCGATCCTCTTCGTGCACGGGTTCATGGGGTCGGGCCAGCAGTTCG
>DAIMFV010000366.1:0-3173 GCA_036724365.1 Acidimicrobiales bacterium | reverse complement strand
GATGTTGGTTGGACCTCGGCTGGCGCCTCGGTTCACCCACCGTGCTTGTCTGGTCAGCTCGCCTGTCGGCTCGCCTCGATAGCGCCGCACCCCGCCGACTCACCCGCTCCCACTCCGCCAGCGAGCACACTGGCGGGGTGACGTGGTGGAGACGGTGGCCCCGGTTGGCGTCGGCCGCGCCCGCCCTGGCGGTCACGGCGCTGTCGCTGGTGCTCCACCTCTGGAAGCTCGGCCTGCGGCCACTGGCCCACGACGAGGCCATCGACGCCTGGTTCTCCTGGCAGGCCAGGGATCTCGCCGTGATGCGCTACGACCCCGTGTACCACGGGCCCCTGCGCTTCTACCTGGAGGGGGCCGTGCTCGACACGTTGGGCACCGGCGCCGCCCACGCCCGGTTGGTGGCGGCGCTCGCCGGCGTGGCCGCCACCGCGGTCATCGCCACCTCCACCCGGTTGCTGGGCCGGGTCGGCGCGCCCGTGGCGGCCGTGCTGTTCACCATCAGCCCCACGATCCTCACCGTCACCCGGACCGGGCGGGAGGACTCCCTGGTGGGGCTGGTGAGCCTCGGGCTGCTCCTGGCCGTGGCCAACGCCCTCACCGAACCGCGGCCCCGGCACCTGGTGGTGGCCGGGGGCCTGCTGGCTGCCAGCTTCACCATCAAGGAGACCACGTTCCTGTTCGGGCTCGTGGCCCTGGTGTTCTTCCTCGGTGCCGGCATGGTGGCGCTGGTGCGGCCCCGGTCCGCGAGCCGGGCTGCGGTCGGGCGGCTGGGGGCTCTCGGCGCGCAGCCGTGGATCTGGTCGTTCATGGCCTTCGCCACCGTCTTCATGGTGGTGTTCACGTCGGGCTTCCGCTACGCCGAGGGCCTGGAATCGGGTCTCACCGACGGCGTCCGCTACTGGTGGAGCCAGCACGACGTGGGCCGCGGGGGCCAACCCTGGTTCTTCTACCTCGCCGTCTACGCGGCCTACGAGTGGCTCCTGCTCGCGGTGGCCGCGGTGGGCCTGGTGGTCACCGTCCGGCGACGATCGCTGGTGGGGGCGTGGTTCGCCACCATGGCGGTGGGCCAGGTGCTGGTGTACGCCTGGGCCGGCGAGAAGTTCGCCTGGCTCGCCCTTCACCCGCTGATCCCGCTCACCCTGCTGGCGGGGCTCGGCGCCCAGGCGGTCTTCGAGCGACTGCGCCACCACCGAGTCGCGCTCACGGGGCTGGCCGCGGCGACCGCGGTACTCGCCGTGCTCACCCTGGTGGTGGCGGTACCGCCCGCCATCACACGGGGGGCCGACCCCCGCGAGCTGCTGGTCACCGTGCAGACGTCCGTCGACCTGCCGCCGGTGGCGGCGCGCCTGCGGGACGCGGTCGAGGCCGGCACCATCGACGCCATCGTGGTCGACCAGTCCGGCGGCGGGTCGTGGCCGTGGGCCTGGTACCTGCACGGCGTGGAGGGCGTGGCCTACGCCAACCTCGACCAGAGCGACCTGCCCCTGGAGGCCGACGCCATCATCGTGCTGGCCTACGAGAACCCGCCCGAGGTGCCCGCCGGCTACCAGGTGGAGCGCTTCCGGCTGCGCGAGTGGTGGGTGCCCGACTACGCCAACGCCACCGCGGGCGACCTGCTCACGTGGTTCCTCACCCGAGAGACGTGGAGTCCCACCGCCAGCTCGGACCAGTTCCTCATCACCCGCCGCCCGCGGTGACCACCGGCAGGCCGCCCGGCTGATCGGGCAGGCATGCCTGATCCACCCGCGAGATGAACGCCTCACCCCGGCGGAACACCTCGTGCAGGCAGGGGTGCGACGCCAGGGCGTCGCGGCCCTGGCTCGTGGCCAGAGCCCGCTCGTTGGAGCCGAACACCACGTAGGCGACCTGGTAGCGCTGCAGCACCGACGTCACCGTGGCCGGGTCTCCGCTGGTGTACAGGGCGGCCAGGTCCCCCTCACGGGTGCGGACCGCCGCCTCGTGGGCCCGGCGCTGCTGGCTCTGGTGGTAGGGCCAACCCACCACGGTGGGCAGCCCGGTGTGCGCGGCGACCCGACCGGCCCACGTGTAGCCCTGCCCCGGAGCCTCCGCCACCGTCACGATCCCGTCCACGTGCTGCTGGAGCCACGAGACGAGGGGCCGGTCGGCGGCCCCGGTGAAACCGGCCGCCGCCCCGGCGTCCAGATACGCCAGCCCGTCCAGGTGCAGGCCCCCCGGGCTCGATCGGTCGTCCAGCCGGGCCGGCGCGGCCAACTGCCAGAACGCCACCGCCAGCAGCGCCCCCACCACCAGCACGCCCCGGATCGAGTGCACCCTGATCCGGCTCCGGCGGGTCTGGCCGGCGGTGGAGGCCAGCAGGGGGGTCGGGAGCAGCGCTGACACGCAGGTCGCCAGACCGACGACCACCAGCGACCAGGCCTGGAACCAACCCTTGAACACGGTGTTCATGCGGTCGAAGTCGTTGACCACGCTCACCACCTCGATCGCGGCCACCAGCGCCCACCCCACCGCCGCCACCAGCGCCGCACCCGCCCAGGCCCCGCCCCGGCGCGCCACCGTCCGGGCCGTCAGCGCGCCCGCCGAGGCCAGCAGTGCGGCCACCGCGAACGTCCCGAGACCGACCGACCCGAGGGCGAGCGCCACCCCAACCGACCCCGCCACGACCACGGCCGGTACCAAAGCCCCGTGCGACCGGCTCCGCCACCGGGCCGGACCGACCCCCGACCCGGTGGTGCCGGACCGGCCGGCGGTGCCACGGCCGATCACGGCCGCGGCCACCACCAAAGTGACCACGGCCAGGAAGCCCCAGTGGTCCACCCAGGCCGGCAGCGGGGTGTGGATCGGGGTCAGCTCCGCACCGGCGTCGCTCACCTCGGACCGGCGGGCGTAGGGCCACCACACCCCCACCGCCGTCACCCCCCCGGCCACGGCGTTCGCCAGCCACCACCGCACCGGCACCTGGCGCACCACCGACAACGGCACGGCCGCGGCCACCAGGCCCACCAGGGGCAGGTCCCAGGTGTTGACCAGCCGGGTCGCCCCCACCACCAGCCCGGTGACAGCGGCCAACCCGAGCGCCGGGACCCAGCCCACGGGAGCCGACCGCCACCGGCCCAGCGGCCGCGACGGCCCCGGGCCGGCCAGCAGGACCCGCCGCCAGGCCACGGCCAGCGCCACCACGGTGAGCACCAAGG
>DAIMFV010000365.1:0-3186 GCA_036724365.1 Acidimicrobiales bacterium | reverse complement strand
ACGACCCTCGTCGATGGCGACACCAACGGACACGAGGACGTGTTCGTCTACCAGCGACCCACCAGCTGACCGGGCGCGCCACAGACCGATGCCCGCTGGATCTCTGACGGTGGAGGTGGGTGGTCGGGAGCTCGCCATTTCCAACCCCGACAAGGTGTTCTTCAAGACCCACGGCGAGACCAAGCTCGATCTGGTCCGCTACTACCAGGCGGGGGAGGGACCGACCCGGGCGGCGCTCGGCGGCCGGCCCCCCCTGCTCGAGCGCTTCCCCGCGGGCGCCCACGGAAAGTCGTTCTCCCAGAGGCGGGTGCCCGCCGGTGCACCCGACTGGCTGCAGACCACCGAGGTGGCCACGCCCAACGGCACCACCAGCAACGCTCTCGTGGTGGCCGACCTGGCCCACCTGGTCTGGGCGGTGCAGATCGGTTGCCTCGGCTTCCACCCGTGGCCCTACCTCGCCGCCACACCCGACACGACCGACGAGCTGCGCATCGACCTCGACCCCTCCCCCGGCGTCACCTTCGACCAGGTGCGTGAAGCGGCGATCGAGACCCGGACCCTCCTCGACGAGCTGGGCGTCGCCTCCTTCGTGAAGACCAGCGGAAGCAAGGGCCTGCACGTGTACGCGGCCCTGGAACCCCGGTGGGACTCCTACGACGTCCGCCGGGCCGCGGTCTCGGTAGCCCGCGCGTTGGAGGAGCGCCGGCCCGACCTCATCACCGGCCAGTGGTGGAAGGAGGAGCGAGGCGCCCGGGTGTTCGTGGACTTCAACCAGAACGCCCCGCACAAGACGGTGTTCGGCACGTGGTGCGTGCGCCCCCGCGTCGGTGGCCAGGTGTCGTGCCCGGTCACGTGGGACGAGGTGCCCACCGTGGACCTCGACGCGCTCACCCTGTCCACCGTGCCCGCCAAGCTCGCCGCTGAGGGCGACCCGTGGGCGGGCATGCACCACGCCCCCCAGTCCATCGAGGAGCTGGTGGCCCGCTGGCACCGGGACCTGGCGGCCGGCATCCCCGACGCCCCCTGGCCCCCCGTCTACCCCAAGCAGCCCCACGAGCCCCCCCGGGTCAACCCCAGCCGCGCCCGCGCCACCGACGAGTAGCACGCTGACCAGCGACGCTGGCATCGGCAGCGCTGCAGTCGAAGCCCCGCCCGATAGCTTCTACGCTGGTGGCGTGGCGCACACCGACACCAGCCCGGACGCCGCCGAGCGGCAGGCCGCGGTGTTCCGGGCCATGACACCGGACCAGCGCCTGGCCATGGCGTTCCAGATGGCCGACGATGCCTTCGATCTGGCGGTCGATGGCGTACGCCACCGGCACGCCGACTACACCGAACGTCAGGCCTGGCTGGCCGCCGTGCGCCTTCGCCTGGGCGACGACTCCTTCCGCTTCGCCTACCCCCACGAGCCTCTGCTCACCCCGTGAGCACGACCGCCGCGCTTCGGCCGATCATCGAGGCACTGGACCGGGCCGAGGTCGCCCACATGCTGACGGGTTCACTCGCCAGCTCGATGCACGGCATCGCCCGGACCACCGCGGACATCGACCTGGTGGTCGACCTGGACTCCGCGGGGCTCGACCGGCTGATCGCGCACCTCGACCCTCAGCGACACCACGTTCCGCATTCGTTCGCCCGCCAGGCCGTGGAGCAGCGTTCGTCCTTCAACGTGATCGACGAGGCGACCGGCTGGAAGGTGGACCTGATCGTGCGCCGGGACCGCCCGTTCAGCCGCATGGAGTTCGCTCGCCGCGAGCGGGCGATGGTGGCCGGCGTGCCGGTGTTCGTCGCCACCGCCGAGGACTCGGTGCTGTCCAAGCTCGAATGGGCTCGGGCCGGCGGGTCGGACCGGCAACTCGACGACGCGGCCAACGTGCTGCGGGTCCGGCAGAACCTGGACCACAGCTACCTGCGGGAGTGGGCGGGCACCCTCGGGGTCCTCGACCTCCTCGAGGTCGCCTTCGAGCGGGCGACCGCCTGACCTCCGGGTCACTGGGCGGTGACGGTGGCGTGGCCGTTCGAGAGGCGGGAAGAGTCGGCCAGCTTCACCACCACCGACAGCTCGTGCTTGCCCCGCGGCGTGGTGGCGGGGCCCATCGTCCTGCTCGCCGCCGTCCCGACCCACTCGGGCAGCTCGGCCCCGGCGGCGGCCGACTCCATGGTCGACCGGCTGGTATCGAGGTGGAGCGGGATCTCCAGGAACCGGGCTTCCGAGGCGCCGGGCCCGAGCGTGAACTCGTCATCCAGGGTGCGCTTGCGCGAGAACTTCGATCGCTCCGACGACAGCTTCGCCCGCACCTCGGCCACCCGGACAGGCGCGTCGGTGGTGTTGGTGAGCGTGACCGTCACCGGCAATCGTCCGTCATCCCAGCGAAACGACGCCGGGGTCTCGATCTCGATGGCCCCCGGCCCGCCGACCGCCCGCTTCACCTTGTCCAGAAATCCCATGAGCCGCAGCGTACGGCCGGGCCGTTCACCTGCCGTGCCCCCACTCGCCGGCATGGCGTGCTCGGTGGGTGGGCCTGGACCCGATGCAGCACCTCGCAGCGCGGTCCAGGCGCTGCCGCCTTAGCCGCGGTCGGCGACCCAGGTGGTGAGGGCGTCGAGGTAGGCCCGGGTGGCACGTTCCTGGATGCCCCGGGTGCCCGGCGCGGCCAGGCGGACCAGGGCGATGCCCGGGCGGGAGACGGCCTCGATCTCGAACACCACGTCGTCGCCGTTCATCGCCACGACGAAGGACTCATATCCGCACTCGGGGTGGCCCGGCAGGGTGGCGTAGACGAACCCGTGGCGCTCCGGCTCGTCGATCACCGACTCGACCCGGCAGGCGAACAGCAGCCACAGGCCCATCTGACGGGTGACCAGGCCCACCACCGATCCGGCTTCCACTGGGGCATCGGCCGGGTACACATCGACGCCTGAGCCGCGGTGCGCCACCCACTGCTGCAGCCCGAGCCGTGCCCGTTCGAACTGGTCTGTGCCCCGACCGACCACCCGGGTGGTGCGGTCGTGGTGGAACCCCGGCGGCGGGTCGTCCGCCGGCAGGCACGTGGGCGTGGCGTCGAGGCACCCGACCCGGTAGCGCTCCACGTCGGCATCGGACGGCCGCCGCAACGAGATCACGGGCCGACCCTAATGGGGGTCGACCATCTCGCTCTTTGGGGTGAGGATGGTTCCGAGCCGCTG
>DAIMFV010000364.1:0-3239 GCA_036724365.1 Acidimicrobiales bacterium | reverse complement strand
AGCGGATCCCGGATCGGCTTGGGTTCGCACACCGCGTCGGTGACCTGCAGATGGGTGCCGACCACCGTGGTCCGGGGCTGTGCGAACAGCCCGGTGAGGACCTGGAGGGCCTCGCCGAAGCGGTCCACCCGCTCACCCGGCGAGCCCAGCTCGATGCCGTACTGCTCGGGTTCGTTCTCCTGCCAACCGGCACCGACGCCGAGCACGAGCCGCCCGCCCGAGGCGTGGTCCACGGTGGTGGCCCAGTTGGCGAGCACGGCCGGGTGGCGGTAGGTCACACCGAGCACGATGGTGCCGAGCCGCAGCCGGTGGGTGGCGCCGGCCAGCGCCGCCAGCGTGGCGGTGGCCTCCAGCAGGGGGCTCTCCACGGGCCCGACCGTGCCGCCGTCGCCCATGAAGTGGTCGGCCCCGTACACGCCGTCCCAGCCGGTGGCCTCCACGTGGTGCACCAGCGCCTCGAGCTCGGGCCAGGAGGTGGACAGCCAGGGCCAGACGGAGAAGCGCATGGGCCGAACCTACCGGGGGCCGCGCACCAGCCTTCCGGGCATTTCGCCGGTGGGTTCGTCGTGGTCGACGGTCTGGACTCCGGCCACGAACGAGGCCACGTAGCCCCGGCCGCGCTGCACCAGGCGTCGACCACCGGCGGGGAGGTCGAACGCCATGCGGGGCACGTCGAAGCCGAGGCGGTCGAGGTCGATGACGTTCAGGTCGGCCCGCAGGCCCGGCGCCACCAGGCCGCGGTCGCCCAGGCCGTACAGCTCTGCGGTCTGGCGGGTCTGGCGGTGCACCACGTGCTCCAGCGGGAGACGGGGCCCGCGCCGGCGGTCCCGCACCCAGTGGGTGAGCATGAACGTGGGCATGCCTCCGTCGCAGATGGCACCGCAGTGGGCCCCGGCATCGGACAGCCCCATGCGGGTGCCGGGGTGGCGGTGGGCCTCGTAGCTCATCGACAGGTCGCCGTAGCTGTAGTTGAAGAACGGGGCGTAGACCATGCCGTTGCCCTCGGCCGAGGTGAGCTGGTCCACCAGCAGCGCCATGGGCGCCACACCCCGGGCGCGGGCCGTGGCGCCGATGGAGGTGGAGGCCTCCGGTTCGTAGTCGATGTCGGCGCCCTCCACCACCCACATGCGGTCCAGCTTGTCGAGCACGACCCGCTGGAAGAAGCCGTCGTCGTCGGGAAGGTCCTCGATCAGCCGGCGGCGGCGCTCCGGGTCGGCCAGGGCCACGAGGCGCTCGTCGATGGGCAGGTGGGCCACCTCGGCGTAGGCCGGGTGGAACAGCAGGGGATGCACGCTGCCCTGGAGGCAGTAGAGGATGCCGATGGAGCGCCCGGCCACCTGGGCCACGATGGGCAGGCCCTCGTCGGCCGC
Source organism: Acidimicrobiales bacterium (assembly GCA_036724365.1). GTDB lineage: Bacteria > Actinomycetota > Acidimicrobiia > Acidimicrobiales > Iamiaceae > Aquihabitans. Next base: position 1,869 of record DAIMFV010000364.1, on the reverse strand, counting down.
GTCGTCGAGCAGGCCGAGCACCTCGCGCCACACGTCGGGGGCGCTGTCGGGCTGGTTGAGGTTGATGCTGACGGTGCGGCCGGTGCGACGGGCCAGCTCCTTCATCCAGGGCCACTCGTCGACGGGGACCCGGGCGTGCTCGGGAGCGAACTGGAACACGCCGTGGCCGACCTCGGCCATGGCGTCGGCGATGGCCATCAGCTCCTCGGCATCGGCATCGGTGCCCGGGACCAGCTCGCCGCTCTTGGAGCGGTGCAGCGAGGTACGGCTGGTGGAGAAGCCCAGGGCTCCCGCCCGCAAGGCCTCGGCCACCAGCTTGGCCATGAGCTCCCGATCCTCGGCCGTGGCCGGTTCGTTGGCCGCGCCCCGCTCGCCCATCACGTAGCCCCGCAGCGGGCCGTGGGCGATCTGGGTGCCCACGTCGATCATGAGGGACCGGGCCTCCACGATGTCGAGGTACTCGGGGAACGAGGTCCACCCCCAGGTGATGCCCTCGGTGAGCGCGGTGCCGGGGATGTCCTCGACCCCCTCCATCAGCTCGATCAGCCACTCGTGGCGATCGGGCGCGGCCGGGGCGAAGCCCACGCCGCAGTTGCCCATGACCACGGTGGTGACCCCGTGCCAGGTGCTCGGCGTGAGGTAGGGGTCCCAGGTGACCTGGGCGTCGTAGTGGGTGTGCACGTCGACGAAGCCCGGGGTGACCAGCAGTCCGTCGGCGTCGATGACCCGGGCCGCTCCAGCGGTGGAGGCCCGGCCGGCCGCTTCCACCGAGGCCACCCGACCGGAGGCCACCGCCACATCGGCGGGTCGCTCCGGGGCGCCCGACCCGTCGACGAGGCGGGCGTTGCGGATCACGAGGTCGGTCATGGCCCGACGCTACCAACGGGCCGTGTCGCAAGGTCGGGGGTGGGCCCCGGGGGCGGTTGGTGCTACCATTTAGCACTAAAGACGCACGAGGCGAGACAGAGAGGAGGGGTGGTGGGTACCGACCAACGGCACGAAGCGAACGGCACCACCGATCCCGCCCCCCTCGGGACCGCTGACCTCGACGGACCGATCTCGCTCACCGATGCTGCGGCGCGGTTGGGCGTGCACTACATGACGGCCTATCGGTACGTGCGAACCGGCCTGCTCCCCGCCCGCCAGCAGGGTGGGCAGTGGCAGGTGGCGCCGGCCGACATCGAGCAGTTCCTGGCCGCCAAGGGAAGCCGAGCGCGCCGGGCACCGGCCTCCGGTGCGGAGGGCACCGGACCGGCTCGACGGGTGGACGCCCTGGCCGACCGCCTGGTGGCCGGCGACGAACAGGGAGCCTGGCGCCTCCTCGACGATGCCTACGCCCACGGATGGGACCACCGGACCGTCTACCTCACGCTCCTCGGCCCGGCCCTCCGCACCATCGGCGACCGGTGGGAGATCGGCACGATCTCGGTGGGCGGCGAGCACCGGGCCACGGTGGTGGCCATGCGCCTGTTGGGGCGCATCGGCGCCCGGGCCACCCGCCGGGGACGTCCGGCGGGCACGGTGGTGCTGGCCGCCCCCGCCGGCGAGCGTCACAGCCTGCCCTCCGCCATGGTGTCCGACCTGCTCCGGGCCGAGGGCTGGCGGGTGGTCGACCTCGGGGCCGACACCCCCGCCGACACGCCCGCCGAGGCGGCCCGGGCCGAGGACGACCTGGTGGGTGTGGGACTGTGCGTGACCGCGCCGCTCAACGCCGCGGCCCGCAGCCGGCTGCGGCGAACCGTCGATCTGCTGCACGCCGAGGTCGACCGCCCCGTGCTCCTCGGCGGTGCCGCCCTGACCACCGGAGACGAGGCCCGCCCCCCCGGGGCCGGCGCCGGAGCCTCGCTCACCGGTGATCGGTCACCGGGC
>DAIMFV010000363.1:0-3264 GCA_036724365.1 Acidimicrobiales bacterium | reverse complement strand
CGCCTCGTCGAACAAGGCGCCGTAGTGGTCGACGAAGCGGGCGAACCCGCCCCGGTCGAACAGTCCGGTCTCGGCCACCAGGTGCGGTCCCTCGTCGAGCGGAGAGCGCTCCCCGCCGCCCACCAGCAGGTCCAGATCGGGAGAACCGACCAGCTCCTGGTGGTCCAGAGCCCGGCGGACCAACCACCAGCCGCGATCGACCGGTGACAGCTCGAGACGGCCGAGGTGGCATTGCTTGAACTTGCGGCCCGAGCCGCAGGGGCAGGGTTCGTTTCGTCCCGTGTGCGGTTCGAGCGTGCGCTGCAGGGCCCGCAGGCCCTGCAGTTCGGTGTCGGCTTCGGTCCGGGCCACCCGGAGGAGGCGTACCGCCTCGGTCAGCCGGCCCCGGGCCGAGGTCTCGCGGAACCGGGCCTCGACCGAGGGCAGCCACATCGGGTCGGCGGCCAGGGCGGCGTCGGTGTGGTCACGGGCCGCGGCCAGGTCGCCGTCGGCCTCGGCGGCGACGGCCCGCAGCGCCCACAGCACCGCCGCCGCCCGCCCCCGCGGTGGCTCGGCGGCATCGAGGAACGCCCGGAGCACCCCGGGCTGCCCGCCGGCCGCCCGGAGCAGCTCCTCCTCGACGCAGAAGGCGCCGGCCTCGCGCCGGTGGACCTGCGCGAAGACCGAGGAGGCGGGCGCCGCGGCGGGATCGGCCCGCCACCCGGCGAAGGCGTCCAGCACCGTGCGCAGCCCGTCGAGGTCGCCGGTGCCGTGGTCCTGGTGGGCCCACACCAGCCGGATGGTGCGGCTGAGCTCGGCGTAGGGCGCCCAGACGTCGGGCCGCGCGATCGAGGTGCCGTCGGCCTCGTACCCGTAGGCGGCGAGGAGGTCGCCGAAGGGGGTGGCGGCCAGGTCGAGGCCGTCTCCGTCGGGCACCCAACCGCGGATCCAGCCGTGGAGGAGCCCGGCGGCCTGGAGGTCGACCGCGTCGACCGGCACCTGGTCGCCCTGTTGAAGGACCGTCACGGCCTCATCGAGTGCCGCCTGCATCGTCGGCCGGGGATTCCCGGCGCCGGCATCGTCGGCGGCGGTGTCGCCGGCGGGTTGCGGAGCCGTCTCGAGGACGAGGACGCCCGCGGCCGCCGAGCCACGCAGCAGCGCGCCCGGGGTGAACCCGCGCAGCCAACCCGCCGGACCTCCCAGGACCCGCCGGACCTGCATGTCGCCACCCCGCCCGCCGATCGGTGTGCGGATGGTGTGCAGCGACAACGGCCACCCGTCCTCGGCGCGGTGCAGGCCTCCCAGATCTGCAGCGAGGACCCCGATGAGGGCCAGGTCGGGATCCAGGTGGACCTCGTCGGCCTGGATCTCCTCGGCGGTGATCCTGTGGGCGAACGGCCCGGAGCCTCCGGCCAGCGCGGCGAGGTCGACCACCTCCTCGCCGACCACGGTCAGGGTGGGTTCGCTCCGGACGACCTCGTCGACGACGTCGTCGAGCATCGCCGCGAGGCCGCGATCCCCGTGCGGGTCGACGACGGTGGTCAGCGTCTCGATCACGTCGGCCCGGGTGCGGACACCGTGGGCCCCGAGGTGGTCTCGGATCAGGACGGGCAGGAGACGATCGGACACGGCGGACTCCACGACGGCGACGGGTCCGTCACCGTATCCAGGGCCGGTGACAGCCTGAACGGTCGGCGGCGCGGTCGCCCGGGTGGTCCCCGGTGGCCGTCCGGAACTCAGGCCTGCTGGGCCTCGATCTCGGCGCGGACCTCGTCCATGTCCAGGGTCCGGACCTGGGCGATGAGGTCGTCGAGGGCGGCGCGGGGGAGGGCGCCGGACTGGCGGAACACCAAGATGCCGTCCCGGAACGCCATGAGGGTGGGGATGGACTGGATGGCCGCGGCGCCGGCGATCTCCTGCTGCTCCTCGGTGTTCACCGACCCGAACGTGAGGTCGGGGTTGGCCTGGGCGGTGTCCTCGTACACCGGGGCGAAGGCCCGGCACGGCCCGCACCACGACGCCCAGAAGTCGACCAGCACGATCCCGTCGGCCGAGACCGTGGCCTCGAAGTTGTCGGTGGTCAGTTCGACGGTGCTCATCACGCCCTCGGGTTCGGCAGCGGCCCGGTCGGCCACGCACACCACGCTAGGGGGCGGTGTGGGGAACCCGGTCGATCACCCGACCGCGGCCCCGAGCAGCGGCCGGCAGGGTTCCAGACCCTGGATCACCACGTCGGCCCCGAGGTCGGGCGGCCGGTCGTCCACGTCGAGGACGAAGCGCAGCACCCGCCGTCGGCCCTGGGCGTCGATCCGCAGGTCGTCCCCGTTCGGGCGGTAGCCGAGCCGGGCGGTGACGGTGAGCGATGCCAGGTTCGACTCGTGGGCCTCGGTCTCGGCCCGCTGGGCGCCGAGCCCGGCGAACGCCAGGTGGAGCGCCGCCCGACGCATCTCGGTGCCGATGCCGGCCCCCTGCCGGGATCGGTGCAGCCACGACGCCGTCTGCACCGTGCGTCGCACGGCGAAGTCGTGAGCGCGGACGGGCTGGACACCGACGAGCTCACCCTCGTGCCAGACCGCGAGGTCGAGCGACCACCGCCGGGGCGACCAGGAGGACCGGGCCTCCCAGTGGTGTTGGAGGAGCGCCTGCTCGCGGCCGATCCCCTGATGGTCGGTCCACGGGGCCGTCAGGGGCCGGGCGCCGGGAGCGTGGATGTCGGCGGCCACCTGCGCCAGTCGAACCAGGTCGGCATCGGTCGGCACCAGGAGCATGAGGCGCGGGGTGGACACGCTGAGGCCGAACAAGGGCCAGATCCGGGTGAGCGCGGCCCGTTCGGCCCCGGGCCCGGAGGGATCCGGGGCCGCCAGAACCGACCCGCGCGAGAGCTCCATGCGCGTTGACTACCACCGGTGGGCCCCGCCATCGGCGCGGATCGGCCAGGTTCCATCGTGCGTTCCCCGAACCTTCACCTCCCGCTCACGAACCACGGCGGATGCACGGGCAGCAGCGGCGCTGGCGCAGCGGTGTCTGGAGCCGGCGTCCATGGCGATGCGTGTTGCCGGGCTCACTGGGACCGGTTCGGGGGTGGGGTGGCTCCGGTGCGGGCGCGGTTGTGGGGTCCGCAGAGGCGTTGGAGGTTGGCCAGGACGGTGGGGCCGCCACGGGCGTAGGGCTCGATGTGGTCGTACCGCAGGTAGGCCGTGGCGTGGCAGCCGGGGTGGCGGCATTCGTGATCGATCTGGTCGAGGACGCGTTGTTGGCGGCGGGTGGGGAGTCGGCGCCGGGGGC
>DAIMFV010000362.1:330-3277 GCA_036724365.1 Acidimicrobiales bacterium | reverse complement strand
CTGGCCCACAACGTGGCGCGGATCACCGAGGCGCTCGACCAGGCCGAGGCGGCCGGGTGCAACCTGGCCGTGTTCCCCGAGCTGGCCGTCACCGGCTACCCGCCCGAGGACCTGCTGCTCAAGCCCGGCTTCATCGCCGACAACCGCGCCGCGCTGGAGCAGGTGGCGGCCCACACCCGGGGGTGCGTGGCGGTGGTGGGGTTCGTCGACGTGCACCGAGACCTGTGGAACGCAGCCGCAGTGTGCGCCCACGGCGAGGTGCGCGGGGTGTACCACAAGCGCAACCTGCCCAACTACGCCGTGTTCGACGAACAGCGCTACTTCGCCCACGGGTGGGAGCCCACCGGGCTGTGGTCGGTGGGCGGGGTGCGGGTGGGGGTGAGCATCTGCGAGGACGCGTGGAACCCGGCGGGGCCCATCCTCGACCAGGCCGACAGCGGCGCCGAGCTCATCGTGAACCTCAACGCTTCGCCCTACGCCGAGGGCAAGCTGGCGTTCCGGGAGCGGCTCATGGCCACCCGCGCCGCCGACGCGTCGTGCGCGCTGGTGTACGTGAACCAGGTCGGTGGCCAGGACGAGTTGGTGTTCGACGGCGGGTCCATGGTGTTCGACCCCCACGGTGAGGTGATCGCCCGCTCCCCGCAGTTCGTGGAGGACCTGCTGATCGTCGACCTGGACATCGACCCCGTGTACCGCAAGCGCCTGTTGGACCCCCGGGGCCGCCCCACCGACGACCTGCTCCCCGTGGAGGTGATCGCCACCGTGCCCGTCGACGGCGACGCTGACGGCGAGTCCGGGGCCCGGGCCGACCGGCCCGCGCTGGCTCCGCCCACCTTGGCCGCACCCCTCGACCCCGACGAGGAGGTGTACCGGGCCATCGTGCTCGGCACCCGCGACTACCTGGTGAAGAACGGGTTCACCGACGTGGTGATCGGCCTGTCGGGCGGCATCGACTCCACGCTGGTGGCCGTGGTGGCGGTCGACGCCATCGGGGCCGACCACGTGCACGGCGTGTCCATGCCGTCGCGCTTCTCCAGCGACCACTCCCGCTCCGACGCGCAGGCGTTGGCCGAGAACCTGGGCATCGACTTCCGCACCATCGCCATCGAGCCGGCCCACGTCGCCCTCCTCGACATGTTGGCGCCGTCGTTCGGCGACCGGCCCGCCGACCTCACCGAGGAGAACCTGCAGAGCCGCATCCGCGGCGTCACCCTCATGGCGCTCTCCAACAAGCTGGGCTGGATCGTGCTGTCCACCGGCAACAAGTCCGAGGTGGCGGTGGGCTACGCCACGCTCTACGGCGACACCGTGGGCGGCTACTCGGTGCTGAAGGACGTCTACAAGACCCGGGTGTACGACCTCTGCCGCTGGCGCAACACCCAGGGGCCCGCGCCCGTGATCCCCGAGGGCGTCATCACCAAGCCGCCGTCGGCCGAGCTGCGGCCCGACCAGCGCGACGACCAGAGCCTGCCGCCCTACGAGGTCCTCGACCCGATCCTGGAGGGCTACATCGAGCACGACCGCACCGTGGCCGAGCTCATCGCCGCCGGCCACGACGCCGACACCGTGCGCCGGGTGGCCCGCCTGGTCGACGGCGCCGAGTACAAGCGGCGCCAGAGCCCGGTGGGCGTGAAGGTGTCCACCAAGGCGTTTGGCAAGGACCGCCGACTGCCGATCACCAACGGCTACCGGTGACCGCGGTCGCCCCGTCGGGCGGCCCCATCGCCGCCAGCCGGGGTGCGGGCGCGGCCGCGCTGGCCCTGGCCGGCGTCCTGTTCGGCTCCACCTTCCTGGTGGTCCAGGACGCGGTGGAGCGGGCGTCGGTCACCGCCTTCCTGGCCGCCCGGTTCCTGCTGGCGGCGGCGGTGCTCTGGCCCATCGCCCGGCGCCGACCGTCCAGCGTCGACGAGGTGCGCCACGGCGTGCTGGCCGGCCTCAGCCTCCTGGCCGGCTACCTGCTCCAGACCGAAGGCCTCCGCCACACCACCTCGGCCACCTCGGCGTTCATCACCTACCTGCTGGTGGTGCTGGTGCCGCTGCTCCACTCGGTGCGCACCCGCCGGCCACCCACGGGTGCGGTGGTGGTGGGCGTGGTCCTGTCGGTGGCGGGGCTGCTGCTGCTCTCGGGCGGGGTGGCGAGGTGCTCCCCCTGCGGTGTGCCCTGGCCTTCGCGGTGCACCTGTTGATGGGGGGTGAGGTGACCCACCGCCACGACCCGTTCCGGTTCACTCTCTGGCAGGTGGCCACGGTGGGGCTGGCGTGCCTGGTCCCGGGGGCGTTGAGCGACGGTGGGTTCGCGTTCGACGGTGGGGTGTGGGCGGCGGTGGCGTTCACCGCGGTGGGCGCCACGGCCCTGGCGTTCTGGTGCATGGCCTGGGGCCAGCGGGTGGTGCCCGAAGCCCAGGCTGCGCTGATCCTGCTGCTCGAACCGGTGTCGGCCGGCTTGCTCGGTGAGATCACCGGCGAGCACCTGGGGGCGAGCGGTGCCCTGGGTGCGGTGCTGATCCTGGCCGGCGTGGTGGTGGCCGAGCTGTTCGGCCGCCGACTGGCGGGTGCGGGCGTGCCCCTGCCCACGGAGCTGGGCGCGCCGGTCGACGGCCCCGATCTCGCCCTCGGCCCCGGACCGGGATCCGGTTGACCGCCGGACCTCACCCGGGCCAACCTCCGGGGGTGACCGTCCTCGTCCCCGCCGGGCTCCCCATCCTCGACGCCGCCCGGTGGGTCGGGGCGTCGTGCTGGCTGGAGCTCACCGTCCACCAGCTCCTCACGGCCGAACTGGCCGCGCCGGACCTGGACGACCAGGGTCGGGTGGTCCGGTGGCGGGTGCGGGCCCACCGGGCCGAGGTGGCCGCCGCCTGGCGCCAGCGGCTGCCCGAGCTGCGCGAGCTCCCCCGGGAGGGCTTCGTTGCCCCGCCCGCAGACGAGGCGACGATCGCGGGTGGCCGCT
>DAIMFV010000362.1:0-320 GCA_036724365.1 Acidimicrobiales bacterium | reverse complement strand
GAGCCCGGGGGTGCGGGGATGGCACCCACCGGGGCCGACGGGATCGACGGGATCGGGGCGCTGGAGGGGCTGGATCGCCGCTACCAGGCCCACGAGGCCGTGGCGGTGGGCGCCGCCGACGGGCCGGTGCGGGCCACCCTCAGCCGGGCTCGCGAGCTGCTGGCGGCGGATCTGCGGGCGCTGGGGTCGCCGGCACCCGGGTAGTCGGATCGCCGGTCTCGGGTTGGTCGGAACCGGGTCCGTGGGCCTCGGGATCGGGATCGGGATCGGGCGCTGCCTGGTCGTGGGCTGTCTGGTCGTGGGGGTCCGTCGGTGCACCC
>DAIMFV010000361.1:0-3290 GCA_036724365.1 Acidimicrobiales bacterium | reverse complement strand
TACGCGGCGTGGAAGGCCGGTCTGGTGCCGGTCAACACCAACTACCGCTACACCGACGACGAGCTCGTCTACCTCTGGGACAACGCCGATGCCGTGGCCGTGGTGTTCCACGGCGCGTTCACCGAGCACGTGGAGCGGGTGCGCGACCGGGTGCCCCGGGTCCGCCTGTGGCTCTGGGTAGACGACGGCAGCGGTCCCTGCCCCCCGTGGGCGATGCCCTACGAGGAAGCCGCCGCCGCCCACCCCGGGCGGGTGGAAGCGCCCTGGGGTCGCAGCGGCGACCACCTCTACATGCTCTACACCGGTGGCACCACGGGCATGCCCAAGGGCGTGATGTGGCGGGTCGACGACCACATCCGCAACGTCATAGCCATGGGCGTCAACCCCCGCTACCGCGAGGACCCCGTGGACTACGGCGTGACCCGAGACCACGTGACCAGGCCCGGACTGGTGGGCCTGCCCGCCTGCCCGCTCATGCACGGCACCGGGTGCATGACCCAGCTGATCGTGCTGTCCGGCGGCGGGTGCGTGGTCACCCTCGAGAACCCCCACCTCGACATCGCGGAGCTGTTCGACACGATCGAGGCCAACCGGGTGAACACCATCGCCATCGTGGGCGACGCCTTCGCCAAGCCCATGCTCCGCGCCCTCGACGCCGAGCCCGAGCGCTGGGACCTGTCCAGCCTGATCGTGATCGCGTCGTCGGGCGTGATGTTCTCCGAGTCGTCCAAGGCAGGCCTGATCCGCCACCTGCCCCAGGTCATGATCGTCGACGCCTTCAGCTCCTCGGAGGCCATCGGCATGGGCCAGTCCGTGACCGCGGCCGGCGTCGACGCCGGCACCGCCAAGTTCAGCCTGGGCGCCAACACCAAGGTGTTCACCGACGACCACCGCGAGGTGGTCCCGGGATCGGGGGAGATCGGCAAGGTGGCGGTGGGCGGCTACCAGCCCATCGGGTACTACAAGGACCCCGACAAGACCGCCGCCACCTTCCTCACCGTCGACGGCAAGCGGTACTCGGTGCCCGGAGACTTCGCCACCGTGGAGGCCGACGGCTCGATCACCCTGCTCGGCCGGGGTTCGGTGTGCATCAACACCGGCGGCGAGAAGGTGTTCCCCGAGGAGGTGGAGGAGGTCCTCAAGCTCCACCCCACCGTGGCCGACGCCGTGGTGGTGGGCGTGCCCGACGACCGCTTCGGTGAGGCCATCACCGCGGTGGTGCAGCTCGAGCCCGATGCCGTGCTCGACCACGACGACCTGGTGCACGCGGTCAAGGAGAAGCTCGCCGGGTACAAGGCCCCCAAGTCGGTGGTGGCCATCGACACCATCGGGCGGGCCCCCAACGGCAAGGTCGACTACAAGCGGCTCCGCCAGTACGCCATGGCCACCCTCGGCATCCAGGCCTAGGCCGCCGGCCACCACCCCCGCCACCCGTGCGCTCCCCGGCCCTGAAGCGACTTCTCGACGTGGCCTGCTCCTCGGTCGCCCTGGCGGTGGCCGCCGTGCCCATGGCCGCCATCGCCCTGGCCATCCGGCTCACCATGGGCAGCCCGGTCCTGTTCCGCCAGAGCCGACCGGGCCACCACGGGCACCTGTTCCTGCTCCTGAAGTTCCGCACCATGCGAGACGGTCCCGGCGACGACGCCGAGCGCATCACCCGGCTGGGCCACCTGCTGCGCCGCACCAGCCTCGACGAACTGCCCGAACTGTGGAACGTGCTGCGCGGCGACATGAGCCTGGTCGGCCCCCGGCCGCTCCTCCCCGCGTACCTGGACCGCTACTCGCCCGAGCAGGCCCGTCGTCACGAGGTCCGGCCGGGGATCACCGGTCTGGCCCAGGTGAGTGGCCGCAACGCCCTGGACTGGGAGGAGCGGTTCCGCCTCGACGTGACCTACGTGGACACCTGGACGGTGGGTCTGGACCTCCGCATCCTCGCCCGCACCCTACGATCGGTCCTGAAGCGTGAGGGGATCTCTGCGGAGGGTCACGCCACCATGCCCGAGTTCCAGGGCACCGCCGATGGAGAAGACCCGCGACTGCCATGTCCGTGACGCCCGCACCGCCAGGAACCGGCTCCGGCTACGACCCGCTCGCGTCCGTGCGCGGCCCCCACGTGGCCCCCACCCGTGACTACCGCCTCCGGTTGGCCTCCCCCGTCACCGGCGCCGAGGAGGTGGAGGCCGTCACCCAGGTGATCGGCTCCGGCGTGCTCACCAACGGCCCCTGGACCCGCCGGTTCGAAGAGGCCATGGCCGCCCGGCACGGCACCGCCCACGCCGTGGCCTTCGCCAACGGCACCGTCGCCCTGTCGGCCATGTACCTGGCCGCCGGCATCGGGCCCGGCCATGAGGTGATCGTGCCGTCGTTCACCTTCATCGCCACCGCCACCTCCGTGCTCCACGTGGGGGCCACGCCCGTGTTCGCCGACGTCGACCCCCACACCCTCTGCCTGGATCCCGACCACGTCGCCCGCCTCATCACGCCCCGCACCCGGGCCATCGTGCCGGTGCACTACGGGGGCCAGCCCGCCGACCTGGACCGGCTGCTCACCCTCGCCGACACCCACGGGCTCGACGTGTTCGAGGACGCCGCCCAGGCCCACGGGGCGAGCTACCGGGGCCGGCCCGCCGGCTCGTGGGGGCGGGCCGGCATGTTCAGCTTCACCCCGATCAAGGCCATCACCACCGGCGAGGGTGGCGTGGTCACCACCGACGACGCCGACCTGGCCCACCAGATGCGGCTGCTGCGCAACCACGGCATGTCCCGCCCGTACCACCACGAGATCGTGGGCTACAACTGGCGGCTCTCCGAGCTCCAGGCCGCCATGGGCGTGTGCCAGATGGACCGACTCGACCCCATCCTGGCCGTGAAGGCCGCCAACGCCGAGACCATGGCCGCGCTGCTGGCCGACATCGATGGGGTGGAGGCGCCCACCGTGGCCCCCGACCGCAGCCACCCGTACACGATCTACACGGTGCTGCTGCCCGCCGACCGGCGCGACCGGGTGGAGGCCGCCCTCGAAGCGGCCGGGATCGAGACCCGCCGCTACTTCCCGCCGGCCCACCGCGAGCCGGCCTTCGTGCATGCCACCACCGCCCCGCTGCCCGTCACCGACGACCGGTACCGGCGCGTCCTGTCGATCCCCTTCCACGCCCGGGTCACCACCGACGACCTGGCGGAGATCGCAGACATCATCCGCCACAACCTCGAACCGGCGTAGATCCCACCCCAGGTCACCGCCCGTTCACCGCCGCCGGTCACGCCAACCCCCACGAATCGGCGTAGCTCAG
>DAIMFV010000360.1:0-3297 GCA_036724365.1 Acidimicrobiales bacterium | reverse complement strand
CCGCCACGGGCGAACCGATCCGCCTCGGCATGATCAACCAAGAGAACACGCCGCTCGGCAGCTATCCCGAGCTGAGCTCGGCCACGCGGGCCGCCATCGAGTTCGTGAACACCGAACTGGGTGGGGTCAACGGCCGACCGATCGAGCTGGAGGTGTGCAACACCGAGTTCAGCCCCGAGGGCTCCACGGCGTGCGCCCAGCAGTTCGCGCAGGACGGTGTGCCGGCCGTGCTGGGCGGCATCGACGTGTTCGGCAACGGCATCGACACCCTGGCCGAGAACGAGATCCCCTTCGTGGGCGGCATCCCGGTGAGTGCCCAGTCGGTGGAGAGCGCCAACTCGTTCCAGTGGTCGGGCGGTACGTGGGGGGCCACCGTGGCCTTCGCCCACCACGCCGCCACCGAGGTGAAGGCCGACTCGGTGGCGATCGTCTACCCCGAGTTCGGGCCCATCTCCGACAGCGCCGACTACGGCCGCATCACCTTGGAGAACGCAGGCGTGACCGACGTGGTGATGGTGCCGTACCCGATCACCGCCACCGACCTCAGCTCGCCGATCCAGGCCGCCAACAGCGCCAGCCCCGACGCCGTGATCATGCTGGCGGCCGACACCGGGTGCAAGGGCGCCTTCGACGGCTTCGCCACCGTGGGCGTGGAGGCCCAGGTGTACCTGGTCGGTGCCTGCGCATCGCCCAAGATCATCGAGGAGGCCGGTCCCGACAAGACCGAGGGCACCATCTTCAACGTGGAGGGTTCGCTCGCCCGGGGGGTGGCCAACGTCGACTTCTCGCTCTACCAGGCGGTGGCCGCCGAGTACGGCGACGGGTTCGACCCCATCGGGGCGGGCACGGTCTCCTTCCGGTCCTTCATGAACCTCTACCGGGTGCTGGCGAGCCTCGACGACGACGCCCTCCCCCCGGCCGCCATCACGGCCGCGCTGCAGGCCCAGGAGGATGCGCCGAGCTTCATGGGCCACCCGTCCACCTGCGACGGTGAGCAGCTCGCCGGCCTCCCCGCCCTGTGCTCGCCCCAGCAGATCCTGGCCGAGTTGAAAGACGGTGAGCTCGTACAGGTCGGCGACTGGATCGACGTGGGCGAGGTGTTCGGCGATGGCTGACCGCACCTGCCGCTCCCGGTAGGAGCCCACCATCAGCGACTACCTCGGCTACCTGCTGGCGGGGCTGGGCGGCGGTGCCGTCGTGGCCTCGCTGGCCCTCGGCCTCGTCCTCACCTGGCGCACCTCACGGGTGGTGAACTTCGCCCACGCGGCGATGGGCACCTACCTGGCCTACGCCTACTTCGAGTTCCGCGACCGGGGCGACCTGGTCCTGCCCTTCCTCGGCCTGCCCGAGCGGGTCCACCTGCTGCCCACGCCCACGCTGGCCGCGTCGCTGGTGTTCGCCCTCGTCCTCTCCGCGCTGGTCGGGTTGCTCGTGTACTGGCTGGTGTTCCGGCCCCTGCGCCAGGCCCACCCCCTGGCCCGGGTGGTGGCGTCGCTCGGCCTGTACCTCTACTTCCAGGAGATCACCCGGCTCCGGTTCCCCACGGCCGGGGCCACCGCCGTCACCCGGTTCCCGGTGCTGCCCGAGGACACCGTGTCGATCCTGGGCACCGGGGTCAGCGCCAACCGGCTGTGGCTGGCGGCCATGGTGCTGGTGGTCACCGGGGCGCTGGTGCTCGTGTTCCAGCGGACCCGCTTCGGACTGGCCACCCGGGCCGCCGCCGGCAACGAGAAGGCCGCCGTGCTCACCGGCATCTCCCCGGACCGGGTGGCGGTGGTCAACTGGATGGTGGCCTCGGTGCTGGCCGGGTTCGCCATGATCCTCATCGAGCCCATCGCCGGGCTCGACCCCGCGGCGTCCAGCCTGCTCGTGGTCCCGGCCCTGGCCGCGGCCCTGCTCGGCGGCCTCACGTCGTTCGGGCTCACCGCGGCGGCCGGTCTGGCCATCGGCATGGTGCAGTCGCTGATCCTGGGCTACTCGGTGCGGCCCGACACCACCTGGATCCCGTCGTGGGTGCCGGTCACCGGCCTCCAGCAGGCCGTGCCGGTGATCCTGGTGCTGGCCGCGCTGGCCTGGCGGGGCGACCCGCTGCCCACCCGGGCCGCCACCCCCGAACAGCTCCTGCCGCCGTCGCCCACCCCCCGGCGGGTGGGGCTGTGGTCCGTGGTGCTGGCCGGCGCCGCGGTGCTCGGCCTGTTCACGTTCGAGGCCTCCAACCGCCAGGCGCTCATCGTGTCGCTCACGGCCATGCTCATGTCGCTGTCGATCGTGGTCATCACCGGCTACGTGGGCCAGATCTCGCTGGCCCAGATGGCCTTCGCCGGGGTGGCGGGGTTCACGGCCATCGAGGTGGCCGACAACGGCCTGCCGTTCCCGCTCGCCGTGCTGGTGGCCGTGGTCCTGGCCACCCTGGTGGGCGTTGCGGTGGGGATACCGGCGCTGCGGGTGCGCGGCATGAGCCTGGCCGTGGCCACCATGGCTCTGGCCGTGGCCATCGAGCAGTTGGTGCTGGGCAGCGAGGCCCTCTCGGGTGGGGTGGGCGGGCGGAGCGCGCCCCGGCCGTACCTGTTCGGCATCGACGTGGGCATCTCGGCGCCAGGCGCCGACAACTTCCGCCCGGCCTTCGGCCTCACGGTGCTGGCCGTGCTGGTGGCGGCGTGCTGGGTGGTGGCCAACCTCCGGCGCAACCGCACCGGCCTGCGTTGGCTGGCCGTGCGGGCCAACGAGCGCGCCGCGGCCGCCGCCGGCATCGACGTGGCCCGGGCCAAGCTCGGCGCCTTCGCGGTGTCGAGCGCCCTGGCCGGCCTGGCCGGCTGCTTCATGGCCTTCGGCACCTCCACCCTCTCCACCACGTCGTTCCTGGTCATCGGGGCCCTGGTGGCGCTGGCCATGACCTACCTGGCCGGGATCTCGAGCATCAGCGGGGCGATCCTGGCCGGGTTGATGACCCAGGCCGGGCTGCTCACCACGCTGTCCAGCGGCGATGGGGCGTCGAGCGACTACGTGTACGTCACCAGCGGCCTGCTGTTGATCGTGGTGGCCATCGCCGCCCCCGAGGGCCTCACCGGCCTGGCCCAGCGGGCGCTCGGCCGGGCGGTGGCGGTGGTGCGGCCGGGCTCGGGACCGGCGACCGGCGACGGTCCGGCCCCCGAGGTCGCCACCGCGGGGAGCCCGTCGTGACCGGGTCGGCGGACACCCGCCCGCTGCTGGAGGCGTGCGAGCTCTCGGTCCGCTACGGCGGGGTGGCGGCCCTGTCCGACGTGTCGTTCACGGTGGAGGAGGGTGAGGTGGTGGGGC
>DAIMFV010000359.1:0-3334 GCA_036724365.1 Acidimicrobiales bacterium | reverse complement strand
GCCTGGCCGAGGGGGTGGCGAACCTCGCCGCCGACCTGAGCGGCGACATGGGCGACGACAGCCGGGCCGGCGACCCCGTCCCCCACCGCTACTGCTGGCCCCCCACCGACGTCCGCTGACCGGCGCGGGCGCGGGTCCCGCACCCACCCCCAGACGAAACGGCGTACCTGAGGTCCGGGGGGTGGACCTGAGGTACGCCAGTTCGCTTCGTTGGGGTGGGGCGGGGGGGCGGGGGGGGCTCGGACCGGTGTCCGGACGCGGCGGCGGCCGCCCGGAGGACCGGACGGCCGCAGCCACAAGAACCCGCCGCCGGGGACGCACCCCGACGTTGTCGCTCGTCAGTCGGCGAGCGTGGCGTGGGAGCCGGCGAGGCCGCCGGCACCGTGGGAGATGTCGCCGGCGTAGCCGGGCGAACCGTGCTCGAGGACGTCGAGGCCCTCGATCTCCTCGTGCTCCTCCACCCGCAGGCCGATGGTGGCCTTGATGGTGAGGAACAAGATGCCGGTGGTGACCGCCACGAAGGCGCCCACGGCGACCACACCGATGACCTGGGAGATCAACTGGTCGGCGCCGCCCCCGAAGAAGAGACCCTGCTTCCAGTAGTCGCTCTCCTGGCGGGCGAAGAGGCCCACGGCCAAGGTGCCGAAGATGCCGCAGGCACCGTGCACCGAGATGGCGCCCACCGGGTCGTCGATGCCGATCCGGTCGAAGAAGAGCACCGACCCGTACACCAGCAGACCGGCGAGGAAGCCGATGAGCACCGAGGTCACGGCGGTCATGGCGGCGGCCCCGGCGGTGATGCCCACCAGGCCGGCGAGGAGGCCGTTGCAGGCCATGGCCACGTCGGGCTTGCCGCTGTGGAACCAGTTGATCATCATCGTGCCCACGGCGCCGGCGGCGCCGGCGAGGACCGTGTTGAGGGCGATCGGGCCGATGGCACCGTCAGCGGCCAGCTCCGAGCCGGGGTTGAAGCCGAACCAGCCCACCAGCAGGATCATGGCGCCGAGCACCACGAACGGGATGCTGTGGCCGGGGATGGCCCGGGGCTTGCCGTCCTTGCCGTACTTGCCGATGCGGGGACCCAGGATCATGGCGCCCATGAGGGAGGCCACACCACCGGTCATGTGCACCAGCGTGGAGCCGGCGAAGTCGTGGAACGGCGTGCCCATCTTGGCGAGCCAGCCGCCGCCCCACTGCCAGTGGACCACGATCGGGTAGATGAGGCCCGAGATCACGATGCTGTAGACGAAGTACGACTTGAACTTGGTGCGCTCGGCCATGGCCCCCGACACGATGGTGGCGGCCGTGGCGGCGAAGGCCACCTGGAACAAGAAGAACGTGGGCATGGTCAGGTTGCCGTAGCCCGGCGCCCCGTCACCGAGGAACCAGCCCTCGGTGCCGAAGAAGTCGTTGCCCTGGCCGTAGGCCAGGGCGTAGCCCACGGCGAAGAACGCCACGGCGCCGGCGCAGAAGTCCATCAGGTTCTTCATCATGATGTTGCCGACGCTCTTGGCCCGGGTGAGGCCGGCCTCGACGAGGGCGAAGCCGGCCTGCATGAAGATCACCAGCGTGGCGCACACGATGATGAAGACGTTGTCCAGGTTGGCCTGGACATCTGCGGCCGACAGATCCTGAGCGCCCGCCGGCGACGCCACCGCGAGGGCGGCGGCACCGGCGACCGCTCCGATCATGATCTTGGCTTTCAATGGGGTTCTCATGGTTCTCCTCCCCGAGGGTGGCCTCGGACGACGGGTTGCAGGGGTGACCATACGGACGGCGATTTTCCGCCTCATTGCACGAATGTGACGCCACTGGCTCATTCACCTGTCGGGTATGTGACGCACCCGGCGGCCGGCCGCACCGACGGCTCCGAGCGTGCCGACCGCACCCACCATCGGACCCCCGGACGCGCCAGGACCCCGCCCGGAGGCGGGGTCCTGGCGACCCTCCAACTGGTTCGTGTGGACGCCGGTCCCAGGGCGGGACCGGTCAGACGGCGTCGGCGCCCATCTCGCCCGTGCGGATGCGGGTGAGGCGGTCGACGGGGGTGATCCACACCTTGCCGTCGCCGATCTGACCGGTGCGGGCGGCGTCGGCGATCACCTTGCCCACCCGTTCGGCTTCGTCGGAGCCGACCACCACCTCGAGCTTCACCTTGGGGATGAAGTCGACCTGGTACTCGGAGCCCCGGTAGGTCTCAGTGTGGCCGCCCTGGCGGCCGAAGCCCCGGACCTCGGAGATGGTCATGCCGGCGACCCCGGCTTCGGTGAGGGCCTCCTTCACGTTCTCGAGGCGGTGCGGCTTGATGATGGCGGTGACGAGGTGAAGCATTGCTGGTCCTTTGGTTGTTCAGATCGGCCCGGTCGGGACGGTCGTTGACGGGTACGGGTTGGAGGTCTGGTCGGGAGGTGCGCTCGGTCGGGGGTCGGGCTCCACGGTGAGGTGGGTGGCCACCGCACGAACGGGACGGGGGCTCACCGCCTTGTCGGACTGGCCCTCCTCCAGCAGGTAGCCCCGGCTGCGAACGGTCCGGATCACCAGCCCGAGCGGGGCCAGGCGACGGCGCAGCCGAACGATGTGGACGTCGAGCACGTTGCGGCCGGGGATGCCGTCGGGCCACCCGGCCCGGGCCAACGAGTCACGGCTCACCACCGCCCGGTAGCGGTCGATCAGGGCGGTCACGAGGCGGAGCTCGACGGGCGACAACGACACCCAGGACCCCTCCATGTGCAGGAGCCCGCTCTCGTCGATCTCGGGGATCCGGTGCTCCTCGGCACCCCGCATCCGGTCCTCCAACACCCGTACGCGGGCGTGGACGTCCTCGTCGGACGCGGGCAGGCGGATCCAGTCCTCCATGACATCGGGGGTGAGGGGCGGGGTCACCCCGTCACGGACCAGGACGAGTCGTGGCCGCCCGGACGACCGGAGGTCAGCCAGGCGGGCCTCTTCCGATGGCCAGCGCACGATCTCTACCTGCATGCCGCCGACGCTACGGAAGTCACGTTTCACCACTGTTTCGCCTCCATGAAGGGCGCGGACACGCCTGGCGCCGGAACGAGGAGCGCCGACCGCCCGTACCGGCTCACGGAGCCGCCGCCAACGTCCACTCCCGCCGCAGCGGACGCTTCCGGGACACGACCCCGGCGGCCAGCGCACCGCGGATGGCCTCGACCTCGGCCGGCGTGAGCTTGTCGCCCCCCGGTCCGGCCAGTTCGAACCGGTCCATGGCCCGGCCGTCGACCGTCTCCACCCGAGCCGCCTCGACGCGGGCTCCCGCGGCGGCGAAGGCGGCGGTGAGGGCGGCGAGCAGGCCGACCCGGTCGGGGGCCACGGC
>DAIMFV010000358.1:0-3380 GCA_036724365.1 Acidimicrobiales bacterium | reverse complement strand
CTGAGCGAGGTGCTGGGCACCCACGGGCTGCTGGTGCTGCCCACCATGATCGACTACCCCGCCCGGATCGGTCAGCAGGGCGTGGCCCCCAACCCGGCGGCGTCGGCGGTGAACCTGGCCGGCTTCCCGGCGATCTCCCTGCCGGTGCCCAGTGGCGGCCTGCTGCCGGCCAGCATCCAGCTGGTGGCTCCCGACCACCACGAGCCGCGGTTGCTCGCCACCGCGGCCCTCATCGAGAGCGCGGTGTTCCCCCGGGCGGCGTGGTTCGACACCTGATCTCCGGTGTCCGGTTCTCCGTCCCGGTCAGAGGCCGCGGCTGTGGCGGAGCAGGTCGGGGAAGTCGGGGTCGCGCTGCTCGCCCTTGGCCACGAAGGTCTCGAGCATGTCGGCGGGCTGGAACATGCCGGACTGCCAGGCGGCCATGTGGTTCAGCGAGTCGGCCACCGAGTGGTCCCGCGTGAAGGTGATCATCTCCTTGGTGCCCCAGATCGCCAGCGGGCTCTTCGACGCGATCTCCTGGGCGATCTCCAGCGCCCCGGCCACCAGCGACTCGTGGTCGGCGAAGACCTCGTTCACCAGACCCACCTCGGCGGCGCGTGCCGCCGGCACCCGATGCCCCCGGTAGGCCCACTCGCGGGCGATGCCCTCGGGGATGATCTTGGGCAGGCGCTGCAGGGTGCCGACGTCGGCGGTCATGCCCAGGTTGATCTCCTGCACGCAGAAGAACGCATCGGCGCTGGCGTAGCGGAGGTCGCACGCCGAGACCATGTCCACCGCGCCGCCGATGCAGCCACCCTGGATGGCGGCGATCACCGGCATGCGCACCCGCTCGAGGGCGGTGAAGGACTCCTGGAGCACCCGCACGCTCTGCAGGAGCCGGGCGCGGACCCGACCCTCCTCGGCGCGGGAGCCGTCGGCCGCGGCGCCGCCGAGGGCGTCGCCCCCGCCGCCGGTGAACACCGCCAGGTCCATGCCGGCGCTGAAGTGCTTGCCGGTGGAGGAGATGACGATGGCCCGCACGGTCCCGTCGTCGTCCAGTTCGCGGACCAGCGCCGGCAGTTCGGACCAGAACTCGCGGGTCATGGAGTTGTAGGCGTCGGGCCGGTTGAGCCGCAGGTGGGCGACCTTGCCGATCCGCTCGACGTCGAAGCAGGTGGGGGTGGTGCTCATGGCGCCCATCCTTGCCCACCGCGACGGGGCGGTGCGTGGTGAGGTGGCGGGCCGGGCCGCGGCGGGGCAAACTAGAACCTGTTCTATTCGCGGCCCGTGGGCCGGACAGGTCAGGGGACCATCTCGTGCAGGAGCTGGGCAGCGGCAAGACGGCGGAGCGACCGGTTCGGCTCGGGGGTGCGCTCGTGACCCTGGTGGAGCCCCACCGCGGTCACGAGGTGGCGTACAACCGGTGGTACGAGCGCGACCACTTCTACGCCGGCTGCATGATCGGGGCGTGGAACATCAGCGGGGCCCGGTTCGTGGCCACCCGTGACCTCAAGGCCCTCCGCTACCCCCAGGACTCCCCGGTCATCCCCGACCCCACCACCGGGTCCTTCCTCGCCCTCTACTGGGTGCTCGCCGGCAAGTTCGGCGAGTGGATGCAGTGGGGCAGCGAACAGGTGAAGTGGCTCCACGAGAACGACCGGATGTTCCCCCACCGCGATCACATCCACACCCTCATGTACAAGTTCCGCACCGAGTTCGAGGAGCCCGACGGGGTGCCCGTGGAGCTGGCGCTGGACCACCGCTCGCCGTACCTGGTGCTGGTGATCGGGGAGCCGGCCGACGGCAAGACCCTCGACGACGTCGACACCTGGTTCCGGGACCAGCCCCTGCTCGGCGTGGTCGGAGCCGAGCTGACCGCCATCCCGCTCCCGGGCGACGCCGCACCCGGCGTCCGTGCCGACAGTGCCGCCAACCGCTTCTGCCAGCTGTGGTTCGTGGACGACGAGCTCACCGACGTCTGGGACGAACGGTTCGCCCCGCTGGGGGAGCGGTTCCGCGCCGCCGGGCTCGGCGAGCTGGTGCTGGTGGCCCCGTTCCGGGCCTCGGTCCCCGGCACCGACACCTACACCGACGAGCTCTGGTGAGCCGTCCCCCGACCCGACACCCCACCCCTCAACGGACCCCGATCCCACCCCACCCGAGTTTCTGACGCTCCGTCAGATCGGAGATAGCATCATGGCCATGAACCCCGCCGACGACTTCCCGAAGATCATCTCGGTCGACGACCACGTGATCGAGCACCGCACCGTGTGGCTCGACCGGTTGCCGAAGAAGTACCACGACGTCGGTCCCCGCACCGTCCAGGAGCGCGGCACCATGCAGTTCGTGGGCGGCGTGTTCAGCTACGAGCCGTCCGACGACGGCGAGCTGTGCGACTGGTGGCTCTACGAGGACAAGAAGATCCCCCAGACCCGCCTCTCCGCCGCCGCCGGCTTCGACCGCGACGAGGTGAAGGTCACCGGCATCACCTACGAGGAGATGCGCAAGGGCTGCTGGGACCCCAAGGCCCGCCTCGAGGACATGGACGCCAACTGGACCGAGGCCCAGATGTGCTTCCCGTCGTTCCCCCGCTTCTGCGGCCAGACCTTCATGGAGGCCCAGGACAAGGAGCTGTCCGACCTCTGCGTGAAGGCCTACAACGACTGGATGGTCGAGGAGTGGTGCGGTGACTCCAACGGTCGCCTCATCCCGCTCATCATCATCCAGCTCTGGGACGCCGAGCTGGCCGCCGCCGAGATCCACCGCAACGCGGCACGTGGGGTTCGGGCCGTGTGCTTCAGCGAGATCCCGCCGTACCTGGGCCTGCCGTCGATCCACACCGACTACTGGGAGCCGCTCTTCCGGGCCTGTGCCGAGACCGGCACGGTCATCAACATGCACATCGGCTCGTCGTCGAAGATGCCGTCGACCTCGGCCGACGCGCCGGCCGCGGTGGGCTCCACGCTCACCTTCGGCAACGCCATGAGCTCCATGACCGACTGGTTGTTCTCGGGCTGGCTCGCCCGGTTCCCCACCCTCAAGCTGGCCTACAGCGAGGGCCAGATCGGGTGGATCCCCTACATCCTCGAACGGGCCGACAAGGTCTGGGAGGAGAACCGGGCGTGGGGCGGCGTCTCCGACATCGTCAAGGAACCGCCGTCCACCTACTACTACCGCCAGATCTACGGCTGCTTCTTCGACGACGTGTACGGGCTCGAGAACATCGAGAAGTGCGGTGTGAACAACATCTGCTTCGAGACCGACTACCCGCACTCGGACTCCACCTGGCCGCACTCCCGCGACACCGCGCTCAAGCTCATGGGCGACCTGCCCGACGACGTCGTCTACAAGCTGGTCCGCGGCAACGCCATCGAGATGCTGGGACTGAGCTTTGACTGAGG
>DAIMFV010000357.1:415-3398 GCA_036724365.1 Acidimicrobiales bacterium | reverse complement strand
GCGAACGGGGCCACCACGGCCAGGGTCTGGGCGGTGTCGGAGAAGTGGGTCAGGTCGAAGGTGCCGCCCCGCAGCGACTCGGCCTCGGCCCGCACCTCGATGCCCCGGTCGTCTGCCACCACCGTCGCCCCCATCTCGGCCAGCACGTCGGCGAACCGGACGTCGCCCTGGATGGCGCCGGCGGTGAGGCCTTCCACCCGCACCCGGCCCCCGCAGATGGCCGCGGCGGCCAACGGGTACGACGCCGCGCTGGCATCGGGCTCGACGCTGTAGTGGACCGCCCGGTAGCCACCGGGGTTGACGGCGAAGGTGTGGGCGTCGGGCTGGTCGACCACCGCACCGAACGCCTCCATGACGGCGATGGTGAGGTCGACGTAGGGCCTCGACACCAGCTCGGTGGTGACCTCGAGGACCAGTCCGTCGTCCAGACAGGGACCGATCAGGAGGAGGCCCGAGAGGAACTGGCTCGACGCGTCGCCGGGCACGCGGACCACCCCGGACCGCAGTCCGCCACCGGTGACCGTGGCCGGCAGGTGCCCGGCGGCGGCGAGCGGTTCGATGCCCGCCCCGAGGCCGGCGAGCGCCTCGAAGGTGGTGTCCATGGGGCGGGCCTGCATCTGGGGGTGGGCGGTCACCCGGTAGGCACCCCGACCGAGGGCGAGCAGCGGGACCGTGAAGCGGGCCGTGGTGCCCGACTGGCGCACGTCGACCGCCTCCACCGCCGCCGGAGGCCGACCATCGCACCCGACCACCGTGATCCGGGCCGCGTCGGCGTCGGTCGTGACCGACACCCCCAGCGACCGGAGCACGCCGACCATGGCATCGGTGTCGTCGGCGAACAGCGCCCCTTCGAGCACCGACTCGCCGGCGGCGAGGGCCGCGCACACCAGGGCGCGGTTGGTGATCGACTTGGAGCCG
Source organism: Acidimicrobiales bacterium (assembly GCA_036724365.1). GTDB lineage: Bacteria > Actinomycetota > Acidimicrobiia > Acidimicrobiales > Iamiaceae > Aquihabitans. Next base: position 2,480 of record DAIMFV010000357.1, on the reverse strand, counting down.
GGAACGGTGACGGTGGCGTCGAGCGGCCCACGCGCGGGCGCCACCGGGTACGGATCGGGCAACTCGGAGAGATCGGGCACGTCGGTCACCGGGTCACTCGAGCGGACGGACCGACGGCCGGTAGCCCCGGGCCAGCAGACCGGACCGGTAGGTGTCGGCCGCCGCCCGGTCGACCAACAGGATCAGCACGCCCCGGTCGCCCTCGCTGGAGTGGGCGATCTCGAAGTCGGCGATGTTGATGCCCAGCTCGCTGGCCAGGGTGGACACCTCGGCGATGGCACCGTCTCGGTCTGGCACCGGGATCCGCACCTCGGCGAGCGACTCGGGCTGCACCACCCGGCTCGGCAGGTTGCGCCGGGCCGCCTGCGCCCGCTCGAGCGTGGCGAGCAGCCCCGGCCGGTCGTCGGTGGTGACCAGACCCCGTAGGCGCCCCAGCTCGACGGTGAGGCGATCGATGACCTCCACGATGGCGTCGCGGTTCTCGGCGCAGATGTCGGGCCAGATGGCCGGGCTCCCGGCCGCGATCCGGGTCATGTCGCGGAACCCGCCCGCCGCCAGGCGCAGCAGCGCGGCGTGCTCCTCGGCCCGCTCGTCGGCGATGCCCATGAGGGCCGCGGCGGTGAGGTGGGGCACGTGGGACACCACCGCCACCAGGGCGTCGTGTCGCTCCGGGTCCAGGGCCACCACCTCGGCGCCGAACGAACGGACCACGGCGTCGACCGTGGCGAAGTGGTCCGAGCCGGTGCCGGTGACCGGGGTGAGCACCCACACCGCGCCCTCGAACAGGTCGGCGGTGGCACCCTCCACCCCCAACTGCTCGGAGCCGGCCATGGGGTGCCCGCCGATGAACCGGGGGTCGTCGATCTCGGCCACCACCGAGCCCTTCACCGAACCCACGTCGGTGACCGCGCCCGCGGTGTGGGCCAGGGCCCGTCGGACCTCGGTGGCGATCGCCGACACCGGAGCCGCCACGAACGTGATGGTGGCGCTCGCATCGAGGCCCACGGCATCGATGGCGCCCAGCTCCACCGCCCGCTCGGCCGCCGACGCGTCGGCATCGACGCCGGTGACGTGCCAGCCCTGGTCCCGGAGCGCCAGGCCCACCGACCCGCCGATGAGCCCCGTGCCGATCACGCTCGCCCGCTGGGCGTCGAGGTCGGCCACGTCAGCCGGGCAGGTCGTCTCGCAGGCCGGCGGCCTCGTGCAGGTACACGTGGCGCAGTTCGTTGCGAGGCAGCTCGGACGTGAGGTGGGCCAGCACCCGGATGCAGCGGGGCGTGCTGCCCGGCACCGGGATCTCGGTGGCGCACAGCAGCGGCACGTCGCCCAGGCCGATGGTGCGGGCCGCGGTGGCGGGGAAGGCCGACACCAGGTCGACCGTGACCGTGAACCAGATGCTGATCAGGTCGTCGTGGTCCACGCCGTTGCGCCCGAACATCTCCTCGAGCAGCGCCACGGTGCGCTCGGCGATCTGCTCGGGGGTGTCGGCGTCGGTGGTGGTGGCGCCGCGGAGGGCTCGGACGGCGGTGGACATCGCAGCGATGCTACCGACCGCCGGTGCCCGGGTACGCGCCCAGATCGGTGGGCTCGGCCAGGGCCGCCTCCAGCGAGCGCAGCTCGGCGTCGGTGAGCGATCGCCAAGCACCGGGAGCCAGACGACGATCCGAGATGGGGCCGATGCGCGTGCGGATCAGGCGCTGCACCGGGTGGCCGACGGCGTCGAGCATGCGGCGCACCTGACGGTTGCGGCCCTCGTGGATCACCAGCTTCACCAGGGTGGGCGCCACGAGCGAGGCCTGCGCGGGTGCCGTGGGGCCGTCGTCGAGGTCGATCCCCTCGCGGAGGCGACGCAGCACGGCGCGGGTGGGCTCGACCTCCACCTCGGCGAGGTACTCCTTCTCCACGCCGTGCGACGGGTGGGCGATCCGGTTCGCCAGCTCCCCGTCGTTGGTGAGCAGCAGGAGGCCCTCGGTGTCGAGGTCGAGGCGCCCCACGGGGAACACGCGGGGCTCCTCCGGCACCAGGGAGAGCACGGTGGGCCGACCCTGGGGGTCCGAGGCGGTGG
>DAIMFV010000357.1:0-383 GCA_036724365.1 Acidimicrobiales bacterium | reverse complement strand
CGCCGGCCGGCTTGTTCAGGAGGTAGTGGACGAGCCCGGGCCGCACGCCGATGGGCGCCCCGTCGACCTCGACGAGGTCGACGTCGACCTCGACGCGGCGCCCGAGCACCGCCACCTCGCCGTTGACCGTGACGCGCCCGTCCTCGATCAGCTCCTCGCAGAGGCGACGGCTGCCCAGCCCCACCCGGGCGAGCACCTTCTGGAGGCGTTCCCCGGTGGCCTGGGGCTCCATCAGGCCTCGGCCGGAGGTTCCGGGGGTTCCGGCCGATCCGCCCGCAGTCCCTGTTCGAGCGCCTCCATGACCTCGGCGGACGGGAAGAGGTCGGCGATCGGGGGCAGGTCCTCGATGCGGTCCAGGCCGAGGCGCTCGAGGAACTCCCGGC
>DAIMFV010000356.1:0-3410 GCA_036724365.1 Acidimicrobiales bacterium | reverse complement strand
GAAGAGCAGCTCCCCGTCCTGTTCAGCCGACTCCAGACCATAGGGATGGCCGAGCCGGGGGCCGAGTTGGCCCGAGACGTGGTGGCCTGCCCTGGCGCCGACACCTGCAACCTGGCCGTCACCCAGTCCCGGGGCCTGGCCGACGCCATCAGCACCAGGCTGGACGAAGAAGGCCTGTCGGAGGTCGGTGGCATCCGCTTCAACATCTCGGGCTGCACCAACTCGTGCGGCCAGCACCACATCGCCGACATCGGCTTCTCGGGGGCGGAGCGGCGGGCCCACGGCCAGTCGGCCCCGGGCTACACCATGCTGCTCGGCGGCTACGTGGGCGAGGAGCAGATCCACTTCGGCGAGCGGGCCCTCCGCCTGCCGGCCAAGAACGCCCCCGAGGCCGCGGTCCGGGTGGTGCGGCGCTTCGCCGAGGAGCGCCAGGCCGGCGAGTCGTTCCGGGGGTGGATCGACCGTTCCGGCGGCGTCGCCACCCTGGCCGCCGAGCTCAAGGAGCTCGACGTGTTCCCCACGCCCGACGAGGCCCCCGACTTCTACGTCGACTACGGCGAGACCGGACCCTACGTGGCCGAGACCGGCGACTCGGAGTGCGCGACCTGATGGCCCTCACCGAGTCCTCCATCCGCAGCATCGCCACCGGCACCGGAGCCCGCCTCAACCTGGTCGACCCCGCCCGCCCGGTGTACTCCGACGACGAACTGGCCGAGATCAGCGCCGAGTTGGAGAAGGTGTCGGCCGCCAAGGTCATCCGCTGGGCGGTGGAGAACTTCTCCCCCCACCTCGCCATGACGGCCTCGATGACCGACGCCGTGCTGATCGACCTGGCGATCAAGGTCGACCCGGCCATCGAGGTCGTCTTCATCGACACCGGCTACCACTTCCCCGAGACCCTCGAGACCGTGGAGGAGGTGCGTCGCCACTACGGCCTCAACCTCCGGATGATGACCGTGGCCCGCCAGGAGGAGGAGCTCTGGGAGGCAGACCCGGAGAACTGCTGCTCGGCGGTGAAGGTGGGTCAGCTCGACCGGGCGCTCGCCGGCAAGGCGGCGTGGATGAGCGGCCTGCGCCGCCAGGAATCAGACAGCCGGTCCGACGCCCCGATCGTGTCGCGTGACCTGCGGGGCCTGGTCAAGGTGAACCCCATCGCCTCCTGGACCGATGCCGACGTGGCGGCCTACATCGCCGACCACGACATCATCGTGAACCCGCTCACCCAGCAGGGCTACCCGTCGATCGGCTGCATGCCCTGCACCACCCCGGTGGCCGATGGCGAAGACCCCCGGGCCGGCCGCTGGCGCGGCAAGGACAAGTCGGAGTGCGGCCTGCACCTGGCCTGACGCCAGCTTCGCTGGATCGAGCCTGGCCCGCATCCAGGAGCCGAAGGGCAAAGCGCGCCCGGTCAGATCGGTTGCGAGCGTGCGAGCCACCGATCTGACCGCCGTCGAACCCCCGCAGCGCAGCGAGGACCGGGTTCGACGGAACCAGCAGGCGCCCGCCGGAGGCGGACCTGGGGATCTGCGGACAACCAGCCCGGGGGCGACCCACTCCGCCCGCATCCAGGAGCCGAAGGTCAGACGCGCTCGATGACGGTGGCCGAGCCCATGCCGCCGGCGGCGCACATGGCCACCGCGCCCCACTGGGCATCGGTGCGGATCAACTCGTTCACCATGGTCACGATCATGCGGGCCCCCGTGCAGCCGATGGGGTGGCCCAGCGAACACCCCGATCCGTTCACGTTCACGATCTCGGGATCGAGGCCCAGGATGCGGGTGGACGCCACGGCCATGGACGCGAACGCCTCGTTGATCTCCACGCTCTGCAGGTCGCCGATGGCGATGCCCGCCTTGGCGAGGGCCTTGGGCAGGGCGTGGGTGGGGGCCAGCCCGGTCTCCACCGGGTCGACGCCGGCTGACGCCCAACCCCGGATGGTGGCCAACGGCCGGAGCCCGTGGGCCTCGGCGAAGCTGCGGCTGCACAGCACGAGCGCAGCGGCGGCGTCGTTCAAGCCCGAGGCGTTGCCGGCGGTGGTGACGGCACCAGCCACATCGGGGTTGAGCAGAGGCAGGGAGGCCAGCTTCTCCAGGCTGGAGTTGCGGCGAGGATGTTCGTCCACCGTGAACTGCCCGCCACCGGGCAGGTCGACGGGAACGATCTCGTTGTCGAAGCGCCCCTCGTCGATGGCCCGGATGGCCCGTTGGTGCGACTCGAACGCCCAGGCGTCGGCCTGCTCGCGGGTGACGCCGGCGATGCGGGCGGTGTTGTCGCCCACGGTGAGCGCCATGTTGAACGGCGGCGCCTCGGGGGTGTCGGGGTTGCCCGGGGACAGCCAGAACGCGGGCGTGCCGTCCGGACCCGGCTTGGAGCTGCTGGGCGCGGTGGACATGGATTCGGCCCCGCCGCCCAGGCCCACGTCGATCATGCCGGCGGCGATGTTGGCCGCCACCCACTGGGTGCCGGCCATGCCCGAGGCGCACCACCGCTGGGTGGCCACCGAGGGGACGCCGGTGAGCCCGAGGCGCACGGCCACGTTGCGCCCGATGTTGCCCCCACCCTGGAAGGACTCGCCGAAGCCCATGTCCTCGATCTGGTCCGCCGGGATGCCCGAGCGCGCCACCGCGGCGCCCACAGCCACCTCGGCCAGCTGGAAGGCGTCGACACCCAGCAGGGCGCCCTTGTAGGCGGTGGCGATCGGGGTGCGGGCGGCACTGACGATGACGACATCGGTGGGCACGGGGCCTCCTGGGGTGGCGGGCGGCGGGGCCGCTCAGATCTGACGGGGTGTCAGATCTTGGCAGAACCACCTACCCGGGTAAACCGAACCGCCCCACCACCGGTGTAGGGGGTGTGTACGTTCGGACCGCTGCGGCGGAACCCACCCTGTCGCCACCCGACCAGCCCATGAGCGACCCCTCCCCCACCTCTCCGGCCGCCATGGCCGGCCCCGCCCCCGTGCTGGAGGTGACCGTCGCCGACTTCGACGACTTCTTCGCCGCGGAGTACGGCCGGCTGGTGGCGGTGCTCACCGCCCTCACCGGCCACCGGACGGTGGCCGAGGACCTGGCCCAGGAGGCCATGGTCCGCGCCCACCAGCGCTGGGAGCGCATCGCCCGCTACGACAAGCCGGCCGCCTGGCTCCGGCGGGTGGCCATCAACCTGGCCCACAACAACCGGGCCCGGAAGCGGTCCGAGCAACGGGCCCTGCAGCGGCTGGCCGGTGAGCGCCCGGTCTGGGAGGTCCAGCTCGGCGCCGACGACGGAGGCGACGAGTTCTGGGCCGCGGTCCGCCGGCTACCCGCCCGCCAGGCCGCCGCCGTCACCCTCTACTACCTCGAGGACCGCCCGGTGGCCGAGGTGGCCACCATCCTCGACTGCGCCGAGGGCACCGCCAAGGCCCTGCTCCA
>DAIMFV010000355.1:0-3420 GCA_036724365.1 Acidimicrobiales bacterium | reverse complement strand
GGCAGGGCGGCGATGACGTCGTGGATGCGGGCGGCCCGGGCGGCGGCCTCGACCTCGGCGTCGGTGGCCTCGGGGCGGCCGTAGCGGAGGTTGTCGGCCACCGACTCGTGGAACAGGTGCGGATCCTGGCTCACCACGCCGATCGCCTTTCGCAACGAGGCCTGGGTGAGGTGGCGGACGTCGTGGCCGTCGACCCGGACGGCACCCGAGGTCACGTCGTACAGCCGTGGGATCAGCTGGCTCACCGTGGTCTTGCCGGCACCGGACGGCCCCACCAGGGCCACCAGCTCGCCGGGCTCGATGGTGGCGGTGAGGTCGTGCAGCACCGGGCCGGCGCCCAGGTCGGGGGCGGCGAGCTGGGCTGCGCTCTCCAGGGACGCCACCGAGGAGTCGGCACCGCTGGGATAGGCGAAGGTGACGTGGTCGAGCTCGATGCGACCCCGGGGTGCCACCAGGTCCACGGCGTCGGGTGCGTCGGTGGTCGGATTGGGGGCGTCGCGCCCCTCGAACACCCGGTCGAAGGACACGAAGGCGGTCATCAGGTCGACCCGGGCGTTGGTGAGGCTGGTGAGCGGGGAGTAGATCTGGGTGACGAGCACGCCGAGGGCCACCAGGGTGCCGGTGGAGATGGTGCCCGAGATCACCAGGCGCCCGCCGACGAGGTAGATCACGGCCGTTCCCACCGCGCCCACCAGCGTGAGGGCGGTCATGAACGTGCGGCTGTACATGGCGCTCTGCACGCCGATGTCGCGCACGCGACCGGCCCGGGCCGAGAAGCCCTGCGCCTCCAGGTCGTGGCGGCCGAACAGCTTCACCAGCAGGGCGCCGGACACGCCGAACCGCTCGGTCATGGTGGCGTTCATCTCGGCGTTGACGTTGAACCCCTCCCGCGTGATCCCGGCGAGGCGGCGGCCGACGCGCTTGGCGGGTAGCAGGAAGATCGGCAGCAACAGCAGCGACAGCGCCGTGAGGCGCCACTCCAGGATGAGCATGGCGCCGAGGGTGGTGATCAGCGTGACCACGTTGGCCACGACGGTGCCGAGCGTGCCGGTGACGGCCCGTTGCGCGCCGATCACGTCGTTGTTCAGTCTGCTCACCAGGGCGCCGGTCTGGGTGCGGGTGAAGAAGGCGATGGGCTGGCGCTGCACGTGGTCGAACAGGGCGCTGCGCAGGTCGTAGATCAGGCCCTCGCCGATGGTGGCCGACAGCCAGCGCTCCACCATGCTGAGGGCGCCGCTGGCGAAGGCGGCGAGCACCATGAAGCCGGCGAGCACGGTGACCTGGCCCCGGTCCTGGCGGGGCACGGCGTGGTCGATGATCTGCTTGATGACCAGGGGCGGCACCAGACCCAGGAACGACTGGACCACCACCAGCCCGAGGAAGGCGAACACCCGGCTGCGGTAGGCGTGGGCGAACCGCCAGACCCGGCCCACCAGGCCCGGGGTGAGGTGGACGCCCGCGGTGGCCGAGGCGTCGGACATCATCATGCGGTGAGCGGCTCCGGGATCCATGCCCGGGGAACGATACGGCGCGTCGCCGCCTGGCCCACCGGTCGGCCCACCGGTGGGGTGGGCCGTGGACGGATCAGGTGGTGGCGCAGGGGCTGGTGCCCGGCGACGGGCTGAAGCGGGCGAACACGTCGCCGAGGGTGGCCAGTTCGGCCTGGGTGAGGTGGTCCAGGAACAGGGCGCGCACGCTGGCGACGTGGTGGGGGGCCGCCTGTTCGAGCAGGGCGCGGCCTGCGGCGGTGAGCACGGCGAACTGGCCGCGGCGGTCCTCGGGACACGACGCCCGCTCCACCAGGCCCCGGGCCTCGAGCCGGCCCACGTGGTGCGTCAGGCGGCTGCGCGACTCGGCCGCCAGGTCGGCCAGTTCGGCCATGCGCAGGCGGTCGTCGGGCGCCTCGGACAGGGCGACGAGCACGCCGTAGTCGTCGCCGCTCAGCCCGTGGGGCTTGAGCGCGTGGTCGAGGGCGGCGAACAGGTGGCGGGTGCCGTGGATGATGCTCTTCCAGGCGTGGAGCTCGACGGGCGTGAGCCAGTCGACGGTGGTGGGACCAGGTACGGAGGAGCGGTCGGCGCGGTCGGTGGTGGCGGCCATGTCGGGCAGTCTAGGCGGAATAGTTGACAGGTCAATGAAGTTGGGAGATAGTGATTGCACCCGCAACCATCCAATGTTCACTCACCTGAGGAGCCCACCATGACCACCCCCCAGATCCCCGCCGGCACCTGGACCATCGATCCCTCCCACTCCGAGGTGGGCTTCAGCGTCCGCCACCTCATGGTCAGCAAGGTGAAGGGCACCTTCGAGTCCTTCAGCGGCACCCTCACCATCGGTGAGAACCCGCTGGACTCCTCGGTGGTCGCCGACGTCGACCTCTCGTCGATCAACACCCGCGACGCCCAGCGCGACGGCCACCTGCGCTCGGCCGACTTCTTCGAGGTGGAGACCCACCCCACCCTCACCTTCCGCTCCACCGGGGTGAAGGAGAACGGCGGCGACTTCGTGGTCCTCGGTGACCTCACCATCAAGGGCACCACCCTGCCGGTGGAGCTCGACCTCGAGTTCAACGGCACCCACCCCGACCCCTGGGGCGGCACCCGCGCCGGGTTCTCGGCCGAGACCGAGATCAGCCGCAAGCAGTTCGGCGTGGACTTCGAGGTGCCGATGGACGGCCCCGGCGTGGTGGTGGGCGACAAGGTCAAGGTGTACCTGGAGGTCGAGGCCGTCCTCCAGACCGACTGACCGTCGCCCCCGACACCGACCGTCACCCCGACGCGAAGAGGCCCCCGGTGGGAACCGGGGGCCTCGTCGCGTGGCGGAGGGTGTGGGATTTGAACCCACGGTGAGCTTGCACCCACAACGGTTTTCGAGACCGTCCCATTCGTCCGCTCTGGCAACCCTCCGTCAGGTGACGCTACTCGGATCGCAGGAGGCGGCCCAACTGATACCGATCGGTAGGAGGACTTGGTGGCGGACAGGTTCGTGGGTGCGGTCGCGGCTTCGGTTCAGGACCCTCGCAGACGAGAACGACGATCGTTGAAGTCCTCGTCGGTGAGGATGCCGATGCATCGGCGGTGGGCACACCCCTGGAGCCGTCGGGGTTTGGGGTGCGAAGATCGGCCAGCGCATGGCGCAGACCGGTGGCATCAGCCGGCTTCACACCCTTGATCGTGAGCCGGCGGTGCGTGGATCCGGTGATCTTGACCGTCACCGATGTGAGTCGTTTGGTGACCTTGACCTTGGCGATTGTGTCAATGGGCATCCGCCCGTCCAGGCGGCCGGTTGCATCGATCACCTCGAGGCGGTCCGGCCACACCATTATACGGCCCCCGGCTGAGTCGATGTCTCCCCCGATCGGCGAAACCTTGGCCTCGAAGTACGGCGCCTCGCCCGGCTTGTCTGAAGCGGGCTCGGCGG
>DAIMFV010000354.1:0-3434 GCA_036724365.1 Acidimicrobiales bacterium | reverse complement strand
TGGCGTCCATCACCGGGAGGGTAGCCAGGGCGACCGTCGGCCCGACCACGGATCGGTGACCGGCGGGCGACGTGGCGGTGAACGGCCGGTGACCGACGGGGTGCACCCACCGGGCGGGTCATTACTCGGGCAGGTCAGTCCTCGGGGAGGCCGAGGTCCCAGTCGAGGAGGAGGTTCTCCCGCTCGGCGTCTCGGATCACGCGCTCGCGGTTGCGGCGGAACTGCGGATCGTGCGGGGGCACCAGCTGCAGGCGGGCCTGCATGCGGTCTCGGAAGCCGTCGACCATCGCCCGATCGCCGAAGTCGCTCTGCAGCTCCCAGTGGGGGGCCACCGGCCCGAGATACACCACGCGGACGTGGCCCACGGGCGGCTCGGTGTGGAGAGGGGCTTCGGTCTGCGACATGGCGATGATACTACCGGTCCACCCCGTCGCCACCGCCAGCAGCCCGCTGTTCAGGCCACGGTGACCCGGCGGGTGTGCCAACCGGTGGCCCCGTCGGGCGCGGGGGGCACCACCTCGTCGGTCTGGGTGGTGCCGTCGCCGTCGGTGGCCCGAACCGAGATCACGTGGTCGCCGGCGGGGGCGGTCCAGCGGTACCGCCACTGCACCCAGGTGTTCTCACTGGCCACGTCGCCCAGCTCACACGGCTCCCACGGACCCTCGTCGATGCGGACCTCCACGCCGGCCACCCCACGCGTGGGCGCCCACGCCACGCCGGCCACGTCGACGGGACCGGCCGCCAGGTCGGCACCGGCCCGGGGCACGTCGATCCGCGACATGGTCTTGATCGGACCCTCCTTGGCCCACCCCTTGGGCACCCAGTAGCCGTCGAAGTCGTCCCAACGCACCACGTCGATGGTGTCGAGCCACTTGGTGGCTGACACGTAGCCGTAGAGGCCGGCCACGATCAGCCGGGCCGGGAACCCGTGACGCACGGGCAGGGGCTCGCCGTTCATGGCGTACGCCACCAGGGCCACCCGACCGTCGGTGGCCACGTCCATGGGGAACCCCGCGGTCCACCCGTCGAGCGAGCGGCCCACCACCTGACCAGCCGGCCCGGCCACGTCGGCCTGCACCCCGGCCCGTTCGAGCAGCACCGCCAACGGGACGCCCTGCCACGCCGCGTTGCCCACCAGGTTGCCGCCCACCTGGTTGCTCACACAGGCGATGGTGACGGTCTCCTCCACCGAGTCCAGGGCGAGCAGCTCCGCATAGGTCAGCTCGAAGGGTCGGTCGACCAGCCCGGCCACCTTCAGCCGCCAGGAATCCAGCTCCACCTGGGGCACGGTGAGCGCGGTGTCGATCCGGTAGAAGTCGTCGTTCGGGGTGACGTACGGCGACACCCGGGCCACCTCCAGCGAGGGGGCGGGGGTGCTGGCCCCGCTCGCCGGCTCGGGGAGGACCACCCCGGCCCGGGCCGCCTCCGACGAACCGCCCGAGCCCAGTCGACGGCCCATGGCCGCCACCAGCGCGGCTCCCGCCGCCACGCCACCGACCGTGAGCAGGAACGCCCGGCGGGCCAGTCTCACCGGGCCCATCGGGCTGTAGGGCGCCGCCACCAACCGGCCACCCACCAGCACGCCGTCGACCACGGGGGGCGACGGCGCCGGACCTGCCTCGGCCGCCTCGGCCGCCTCGGCCGGCTGGACCGCGACCGCGGGCGCGGCGGGCGCGGCAGGCGCAGCGACCAGATCGGCCCGGTGGAGCAGCACCGTGGCCGACCGCAGGAGCCACCACAGCACCCCCACCCCGGCCACCACCGCGGCGAACGACGCCACCAGGCCGGTGGCCACCCGGCCCAGCTCGTCGGTGCGGTAGGCCTGGAACCCCACCACCCCGAACACGGCGAAGCCGGCCACCGCCACCGCGAAGCGCCGGCGGGCCGCCACGCCGAGCACGGCACCGAGGGCCAGCGACACCACCACGATGCCCACCACCAGGGCCGCCTTGTCGTTGGTGCCGAACAGCGAGACGGCCAGGTCCTTCAACGACGCCGCGAAGCGGTCTATGAACGCCGATCCGACTGCGGCCACCAGCGACGGCTGGCCGCCACCCGACATCCCCACCACCAGTTCGCCGGCCGCCAACGCCGAGCCGGCGGCCGCCACGCCCGCCAGGGCCGCCCAGCCGGCTGGCACCTCGGTGTCCACTGGGGGAGCCGGGACCGTGTCTGATCGGGACGGATCGCTCATGGGACCTCGTTCGGAGCCGGGGCGTCGGCGGATGTGTTGGGCGGTGGGTTCGCGGTGGGTCTCGGTGCGAACCGGCTGTGAGCTGGCGGGCGGACTCGGCGGGAGGCTGGATGTCGAGTTGGTCGGATCTGCAGGGTCTGCGGTCGGTGAGCGCAGTGCGGGGTCGGCGAAGCGGACGGTCAGTTCGACCCGAGGGTGACCTCGACGCTGGTGCGGCGGCCCATGCGCTCGACGGTGACCGACACCTGGTCTCCCGGGTCGGCGGCCCGGACCAGGCCGGTGAGCTGCTCGCTCGACACCACCGGCGTGCCGTCGAAGCCGACCACCACGTCGCCCACCTCGAGCCCGGCATCGGACGCCGGCGACTCCGGCTCCACCACCGAGACCAGCGCCCCGGCCTCCGCCGTGATGCCGTACTGGGTGCGGATGGCCTGGCTCAGATCTCCGTCGACGGTGACCGAGCGGATGCCGAGCAGGGCGGTGTTGCCGGTGATGTCGCCCTCGCCGGCCTTCAGCCGAGGGATGAGGTCCTTCACCGAGTCGATGGCGATCGAGAAGCCCACGTTCTGGGCGCCCTCGATGATGGCGGTGTTGATGCCGACCACCCGACCGCCCGCGTCGACCAGTGGCCCCCCGGAGTTGCCCGGGTTGATGGCGGCGTCGGTCTGGATCAGGTTGTCCAGCGACACCTGACCGTCGCTGATGCTGCGGTCCTTGGCCGACACGATCCCGCGGGTGACGCTGGGGTCGCCACCGAGGTTCAGGGCGTTGCCGATGGCCACCACGTCGTCGCCCACCCGGAGGTTGGCCGACGAGCCCAACACGGCGGCGGTGAGGCCGGTGCGGTCGGCCTGGATCAGCGCGATGTCCTGGGCGGTGACCGCGCCCACCAGTTCGGCCGGGGCGGTGCTGCCGTCGTTGAAGCGGACCGTGATCACGCCGGCCGCTCCCTCCACCACGTGGGCGTTGGTGAGGATCAGGCCGTCGTCGGAGATCACGACCCCCGAGCCCGAACCCCCGAAGATGCTGTTCTCGTGGCCGGTCTGGATGGTGACCACCGACGGCTGGGCCTTGTCGAGGATGGCCCGGATGTCGAGGACCCCGATCGACGCGCTGGCCTCACCCTCGGACACGGTGGTGCCGCCCCGTCCGGCCCGGTGACCCAGGGCGTACACACCGAACGCGGCCCCCACCACCAACGCCCCCACCAGGAACGCCACGAACACCGCCAGCGCGTTGC
>DAIMFV010000353.1:1593-3444 GCA_036724365.1 Acidimicrobiales bacterium | reverse complement strand
GGAACCCCCAGTAGGGTCGGGACCAGGCGAGGAGCCCGAACGGCCTCGCGAACGATCCATCGTGGCACCCCAGAGACCCGGAGCCTGCACCGTGCACCAGCACCCCCGACCCGCCCACCACCCCCGCCGACGCGTCCGGCGGGTGGTCGGCGCCGTCCTCGGGGCGGTCACCGCCGCCACGGCGGTCGCCGTCCCGGGTGCCACCGCCACCCCGGCAGCCCCCGCCACGGCCCGGGCCGCCGCTCCATACGGACCCTTCGACACCGCATCGGAGCTGGTGCGCCAGACCTACCTCGACTTCCTGCTGCGCGAGCCCACGTCGTCCGAGCTCCAGGTGGCCAGCACCGCACTGCAGGGAGGCCAGACCCCAGCGGCGTTGGTGGCGGCGGTGGCCGCCACGGCCGAGTCGAACACCAACGTGCGCGCCGTGGTCCGCCTGTACCGCGCGTACTACCTGCGCAACCCGGACCACGGCGGGCTCAAGCACTGGATCCGCCAGCGTCAGCTGGGCACCTCGCTGTCGCAGATCTCCAACCAGTTCGCCGCCGCCCCCGAGTTCGCCCTCCGGTACGGCTACGTCGACGACGCCGAGTTCGTCGACCTCGTGTACGGGAACGTGCTCGACCGGGGACCCGACGCCGGGGGCCGGGCGTACTGGATCGGCCTCCTCGGCAAGGGGCTCTACCGGGGCCAGCTGATGACCAAGTTCTCCGAGTCCGGCGAGTTCGTGCGCAAGTCGTCCGGCATCGTCACGGCCGTCCACATCTACGACAGCCTCTTCCAGCAGAGCATCCCGCGGGGCCTGTCCGACTCCTACGGTCCGTCGCTGCTGAGCGGCCGCACCACCCCCGAGGAGCTGGCCGAGACGCTCATGGGCAGCGCCAAGTACACCTCGCGCTTCACCTGACCCGGGCGCTTCACCTGACCCGGGCCGCCACCGCCCGACCGTAGAGCTCGGCCAGGCCGTCGACGGTGTGGTCCCAACGGAACCGCGCCACCCGCGCCGTACCGGCCGCCACCAGCGCGGCGGCCACCGCGTCATCACCCAGCACCGCCCCCAGGGCGTCGGTGAACGCGTCGACGTCGCCCACCGGCACCAGGCGGGCGGCATCGTCGACCACCTCGGGTACGGCGCCCGCCGACGTGGCCACCACCGGCGTGCGTACCGCCATGGCGTCGAGCGGGACCAGCCCGAACCCCTCGTAGCGGCTCGGGTAGGCCACCACCGACGCGCCCCGCACCAGCGCCCAACGGGTGTCGTCGTCCACCCAGCCGAGACGACGCACCCGCCGGCGGTGCCTCGCCCGATCGATGGCCTCGGTGAGCGCGGCCGCGCCCCAGCCGTCGGGCCCGGCGATCACCAGGCCCAGGTCGGGGTCGGCCCCGGCCAGCCGGTCGAAGGCGGCCACCAGGAGCGGCAGGTCCTTGCGCGGTTCCACCGTGCCCACGGCGAGGACGTACCGCCCGGCTCCGGCCAGGTGCCGGCCCCGGGCGGCGTCGGAGCGGGGCGTGGGCGGGTCCGGCGCGGTGTGACCGTTGGGGATCGCCACCACCCGGTCGACGGCCTCGGGGAACGCGGTGCGGACCTCATCGGCCACGAAGCCGCTCACGGTGTGGACCCAGGCTCCCCGCCGCAGGGCCCGCCTCAAAAGGGGCGGCCACTGCAGGACGTCGGGGGTGCACAGGCCCGGGTGGTGGAGGGCGGTCAGGTCGTGGATGGTCACCACCTCGGCGGCCGACCCCCCGGGGGGCACCACGAAGTTGGGCCCGTGGACCACGTCCACCGGCCCGGCCAGCACCCGAACCGTGGGGTGGTCGCCGCGGAGCCAGGCCGCCCGGGCCAGCCGGGCC
>DAIMFV010000353.1:0-1583 GCA_036724365.1 Acidimicrobiales bacterium | reverse complement strand
GCCGGCGAGCAGGAAGGCGATGTCCTTCATTTGCGCCGGGCCCGGCGGGGCGGTTGCCGCCCGGCGGCTGGGCCGCCCCCCCGCCGGCGCCAGGTCGGGCAGGCGGCCCCGCCCCCGCAGGCTCACGGCGAACGCGGTGACATCGAGATCGGGGCGACCCGCCAGGCCGGCCAGGACCTCGCGGGAGAAGGTGCCCACGCCGGTGGGTGGATCCAGCAGAGAGGTGGCGTCGAAGCCGACACGGCATCGACGACCCGGGATCGGAGGGGGGGGTGACGGAACGGCCACGGGACCCAAGGGTAGGGTCGTCACGCCATGTGTCCGTTCCGGGCACCGTCCCGCCCGGTCCTCCGGAGCGGGACCCACCACCCCCGGAGGCCCCCGTGCGATCCCAACCCGCACCGATCAGCCGCCAGCTCCGTCGCCGCCGCCGCATCATGGGCGCCGTCCCGGTGGTGCTCGCCTCGTGGGCGGTGGTGGGCGGTCTGCCGGTCGGTTCCCCGGCCCCCGGGCCCGGCTCCCTGCACACCGACACGGTCGTGCTCACCGGGTCCGGAGCCACCGACACCGCGCCGGCATCGGGCGCGGCGCGCAGCCGGGTCCGGGCCGCGGCCCCGACCACCGCCACCGAGGGCTGGAGCGCGGCGGTCGACGTCGACGGTGGCAGCCAGGCCGTGGCGGTCTCGTGGACCGGCGAACCACACGGCGCCGTGGATCTGCGCGGCCGTACCGCCGACGGCTGGACGGGATGGACCGAGATCCACGCCAACCCCGATGAGGGCCCGGATCCGGCCGGTCCGTCCGCCGAGGGTGCGCACGCCGACGTCAGCGGCGACCTCCTGTGGTTCGGTGGCGACGGGGTGGACCGCGTGGAGGTCCGGGTCCACGAAGGCGAGCTGGCAGACCTCACCGTGGAGGCCATGCGCTACGAGGAGCCGAGCCGCGGCTCCGGGCTCCAGACCGCGCTCCAGACCCCGGCCGCCGGCGCCGCCGACACCAGGCCGACCATCCGCCCCCGGTCCGACTGGGCCACCGCCGGCTGGGCCACCGGCAACACCGACTGCGCCAGCGGCCCGAAGGTCGCCGCCGGCGGCATCAACTTCGCCGTGGTCCACCACACCGTGAACGCCAACACCTACACCCAGGCCGAGGTCCCCGGGATGCTCGCCGCGATCTACCGGTTCCACACCGTCACCCGGGGCTGGTGCGACATCGCCTACAACTTCGTGATCGACCGCTTCGGCCGCACCTGGGAGGGCCGCACGGGGAGCATCGACGGCGCGGTCATCGGCGGTCACGCCGCCGGGTTCAACACCAACAGCGTCGGCGTGTCCTTCCTGGGCCAGCACCACCCCGGCGGCACCCCCACCGCGGTCGCCCCCACCGCCGCCCAGCTCGACGCCGCGGGCAAGGTGATCGGCTGGAAGCTCGGGCAGAACAAGGCGCCCGCCACCGGCACGGTGAAGGCACCCGACGGCTCCACCGTCCAACGGCTCGTGGGCCACCGGGACGTCGGCTCCGCCCGCCGCCCGGGCGACCTGCTCCACAGCCAGCTCACCACCATCCGCACCCCGGCGACGCCG
>DAIMFV010000352.1:386-3449 GCA_036724365.1 Acidimicrobiales bacterium | reverse complement strand
CCCGCATGCCGAACGTGTTGGTGGCCCTGTTGGTGCTGGTACCTGCGTTCGCCACGGGCCTCGGCCTCACGTGGCTGTCGGGGTTGCGCCTGGGCCCCGAGGAGCGCCTGGCGGTGGCTGCCCCGTTGGGTGCCCTCGTCCTGGGGCTGTGGGGGTGGGTGCTGGGATGGTTGTTCGGCTTCCACCTCACCTCGCTCTCGCTCGCCCTGCTCGCCGCGGTGGGTACGTCGCTGCCGGGCTGGCGGCGGGCCGGCGGCGCGCCCGGTCTGCGGGCCGAGGCCGCCGACCTGTGGCGCCGGGTGCGCCTGCCGGTGCGGGACCCGGCCAGCCTGGTGCCCCTGGTGGTCCTGTTGGCGGTGGCGTGGCCGATCACGGTGCGGATCTTG
Source organism: Acidimicrobiales bacterium (assembly GCA_036724365.1). GTDB lineage: Bacteria > Actinomycetota > Acidimicrobiia > Acidimicrobiales > Iamiaceae > Aquihabitans. Next base: position 3,063 of record DAIMFV010000352.1, on the reverse strand, counting down.
TCGCTGGCCTGGGTCACCACCGCCGACGGGGGGCTCGCGGCCGGCCACCTGTCCACGTGGTCCGACGGCAGCGCCCACCTGGCCTACGCCGGACGCTTCTCGGGTGGCGGGGTGGTGCCGATCGACTCGCCGATCGCCGCCGGCGAGCCGGCCCGCTACCACCTGCTGGCGGACTTCTTCGCCGCCCAGGTGGGACTGCTCGGCGTGGCCCTGCCGTCTGCCCTGGCGATCACCAGCGGCTTCCTCGCCCTGGCCGTGCCCGCGGTGCTCTACGGGTGCGGGGTCCGCCTGGTGGGCGGGCGGGCGGCGGCCGTGCTGGGCACCGTGCTGTTCTGCGGCGCGGGCGGGATGGGGGTGGTGCACCTGGCCCGCGATGTGGGTGACCTGGGCTGGTCGGCTCTGGTGCACCTGCCCCGGGAGTACAGCCGCGATCCGGCGTCGGGGCTGTGGATGGACAACCCGACGTTGTCCTACCTGTACGCACAACGCAACGGGCTCCTCGGTCTGCCGCTCGGCCTGGTGGCGCTCACGCTGGTGTGGGAGACCTGTCGGGGCCGGGCCCGGTCCCTGGTGCCCGCCGGGGTGCTGGTGGGGTTGCTGCCGCTGGCCAACGGCTTCGCCTACCTGGTGGTGGTGGCGGTGGTGGCGGTGTGGGCCGTGCTCTACGACCGCAGCCAGCCGTGGTGGCGGTTCTTCGGCCCGGCTCTGGCGCTGGGCGCTCCGGTTGCGTGGTGGCTCCAACCCGCGGAGTCCTCGGTGCGGGTGCTGGTGGGGTGGATGGCGCCCGACGGGTTGGGCCCGTGGGTCTGGTTCTGGCTGCGGAACCTGGGACCGTTCCTGCCGCTGCTGGTCCTGGCCACGGTGTGGCGGGGCACCGTGCGCACCGGCTTCGCCCGCTGGTTCGCGCCGTTCTGGTTGTTGTGGATCGTGCCGAACCTGGTGGCGTTCCACCCGTGGGAGTGGAACAACACCAAGTACTTCGCCTTCTGGCTGCTGGTGGGCTCCTTCCTGGTGGCCGCGGTGCTGGTTCGCCTGGCCCGCACCGGCGCCCCCGGGGCGGTGGCCGCCGCTCTGCTGGCGGTGGCCCTCACGGGCACCGGTGTGGCCGACCTGTACCGGGCCACCGACCGGTCGGTCACCTTGATCCCGTGGGCCACGGCCGACGGTCTGGCCACGGCGGGTTGGGCCCGGCGGTCGCTGCCGGCCGACGCCGTGATCGCCACCGCCCCCACCAACGTGAACCCGGTGACGGCCTTGTCGGGCCGGCGAGCGGTGTCGGGCTTCCCGGGCTGGACGTTCGACATCGGCGTGCCGGACTGGAGCCAGCGGGTGGACGACACCCGCGCCATCCTGCTCGGCGGCCCGGCCGCGCTGGAGGCGATCGAGCGGCGGAGCGTGGACTACGTGGTGGTGGGACCCCTGGAACGGGCACCGGAGGTCGGGGTCGACGAGGCCTGGTGGGCGGCCAACGGCCGCTTCGTGTTCCGCTCCGGCGACTGGGTGGTCTACGCGGTGCCGGACTGACCGGGCTCGTTTCGGGCGCCCGTGTCGCCGGGGCCCGCGTCGTGTGCCGCGCCTTCGAGGGCCTCCCGCCGGTGGATCTCCTCGACGTCGTCGAGCAGGTCGGGCGGCACCAGCTCGGGGTCGGCGTCCTCGGGGTGCAGGCGAACCAGCACGATGCGGCGCCACACGAACCAGGCGATGGCGCCGAGGATGGCGAGCACCACCACGTACTGGGCGTACCCCATCACGGTCTGGACGGTGTCCCAGCGCTCCCGGGCGAAGAAGCCCACCATGATCAGCGCCACGTTCCACACCCCGGAGCCGATCGCGGTGTACAGGGTGAAGCGCACCGGGTTCATGCGCCGGAGCCCGGCGGGCACCGAGACCACCGAACGCACGAGCGGGATGCACCGGCACACCAGCACGGCCAGCTCCTCGTGGCGGTCGAACCAGGCGTCGGCGGTGTCGAAGTCCTTCTCCTTCACGCCGAACCAGCGGCCCCACCGGTGCACGAAGGCCCGTAGCCGGTCCTCGCCGATGCCGGCCCCGATGAGGTAGAGCAGCCAGGCACCCACCACCGAGCCGATGGTGGCGGCCACGATCATCCCCAGCAGTTCGGCCGCGCCCCGGCCGCCGTCGTTGGCCCAGATGCCGGCGGCGGGGAGCACCACCTCGGAGGGGATCGGCGGGAACAGGTTCTCCAGCGCCACCAGGAAGGCCACCCCCAGGTAGCCCATGGCGTCGATGACGTCGATGACCCAGTCGGTCAAGTCGCCGGTGAGGAAGTCGCTGAGCCCGGCCAGGATCACGGGGCCACCAGGGAGGTCGGCATGGGCGGCACGGGGTCAGGACTCGCCGTCGATGTCGAGCAGCGGCGGCAGCACGGCGTCGTGGTCGGCGAACAGGGCCGAGGCCGGGCCGGTACCGTCGAGGGCGTCGGCGGCCATCACCACGGCCGCGGCGGTGTAGGTGGACTGCTCGTCGGCCGGGAAGCGGCTCAGGTCGGGGAACACGGTGCCGGTCCAGTAGCGACCCGATTCCACCCGGTACTGCTGGGCCCAGCTGAACAGGCGCTCGGCGGTCTCCCGCTCGCCCACGGCCAGGTGGGCCATCATGCACTCGCAGGTCTCGGCCACGGGGATCCAGGGCCGGTCCTTCACGCAGCGGACCCCGC
>DAIMFV010000352.1:0-296 GCA_036724365.1 Acidimicrobiales bacterium | reverse complement strand
GCCCTCGTCGATGAAGGTGTCGAACCGGTCGGCGAGTCGCTGGCGTCCGACGTCACCGAGCAGCACGCCGCCGAGGACCGGGTAGTACCAGTCCATGGCCCAGCGGTGCTTGGGGGCGAAGGCGTCGGCCTCGTGGTGGCGGATGGCGTCGGCGAGGCGGGCGGCCGACAGCTCCCAGTCGGGCCGTTCGTGGCCGAGGAGCCCGGCCAGGGCCACCGCGCACCGCAGGCTGTGGCAGATGCTCGACGACCCGGTGAGCAGGGCGAAGGGCCACGGGGTGCCGTCGGCGTGGCGGG
>DAIMFV010000351.1:0-3453 GCA_036724365.1 Acidimicrobiales bacterium | reverse complement strand
CCCCAACGAGGCCCAGGTGCTCCGGTGGGAGCCGGCGGCCGATCACGCGCCGGGCGCCACGGTGTCGGCCACCTGGATCGACGTGCCGCAGGTGGCCCACACCCATGCGGTGCTGCTCTCGCAACCGTGGTGGATGTGGGGCGCCGAGATGGGCGCCAACGAGCACGGGGTGGTCATCGGCAACGAGGCCGTGTTCACCCGGTCGCCGGTGGCCGCCACCGGCCTGCTGGGCATGGACCTGCTCCGCCTGGCCCTGGAACGGGCCACCACCGCCCACGACGCGGTGGGGGTGCTGGTCGAGCTGCTCGAACGCCACGGCCAGGGCGGGGCGTGCAGCCGGGCCCACCCCGGGTTCCGCTACCACAACAGCTTCCTGGTGGCCGACCGGGCCGGCGCCGTGGTGCTGGAGACCGCCGATCGGGCCTGGGCCACCGAGGAGGTCACCGGCCGGGGCCGGTCCATCTCCAACGGTCTCACCATCGAGGGCTTCGCCGAGGCCCACGCCGACCGGCTGCGCGGCGGCGTGGCCCAGTGCTCGGCCCGCCGGGCCCGCACCACCGCCGCCGCCGGCTCGGCGGCCGACGTGCTCGACCTGTTCGCCGCCCTGCGCGACCACGGACCCCACGGCGGGCCCCGGTGGTCACCGGTGAACGGGGCCCTCGCCGCCCCCTGCGCCCACGCCGGCGGACTGGTCACGTCCACCCAGACCACGGCCTCGTGGGTGGCCGACCTCCGGGGCGACCCCCTCCACTGGGTCACGGCCACCGCCGCCCCGTGCACCTCGCTGTTCAAGCCGGTGCGGGTGGCCGAGCCGGTGGCGCTCGATCCCGGCGTCACCGCCACCGACCGGTTCGACGACGACGTGGCCTGGTGGCGCCACGAGCGGTACCACCGCCTGGCCCTCCGTGATCACACCGCCTCGGTGGTGCGCGCCACTGCGGACCGGGCCCGCACGGAGGCGGCCTGGGTGGCCGACCCGCCCCCTCGGCCCAGGCCTTCGCCGAGGCCGAGCGGCTCCGCGGGCGGTGGCTCGCCGACCTGCAGGCCGCCGGCCTCCCCGAGCGGCGGCCCCGGTGGCTCCGCGCCCTGTGGCAGCGCGGGGCCCGCGCCGCCGACCTCCCCCCCCCCCGCGGGCCCCCCCCCCCGCCGATCCCGTCCGCAACCGAGGTACCCGCATGACCGAGGCGTCCGCATGACCGATCACGACGTGGTGGTGGTGGGGGCCGGCCTGGCCGGGCTCACCGCGGCCAGACGGCTGGTGGCCACCGGGCTGGACCCGTTGGTGCTGGAGGCCCGGGACCGGGTGGGCGGGCGCACCGAGGGCGGCGCTACCGCCGACGGCACCCCGATCGAGCTGGGTGGCCAGTGGATCGGCCCCACCCAGAACCGCATGTACGAGCTGGTGGCGGAGCTGGGGCTGGAGACCTTCACCACCCACAACGCCGGCGAGCTGTTGATCGACCTCGGCGGCAGGCAGAGCCGCATGGCGTCGCACCGCGGTGCGGTGCCCCGGCTCAACCCGTTCGCCCTGGCCGACCTGGCCCAGGGGCTGGCCCGGTTCACCCGCCTGGCGTCCACCGTGCCCCTCGACGAGCCGTGGCGGGCCCCCCGGGCCCCAGCCCTGGACGGGCAGACGTTCGAGACGGGGGTCCCCCCCAACCTGCGCCCCCCGGTGGGGCGCGCCCACTTCCGGGTGGCGTGCGAGGCCGTGTTCTCGGCCGAGTCCACCGACCTCTCGGCCCTCCACGCCCTCTTCTACGCCCACTCCGGCACCGACCTGGAGACGCTGCTCTCGGTGGACCGGGGCGCCCAGCAAGACCGCATCGTGGGCGGGTCCATCCGCATCAGCGAGGCGCTCGCCGCCGGCCTCGAGGGCCGGGTGCGGCTGGGCAGCCCCATCCGTCGCATCGAACACGACCCCGACGGCGTCCGGGTGCACACCCGCGGCGGCGAGGTGGTCTCCGCCCGCCGGGTGATCGTGACCCTCCCCCCCACCCTGGCCGGGCGGCTGGAGTACGCGCCGGCCCTGCCGTCGTGGCGCGACCAGCTCACCCAGCGGCTCCCCGCCGGCTCGGTCATCAAGCTCTACGCCATCTATCCCGAGCCGTTCTGGCGGGCCCGCGGCCTGAACGGGCCGGCCGCGGCGGACCGCGGGCCGGTGAAGGTCACCTTCGACAACTCGCCACCGTCGGGCACGCCCGGCGTGCTCATGGGCTTCATCGAGGCCGGCGACGGCCGCGAGTGGGCCCGCCGGACCGTGGGCGAACGGCGCCGGGCGGCCCTCGACTGCTTCGTGCGCTACTTCGGCCCGAGAGCCGCCGACCCGGTGGAGTACCTCGAGCGGGACTGGATGGCCGAGGAGTTCAGCCGGGGTTGCTACGGCGCCCACTTCACCCCCGGCGTGTGGACCGCCTACGGCTCGGCCCTGCGCGAACCGATCGGTCCAATCCACTGGGCCGGAGCCGAGTGCTCCGCGGTGTGGAACGGCTACATGGAAGGCGCGGCCCGCACCGGCGAGTCGGCGGCCGACGCGGTGGCCGCCACCCTCGGCTGACCGCCCATCGGTGAGGGGTCGGTGAGCCATCGGCCAGCCGTCGACGAGCGGTCACCGCTGACCCGCCGCCCACCTGCGCACCCTTGTGCCATGTTGCACAAGCGGCGGCCGACGTAGTAGCGAAAGACGGTTCGTTTCGGGGACTTCGGGCGTTCGCGGCTCCGGTCGCGCCCCCGGTCCGCCCCCCGGCCCACCCCGCTGTCCACCACCACGAGGAACTCCGGTGCACCTGCTCGCAGCCGAAGGCGGCTACCAAGTCTTCACCCTCGGAGGGACCGACAAGGCCCTCCTGTTCATGGCCCTCGGCGTGGCCCTGGCCGCACTGGCGGTGGGCTACGTGCTCATGCAGGGCGTGCTCAAGGCCGACGACGGCACCCCCGAGATGCAGGAGATCGCCGGGGCCATCCAGGTGGGCGCCATGGCGTACATCACCCGCCAGTTCCGCACCATCGGCATGATCGTGATCCCGCTGGCCGCAGTGGTGTTCCTCACGTCGTCGAAGATCCTCGACAGCAACGGCGAGGTGGCCCTGGGCTTCGTGCAGTCGGGCCTGTTCCGCACGGTGGCGTTCATCGTGGGCGGTGCCAGCTCGGGCGCCATCGGCTTCCTCGGCATGTGGATCGCCACCCGCGGCAACATCCGCACCACCGCGGCGGCCACCAACAGCGACTTCCCCGGCGCCCTCAAGGTGGCCATCCGCACCGGTGGCTCGGTGGGCCTGGCCACCGCCGGCCTGGGCCTGCTCGGCGCCACCATCATCATCCTGATCTTCCAGAACACCAGCTCCGCCATCTTGGTGGGCTTCGGCTTCGGTGGCTCGCTGCTGGCCCTGTTCCTCCGCGTGGGCGGCGGCATCTTCACCAAGGCCGCCGACGTTGGCGCCGACCTGGTGGGCAAGG
>DAIMFV010000350.1:0-3459 GCA_036724365.1 Acidimicrobiales bacterium | reverse complement strand
CGCGAAGGAGAGGGCCACCTCGGGTGGATGTGGTCATCGTGCATCCGGCGTGCCGCCGGGAGCTACCTCGTGAGCGGGACGCCACCCGAGATGGGAACCACCTGCCCCTCCGACCTGTGAACCCGATCGCCCGACCTGGCGCTGCGCACCCAGGTCCTGCTCGACGCCCGCCGGTGCGAGCAGCCGGGCGACGACCGGCCCAGCTGAGTGAGTACCAACAGGGCGCGAGAGCGGCATGGACGCCGTCGGCCTCTCCCCACCGATCGGAACCCGCCGAGCCAATGCCCGGCACGGTCAGGTTCGGTGCAGGGCCTCGAGGGCGTCGGCGAGGTCGTCGACGGTTGTCGAGCTCGAGGCGACCCGCATCACCAGGTCGTACACCTCGTCGTTGGTGGCGCCCGCCACGCTTGCGTCGTTCAGTTCCAGGAAGACGGCGGTGCTCAGCCAGCCGAGGCGCTTGTTGCCGTCGACCAACGGGTGGTTGGTCACGAGCGATTGGAGGAGGGCAGCGGCCTTGGTCCACACCGTGGGATAGGCGTCGCTGCCGCCGACGGTGGTGCGGGGCCGGGCCACGGCCGAACCCAGCAGGCCGACGTCTCGCACCGGTGGCGGGTCACCCAGGAGCTGGCGGGCCAGATCCAGGACGTCGTCGAGGTCGAGGAACTCGACGGGTTCGGTCACCGACCCAGTCGCTCGATGGCCTCGGCGTGGGCGTCGAGGATCCGGGTGGCCGCAACATCGACGCGGTCGCGATGGTGGCTGCGGGCGACGTAGTCACGGATGGCGCGGCGGGCGACGTCCTGCATCGACGCACCTTCGGCCTCGGCGCGCTCGCGCAGGGCCCGCTGTTCGTCGTCGGTCAGTCGCAGGGTCATGGCCACCCCGCCACGGTATCAGCGTGATACCGCCGTCCGGCGGGGTGGACTCGACACCAGGTGGGCCGGCGGTGCGCCGGTCGTGGGATCAGCCGACGCGGGCCTGCTGGCCGCCGTCGACGGGGAGGATCACGCCGGTGACGAAGCGGCTCCGGTCGCTGGCCAGGTAGAGCACGGCCTCGGCCACGTCCCACGCCGTGCCCATCTTCGCCCCCAGGGGGACCACGGCGTCGCGCTGGCGGCGGAGCTCGTCGGGGTCCACGCCGGCGGCCTGGCTGATGCCCTCGATGGCCATCGGCGTGTCCATCAGCCCCGGCATGATGGCGTTGACCCGCACGCCCCGCTTGGCGCTGGTCATGGCCAGCTGGTGGGTGAGGGCGTTCACGCCGGCCTTCGACGTCTTGTAGGCGAGGAACCCCACCGAGCACACGGCGGCCACCGAGGAGATGTTGACCACCGATCCCGAGCCCTGGGCCCGCAGCAGGGGCAGCACGTGCTTGCAGGTGAGCCACATGCCCTTGAGGTTCACGTCGTGGATCAGGTCCCAGCTCTCCTCGGTGAGCTTGGTGGCCCCCGTGTCGCCGGTGCCGATGCCCACGTTGTTCACCAGCACGTCGATCCGGCCGAACCGCTGGATGACGCCTTCTGCGATCGCTCGGCAGTCGTCCTCGCTGGTGATGTCGGCCTGCAGGGCGGCAGCGGTGCCACCCTCGGCCTCGATCATCGCCACGGTCTCGGCCGCCGAACCCAGGTCCCGGTCCACCGCCAGCACGGTCGCCCCGTCCCGGGCCAGGAGGATGGCGGCGGCCCGCCCGTTGCCGATGGTGGAGCCGGGGGTCTGACCTGCGCCCACCACCACCGCCACCCGACCGACGAGTCGACGCTCGACCGGATCCGGGCCTGCCAGGTGGCCGTTGGCCACGCGCGGGCGTGGGGGATCGGTGGACGGATCGACGGATGGATCGGCGTCGGTCATGCGGGCCACCCCGGGGCACCCTCGTCGCGCTCGACGCCCAGGGTGTTGAGCGCCATGGACACCAGCACGTACTGGCCCACCGTGAACAGCAGGTCGATGATCTGCTGGTCGGTGAGCCGCTCCGCCAGCGCCGCCCAGGTGTCGTCGCCGATGCGGTGGTCGGCCACCAGCTCGTCGGCGGCCCGGACCCACAGGGCGTCGTCGTCGGACCAGCCCGCCAGATCGTCGGTGGTCAACCGCCGCACCTCGTCGTCGGTGATCCCGGCCCGACGGCCGATCACGGTGTGCTGGCCGAACTCGTACTCGCTGCCGCAGCGCCAGCCCACCCGCAGGATCAACAGCTCCCGCTCCCGCTCGGGCAGCGTGCTCTTGGCCAGGACGTGACCCCCGAACACCAGCCACCGCTTGAGCGCCTTGGGGTGGTGGGCCAGCGTGGCGAAGATGTTCAGCCCGCCCAGGGCATCCACCAGCTCGTTGGTCTCGTCGTCCCGCTCCGCCGCCGTGGTCGGCGCCAGCCGCGGTGCGGAGCCCGCCGACGTCGGTGGTGGTGAACCCGGTGATCCCATGTGTCTGCCCCTTGCCCCGACGCCACCGCCGGACCAGCCGATGCTCGCACAGGATCCGTCTCCGGGATCGGCCGGCGGCGTACCCGGAGCCGACCCAGGTTCGGGGGAGCCCTCACCGAGCGCGTCTCGGCGGCCCCAGAGAGTGAATGTTCTGCGTTCTTCGCCGTTCCTGGCCGTTTTCGGGGTTCGTTGTCACACCCCCTGAGGATGATGGTGGGCATGGACGAGTTCACCGGTCCCCGACCCCGGGACGAAGGCGACGCCGACGCGGCTGGTGGCGTCGCGGGCTCCGGCGGCCCAGGCGCGGGTGGGCCTGGTACTGGGTCGGAGGCCGGGACGGGTCGGGGGCGGTGGGATCAGGGCTGGCGGGCCACGGGGCCGATCGTCGGGTTGGCGGAGTCGTTGGTCGAGGCCCTCGAGGCGTTGTCGGGTCCGGAGGGCATGGACGATGTGTCGTTGGCCGAGGCGGTGACGGGGTTGGTGCGGGTGCGGTCGGTGCTCGATGCGGTCACGGCGGGGTTCGTGGGCCGTTGGGACGCGCGGTGTCTGTGGGCTGATGACGGGTCCAAGGGTGCGGGGGCCCGGCTGGGCCGCGACGCCGGGTGTCGCCGTGAGAGCGCCGGCCGGCTGGTGCGCACCGCCCGTGCCACTCGGTCGATGCCGCTGGCCACTGCCGCGTGGCGGGAGGGGCGGATCTCCACCGATCACGTCGAACGCCTGGTCCGCGCCGCCACCCCCGAACGGGCCGAAGCCTTCACGAAGGCCGAGGCCCATCTGGTGCACGTGGCCGCCACCTGTGACTGGTCGGTGTTCGAGCACGCCGTCGGGATGTTCGTGTCGGCCACCGACGATGACCTGTTCGACCCGTCCAACCCTGACGACCTGGCCAAGCGCGACAAGCGCGAGCGGGCCCATCGCAACATGCGTCCGGTGCAGGTCGGCGATCGCTGGCACCTGCCGGGCAGCCTCGACAAGACCGGCGGCCAGAAGTTCGCCGATGTGTGGGAACGGATCCGCAACGAACTGTGGGAAGCCGACATGG
>DAIMFV010000349.1:0-3461 GCA_036724365.1 Acidimicrobiales bacterium | reverse complement strand
GACGGACCCGTTCTGACGGACCCGTTCTGACGGACCCGTTCTGACGGACCCGTTCTGACGGACCCGTTCGACGTGCCTCAGGCGGGCGTGGCCACCGGGCGGCGGTCGAGGCGGGCCTGGCGCTCTAGGCGGTGGGCGGCCACCGACACCGGCTGCACCTCCAGGGGCTCCACCCTGTCGATGAGGCGGTGGGCGGCGGACCAGCGTCGCTCGGCCAGGTTCCGGGCCAGGCGGGCGTCGCTGGGGGCGTGGGCGTGGAGTGCTTCGTTGGTGAGGATCTGGGCCCGACCCCGTGGTCCCCCGGCCGTGGGTGCGGGGGTGAGGCCGAGCACCCGGCCGATCACCCGGAGCGAACCCCAGTGGCCGCTGCCGTTCGGCTGGCCGTAGAGCCGGAACGTGTCGATGTGGGTGTGTCCGTGCCACGCCGCCCGATAGGCCCCGCCGTGGCCGGGGAGCAGGGCCCGCTGCATGGTGAGGCGGGGGTCGACGCACAGCTGGAGCCCGAGGTCGAGGCCCAGGAGCCGGGCCCGGTCGGCGATGAACGGCAGATCGAAGGTGGAGCCGTTCCAGGTGGCGATCACACCCGGCGCCAGGCTGGCCAGGCGCCGGTCGAGCGCGACGAGCAGGTCGGCTTCGGGGCCCACGAACACCTCGTCGAAGTTGCGTCCCGACAGGGCCACGGTGACCACCGGCGCAATGGCCGGGTCGACCGCGTCGGTGCGGGTGTCGGTCTCGATGTCGAGCCCGTAGACGATCTGTGGCATCCGTGCTCCCGGCTTTTCCCCTGTTGGGAAAATCGTAGGGAGCGGTCGCGCGCCGGTGGTGGATACCCTACGGAGCGCGCGAAATCAAGCCGATCGGGCTCCGCAGCGAAGCGAGGAACCGCCCGGGCGGAACCAGGAGGCGAGCGCCGCAGGCGCACCGGGAGACCGGCAGCGATCGTGATCGCGTGGCCGGTTCGCCGCCGAAGGGAGAACCGCTAGCGCTCTTCCTTGAAGATCACGTGCTGGCGGATCTTGGGGTCGTACTTCTTGAGCTCGATCCGCTCACGGGTGTTGGTCTTGTTCTTCCGGGTCACGTACGTGTAGCCGGTGCCCGCAGTGGACTTCAGCTTGATGATCGGACGCTTGTCGCTCTTGGCCATCGGTTCGTTCTCCCGGAAGGGGTCGGGCGCGGCGAGCCGGCCGGGACCGTGCTCGTGCGGACGTGCCATCGTAGGGGCGAAGCGGTCGGGCGCCAAACTCCGTCGCCTGTCGGCCGCCTCCACCGCCGGCCGAGCCGGTCGTCTCCTGGACCCGACGAGACCGCAACGCCCGGGCCCGAACCTGGCGGCGGGTCGGGGCGGGTGGAACCGGAGGGGCCCGGTGGAGGACCATGCCCTGATGATCCGTACCCCCCGCCTCCTTCGGTTCGGCTCTCGCCCCCTGCGGTCCGGCGGTCGACCGGGGTTGGCTGCGATCGCCCGGGTGGTGGGTGCGGTGCTGGTGGCCACCCTGGCGCTCGTGGGCTCCGCCGCGAGCCCGGCGTGGGCCCATGCCGAGCTCTCGGCCACGGCTCCGGTGGCCGGGTCGGTGCTGGCCACCTCACCCGACGCCGTGGTGCTCACCTTCACCGAAGGGGTGTCGGTGGAGGTCGACGGGGTGCGGGTGCTCGACGCCGACGCCGTCCGCCACGATGCCGGTGACGCCACGGCGCGCGACAACACCGTCACCGTGCCGCTCCGCGGCGACCTCGCCGACGGGGGGTACGTGGTCGCGTGGCGGGTGGTGTCGGCCGACGGCCACCCGATCCACGGCGCCTTCCAGTTCTCGGTGGGCACCCGCGCCGTCATCGATCCGACCCTCGCCGACCGGGCGTTCGGGGCCAGCGGCGACCGGCGCGACGAGGTGCTCGGGGCCGTGTTCCGCGGCGTCGCCTACCTCGCCACGCTGGTCGTGTCGGGCGCGGTGCTGGTCGGTACCCGGCTGCGGCGATCCGACGAACCCTCCCCGGTCTCGCACCGCCTGGGAGCGCTGGCCGCGGTGGGGGTGGTCGCCGTGGCGTTGCAGGTGCCGGTCCGGGCCTCGCTGGCCACCGGGCGGGGTTGGGGTTCGGTCACTGAGGCGGGGGTGCTCGGCCGGTCGCTCGGCGACGGCGTGGGGTGGGCGCTCGGTCTCACCATCGTGGGACTGATGCTGGTGGGCATCGCCGCCGAGCTGCCGTTCCGGGGGGCGGTGCGGCTGATCGCCCTGGTCGGGGCCGGGCTGGCCCCCCTGGGCTTCGCCCTCACCGGTCACACCCGGACCATGTCGCCGCTCGTGGTGGCGCTGGTGGCCGATCTGGCCCACCTGGCCGCGGCCGCCGTGTGGTTCGGGGGTCTGGTGGCTCTGGTCGGGATCCTGCGTCGTCGTCGCGCCGCCGACGACGTGGAGGGAGCCGGCGAGGCGGTCGCCCGGTTCTCGGGACTGGCCGGCCTGGCCCTGCTCCTGGTGGCCATGACCGGTTCCACGCTCGGGGTCATCGAGGTGGGGGGTCTCGCCCCGCTCACGTCCACCACCTACGGCCGGCTGCTCCTGGCCAAGGTGGCGCTGGTCGCCCTGGTGGCGGCGGCCGGCGGCTGGAACCGGCTCCGCCTGTTGCCGGTCCTGGCTCCGGCGCGGCCCACCACCGACGGTGCCGGCACCGACGGGGAGGCCTTCGACGAGGCCATCGACGAGGCCGACCCAGGCGATGCTGCCGGGAGCGAGGCTGCGGGGTCGGTGGGGCTGCTGGCGGACGACCCCCGTTGGCGCACCCTCACCCGGATCCTGCGCCTCGAGGTGGCGGCCCTGGTGGTGGTGGTCGGCATCACCGCCGTGCTCGTGAACGTCACGCCGGCCAGGTCGATCGCCACCGACGTCAACACGTCGGCGCCCCTCGGCGACGGCAGCCTGAACCTCACCGTCGATCCCGCCCGGGCGGGGTCGAACGAGGTCCACCTGTTCCTGTTGGCTCCCGACGGCACGCCCGACGACCGGTACCGGCAGGCCACCGTCACCTTCACCCTGCCGGCCCTCGACGTGGGGCCGATCGAGGGCGAGGCCGTGCGGGTGGGGGCCGGGCACTTCCAGGTGGACGGGGCCGACCTGTCCATCGCCGGCTCCTGGGTGGTGACGGTGAGCGTGCAGCCAGACCGCTTCACCCAGGTCGAAGCCGAGGTCCCCGTCCGCATCCGCTGACCCCGCCGCTCGGTGGGCCGCCGGGGCGAGGTCAGCGGGCGGAGTCCGGTCAGGTGAAGTCGTCGAGGAGGTTGGTGACGAGGGCCGCCACCGGGGAACGCTCGGAGCGGGTGAGGGTGACGTGGGCGAAGAGCGGGTGGCCCTTCAGGGCGTCGATCACCGAAGCGATGCCGTCGTGGCGGCCCACCCGCAGGTTGTCGCGCTGGGCGACGTCGTGGGTGAGCACCACCCGGCTGCCCTCGCCCAGGCGGCTGAGCGCGGTGA
>DAIMFV010000348.1:0-3484 GCA_036724365.1 Acidimicrobiales bacterium | reverse complement strand
AATACGAAGGATTCGCGCTCGCCGAGATCAAGTAGCACCCGGGGACGTGGATGACCCGACCTGTCGAAGTGGCCCCCAACAGCATTCCTCGATGGTGGCAGGGGGAACCCACCCAGCGGATCGCATTCACTACGTGAGGAGCGCGCCATGAAGCTCGACCTCATGACCGGCGGCACGCGCCTAAACACCATCCAGCAGCTCGCCCGGCACGCCGCCGAGAGCGGCCACTCCGGGCTCGTCATCACCGAAGCCGGCCGCACCGCCTACCTGTCGTGCGCGGCCGCCGCCCTCGCCGCCGACATCGACCTGCTCACCGGGATAGCCGTCGCGTTCCCCCGCAGCCCCATGGTCACCGCCCAGATCGCCTGGGAGCTCGCCGACGCCACCGACGGCCGGTTCCGCCTCGGGCTCGGCACCCAGGTCCGCGCCCACATCGAACGCCGCTACAGCGCAACCTTCGACCCGCCCGGCCCCCGCATCCGCGACTACATCGGCGCCGTCCGGGCGTGCTTCGACGCGTTTCGCGGCGCCTCCCCGCTCGACTACCACAGCGACCACTACGAGCTCACCCTCCTGCCACCCATCTGGTCCCCCGGGCCCATCAGCGCGCCGGACCCGCCCATCGACCTCGCCGCGGTCAACCCGTGGATGCTGCGCCTCGCGGGCCGGGTCGCCGACGGGGTCCACGTCCACCCCCTCAACACCCGCACCTACCTCACCGACACCGTCGCACCGCAGCTCGCCGCCGGCGCGCAGCTCGCCGGCCGCCACCTCGACCACTTCGAGATCATCGTCCCCGCCTTCCTCGTCGTCGGCGACACCACCGACGAACGGGACAGATGGCGCGAGCTCGCCCGCACCCAGATCGCCTTCTACGGCTCGACCCCCAACTACGCGTTCATCTTCGATGACATCGGCCACCCCGGCACCACCGCCGCGCTGCGCGACCACCAGCGCGCCGGCGACATCGCCGGGATGAGCGCCGTCATCACCGACGACATCCTCCGCCACTTCGTCACCGAAGGAACCTGGTCCACCATCGCTGACGCCATCGCCGACCGCTACGCCGGCCTCGCCACCCGCGTCGTCAACTACTTCGGCGCCATCGCCTGGACGGAGGACCCCCAGCACCTCTCCCGCTGGAAGCCCATCGCCGAATCGCTCGCGGCCATCCCCTGACGGCGCGACCCCAACGGCGCCCCCCATGTCGCACCGACCATCGCCACCACCACCCCAGGTCATCGACCTCCCCGGCCAGTCCGGCATCACCATCCGGGCACTCGACTGGGGCGGCGACGGGCCACCGGTCGTGCTGTTGCACCCCAACGGCTTCTGCGGCGGGCTGTACGAGCCCATCGCCCACTGCATCGCCGCGGCCGCCCGCCCCATCGCCCTCGACCTGCGCGGCCACGGCGGCAGCACCGCGCCCGACCACCCCGGCGCCTACCGATTCGAGAACCTCGCCATCGACGTCCTCGAGGTCCTCGACCACCTCGACCTCCCCCCGGTCGCCGGCGTCGGCGGATCTCTCGGCGGCGCCGCTGCCCTCCTCCGGCCCCGCCCCGACCCCCCAACCCGGACCCCGCTACCGCCCGCCCAGCCCGTGGCATTCCCCACCGACGCCTTCCCCCACCAACACGAGAACCCCATGGCCGCAGCGGCGCGGCGCCGGCGACCCACCTTCGCAACACGCGCCGAGATGACCGGCACCTACCGCAGCAAGGAACCGCTGTCCCAGCTCGCTCCCGAAGCCCTCGACGCCTACATCCGGTGGGGAACCACCGTCGACGCCAGCGGTGTGCACCTCGCGTGCCGGCCCGAGATCGAAGCGACGATCTTCGAGGTCTCAGCCGCCGCAGGCGGCGCCGCCCACGCCTGGGACCACCTCCCCGACCTGACCTGTCCCACCACGATCGTCGCCGGCGAGCACACCTTCCTGCCCGACATCTTCGCCGCCCAGGCGAAGCGAGCCCGTGCCGACCTCATCACCGTCCCCGGCGGCCACTTCGTCCTGCACGAGAACACCACCCGCGGCGCCGACCTCATCGCTCGCGAAGCACTTCCATGACGAGAGACCGGATCGAGTCGACCGGTGATCACTCGACGCCCAGCGGTGGAAGTCCCTGGTCACGGCACCAGCAGGCTCGTCGGGTTGGTCCCGAAGTGGCCAAGCTCGGGCGATGGCCTACATCATCGAACGCAAGGACCGCTTCTACGTCGTCGCCTACGACGGCCTCGACCCGCTCACGGGCAAGGAGCGACGCCGATGGCACCCCGCCGGCGGTGACCGCCACGAGGCCGAAGCCATGGCGGCGCGCATCGAACGCGATGCCGCCGGCACCGCTCCACGCCGCGGCGGACCCGTGCACCTCGGCGAGTTCCTCACCGACACGTGGCTACCGACCAAGCGTCGCCACGTCCGGGCATCCACCTCGTACCGCTACTCGTGGATGGTGGACAACTACATCAACCCTTCCATCGGGCACGTCCCGCTCCGGCGCCTGCGCGCCGACCACCTCGACGGCCTCTACGACCAGCTGGCCACCACCGGCGGACGTCACCGCACCGGCCTCGCTCCCAAGACCGTGCACGAAGTCCACGTGATCGTCCGGTCCGGCCTCGACCTCGCCCGGCGCCGCCAGCTCGTCGACAGCAACGTCGCCCATGCTGCCAACGCCCGCCACAAGCGCCAGACCCGCACGGTTCCCCGGTCCTGGACCGCCGCCGAACTGGCGTCGTTCCTGGCCTCGGCTGGCCACCACCGGCTCTACCCGGCGCTGCACCTCACCGCCTGCACCGGCATGCGCCGCGGCGAGGTCGCCGGGCTCCGCTGGTCGGACCTCGACCGGGCCAACCAGCGCCTCTCGATCAGCCGCACCCTCCAGAGCATCGCCGGTCAGCCTGTCGAGGTCCCCGTCAAGACCCGCACCAGCCGCCGCTGCATCGACCTCGACGACGCCACCATCGACGTGCTCGCCCGCTGGCGGCGACGCCTCGCCCGAGAAGGACTGCCCCACGGCGCAGATGACTGGATGTTCGTCAACACCGGCGGCCGGTTCGTCAACCCCGAATCGCTCAGCCAGCTCTTCGACCGCCTCCAGCGAGCCATGCCCGACCTGGCCCGCATCCG
This sequence comes from Acidimicrobiales bacterium, assembly GCA_036724365.1. Lineage (GTDB taxonomy): Bacteria > Actinomycetota > Acidimicrobiia > Acidimicrobiales > Iamiaceae > Aquihabitans. The sequence continues at coordinate 354 of DAIMFV010000348.1, read as the reverse complement.
GTTCCACGACCTCCGCCACACCCACGCCTCGCTGCTCATCATGGACGGCGTACCGGTCAAGGTCGTCAGCGAACGGCTCGGCCACGCCAACGTCGCCTTCACCATCCACACCTACCAGCACCTGCTCCCCGGCATGAGCGCCGCCGCCGCGGGAGGCCGCCACCCGGCACGCCCCCGGCGACCCCCAGGGCCGGGGGGCCGGGTCCCGCCGAGCCGGTAGATCACCCGGTAGACGTCACCCCAGACAAGCAGCAGGCCCCACTCCGAGAAGTGGGGCCTGACCTGCACATTCAGTTGGTGGCGGGGGCAGGATTTGAACCTGCGACCTTCGGGTTATGAGTTCCGACCCGTACC
>DAIMFV010000347.1:2541-3496 GCA_036724365.1 Acidimicrobiales bacterium | reverse complement strand
GTCGATGCGGTCGTCGGTGAGGGCCCACACCGCCTCCACGCCGAACGGTTGCCGCACCGACACCGTGAGGAAGTAGATGTCGTCTCGCACCTCCTCCTCGTGCAGCTCGGGACCGTCGGCCCCGGAGGTGATGGTGACCAGGGGCTCCACCGACCGGGCCGACCCGGGCGACAGCGTGTAGTACGGCACGGGGCGCACGGCCACGGTGGTCACCGCCACCACCAGCGCCGCCAGCACGGGTCCCACCACCCACCACAGCATCGTGATGCGGAACGACCGGGTGGTGGGCACGGTCGGCCAGCGTAGGGGCGGGTCACGGCGTTCCACACGGCGGTACGCTGGCGCCGCCCTTCCCGCACCCGGCCCCGAGGCCACCCGGTGACCGATCCACCCTCCCCGCACCTGCCCGACTCCGACGTGGCCCACCGTCGCCGGTCCGCGGCGGTGGCCGGCCACCAGGGCGACGCCGCCACGGCCCGGAGCTTCCTGCACGACGTCGACGACTCCGTGCGGGCCACCGCCCTGGGTGCGCTCCTGCGGGCCCACGACCTCACCACACCCGACCTCACGGCCGCCCTGGCGGACCCGTCGGCCGCGGTGCGGAGCCGGGCCATCGAACTGGTGGCCGAGCTCGGCGGCGGCGGGCCCGCGACACCCGTGGCTCTCGTGCCGAGCCTGCAGGACGTCGACCCCACGGTGGTGGAGGTGGCGGCCTGGGCGCTGGGCGAGCGCGAGGTGCCCGAGCCGGGCTCGGTGGCCGCCCTGGCCGAGCTGGCCACCACCGCCGACGACGCCCTGATCCGGGAATCGGCCGTGGCGGCCCTCGGCTCGCTCGGCGACCCGGCCGGGCTACCGGCGATCCTGGCCGCCTGCACCGACAAGGCCACCGTGCGGCGCCGGGCCGTGATCGCCCTGGCCCCGTTCGAGGGCGACGAGGTCCAGGCCGCCCTCCAAC
>DAIMFV010000347.1:0-2531 GCA_036724365.1 Acidimicrobiales bacterium | reverse complement strand
CAGGCGCTCACCGACCGCGACTGGCAGGTGCGCCAGGCCGCCGAGGACCTCACCACCGGCGCGGCCCCCCACGACCCCTCACTCGAATCCACCGACAACCCGACCCACTGAGACCGGCCCACTGAGTCCGGTCAAGGTGAGTGCACCCGTGCACCCACCAGGTCCACCAACGCACACACCCCGCACACCGCACCGACCCAGCCGCCCCACCGCGACGAGCCGTGTGCACCCCCGCACCACCCACGTCGACCACCGCACACACCTCGCCGGGACCCCGGCGCCCACCACCCCGAGGAGCGACCCATGGCCACCCCACCCGCACCGTCCCGGCCCCGGATCTCGCTGCCGCCCACCTTCGACACGGTCGAGGCCGAGCGCCGCCACCGCAAGGAGCGGCTGGCCGGCGCGGTGCGGATCTTCGGCCGGCTCGGGTTCTCCGAGGGCCTCGCCGGCCACATCACCGCCCGCGACCCCGAGCGCACCGACCACTTCTGGGTGAACCCCCTGGGCATGAACTTCCGCCACGTCCGGGTGTCCGACCTGCTGCTCATCGGCCCCGACGGCGAGGTGGTCGAGGGCGAGCGGGCGGTGAACCTGGCCGCGGTGGTCATCCATGCCGCCGTGCACGACGCCCGCCCCGACATCGTGGCCGCCGCCCACGCCCACTCGGTGTACGGCAAGGCCTGGTCCGCGCTGGGCCGACCGCTCGACCCGCTCACCCAGGACTCCTGCGTGTTCTTCGAGGACCACGTGGTGGTAGAGGAGGGTGGTGGCCGGGTGGTGTTCGAGAAGGAGGGCGGCCAGGCACTGGCCCGCGGCCTGGGCTCCCACAAGGCCGCCATCCACCGCAACCACGGCCACTTCACCGTGGGCCAGACCGTCGACGAGGCCGCCTGGTGGTTCATCACCATGGAGCGCTCGTGCCAGGCCCAGCTGCTGGCCGAGGCCGCCGGCACCCCCCACCTGATCGACGCCGACGACGCCCGCTACACCCGGGACCAGACCGCAAGCCCGTTCGCCGGCTGGCTGTCGTTCCAGCCCCTCTGGGACGACATCGTGCGCACCGACCCCGACCTGTTCGACTGACCCATCGCCGGGCCTCGCCACTCCCCGCCCCAAGGCGAAACGGCGTAGCTCAGGTCCACCCCCCGGACCCCAGCTACGCCAGAACGAAAGGGGTGCGGCCAAACCCCGAAACGGCGTAGCTCAGGTCCACCCCCCGGTCCTCAGGTACGCCAGAACGGGGGGGTGGCTATAGCGTCTGCGGGCATGGGAGACCTGGGGTCTTGGATCGAGCGCGACGTGGCGTCGGTGTGGCACGGCTTCACCCAGATGGACGCCTACGCCGCCAACCGGCCGGTGATCGTGGAGCGCGCCGCGGGCCGTGAGGTCATCGACGTGGAGGGCAACCGCTACCTCGACGCCATCTCCTCGCTGTGGGTCACCACGCTCGGCCACGGTGTGCCCGAACTGGACCAGGCCGTGCGCGACCAGCTCGACCGGGTGGCCCACACCACCATGCTCGGCAACGGCAACCGGATCGTGATCGAGCTGGCCGAGGCCCTCGCGCCCCGGGTGCCGGTGGACCGGCCCCGCTTCCTCTTCGCGAGCGACGGCGCCGCCGCCGTGGAGCAGGCCCTCAAGATCGCCTTCCAGTTCTGGACCAACCAGGGCGTCACCGGCCGCACCCGCTACCTGGCGTTCGGCGGGGCCTACCACGGCGACTCCATCGGCTCGCTCTCGGTGGGAGACGGCGGCTTCGGGACCGATGTGTTCGACCCGCTGCGCTTCCCGGTGCTGCGGGCCCCGTCGCTGAGCGAGCCCGGCGCAGTCGACGCCGCCCGGGCGCTCATCGAGGACCACGCTGCCGAGCTGGCCGCCGTGGTGCCCGAACCGCTGGGGCGGGGGGCGGCGGGCATGGCACTGGTGCCCGCCGAGGCCGTGGCCGCCGTGGCCCGGACCGCCGCCGCCCACGACGTGTTGGTGATCCACGACGAGGTGGCCACCGGCTTCGGCCGCACCGGCACCCTCTTCGCCACCGAGCAGTGCGGCGTGCAGCCCGACCTGCTGGTGCTGGGCAAGGGCATCACCGGCGGCTACCTACCGCTGTCGGCCACCGCGGCGAGCGAACGGGTGTGGCGGGAATTCCTCGGCCCCGGCCTGTCGGCGCGCGCCTTCTACCACGGGCACGCCTACAGCGGGAACGCCCTGGCCGCCGCCGTCGCCCTCCGCCACCTGCAGCTCATCGACGAGTGGGACGTGCTGGCCAACGTGAACGAGCGGGCCGCCCAGCTCGGCCGCGGCCTGGCCGAGAAGGTCGAGCCGCTGGCGGGCGTGCGCGAGGTGCGCCGCTGCGGACTGATGACCGGGGTGGAGCTGGCACCCCCCGCCGAGGGCCTGCGTTGGGGACGACGGGTGTCGGCCGGGTGCGTGGACCGCGGTGTGCTCATCCGTCCCCTCGGCGACGTCATCGTGCTCATGCCGCCCCTCACGATCACCGAGGCCGAGGTCGACCGCATCGTCGACACCCT
>DAIMFV010000346.1:0-3498 GCA_036724365.1 Acidimicrobiales bacterium | reverse complement strand
GGACGTCGGCGGCCGCGCCGGGGGCGATGACGCCGATCGAGTCGAGCGGGCGCCGCAGGGCGATGGCCCCGTTGCGCGTGGCGCACGAGATCGCCTCCAGCGGCGTGAGGCCGAGGACCTCCACCAGCACCTCCAGCTCCCGGGCGTGCCAGTGGCCGTAGGGGGTGAGCGAGAACCCGCTCTCCGAGCCGCACAGGATCGGGACGCCGGCGTCGTAGGCCGTGCGGAGCTGGTCGGCGGTGGCCTGGATCTCGCCCCGGAACACGTCGACCTGGGTGGTGGCTGCTCCCACCTTCTCCCCGTGGTCGGCCAGGTTGGCCAGGAAGGTGAAGGTCGGCGCCACCGCACAGCCGGCCGTGACCATGGCCTCCACGGCCGGCTCGTCGAGGTAGCTGGCGTGCAGGATCAGGTCGACGCCGGCCTCGGCGGCGAGGCGGGTCGACTCGGCGCTGCGGCAGTGCGCGATGGTCGGGGTGTCGAGGGCGTTGGCCGTCTCGGTGACGGCTCGCAGCTCGTCGGCCGACCACACCGTCAGTTCACCAGCGCGGTTGGGGAGCGAGCCGGTGACGTGGATCTTGATCCAGTCGGCGCCGTACTTGATCTGCTGGCGGGTGGCCCGCACCATCTCGTCGCGGTCGCCCACGACCTGGGCGTAGCCCGCTCGACCGGTGTCGGGGATGAGGCGCCCGGCCGTGCCGCCGGCCGCGGTGAGGAGCGCGTTCAGGCCGGCCGTCATGCGCGGGCCCTCCACCAGCCCGGCCTCGATGGCGTCGCGCAGGGCCGGACCGATGTCGTGGATGCAGTCGGCGTCGAGGAAGCCCGTCACCCCGGCGAGCAGCAGCTTCTGCACGTTGAACGCGGCGAGCAGGGCGGCGCTCGACTGGGTGCGGTGGAAGAACAGCTCGTCGTTGCTGGCCGGCTCGCCGAAGGTGATGTGACAGTGGGCGTCGATGAGCCCGGGGAGCACCGTCAGCCCGGTGACGTCGTGCACCACCGCGTCGGGCCCGGCCTGCTCGCCGGCGGTGGGCCCCACGGCCACGATCCGGTCGACCTCCAGGAGCACGTCGGCGCGCACCGGGGGCGAGCCGCCACCGTCGATCACGGACCCACCGGTGAGCAGGGTCGATGAGCTGGAGGTCGTCGCGGCGGTCATCGGGGCCTCGGGTCGTCGTCAGCCGTGCGGGCGGCGCGTGACACCCGAGCTTAACACCGTTAAGCGAGGGTGCCCGGGCGGTGCGGCCGGGCGGTGGTGATAAGCGGCCGCCCCCTGGTTGGGGTCGGGCCGGGTGGAGGGATGTCAGGGCGTCGACGGGAGCCGCTGGTCCTCGAAGAACGACCAGACGACCTGGCTGGCGTCCATCTCGTCGGTCGCCGGGCCGAGGATCGACGCGCTGGCCTCGGCGAAGGCGCTCGCCGGCCAGGTGTGGCCGGCGCCGTCGATCACGTAGAGCTGCACCACCGATCCGTCGTCGCAGCCGTCGTACCCGGTCCGCTCGATGTGCGTCGAGACCTCGGCGCGGGTCGGCTCGGCTTCGCACCCCTGGAGGGCGGCCCACCCGCTCGCCGAGTCCCGCACGTCGGCGAAGGCCAGCCCGTCGAACGCTCGGCGACTCTGCTCGTTCCAGGTGAGCTCCGCCAGCGCCGGGTTGGGCGGACCGCTGATGCTGACGTAGCGGTCCGCCGTGCCGTGGATGGCCAGGATCGGTACGGCGCGCGACGGTTCGCAGTCCTCGGGCAGGAGCAGACCGGCCACCGTGGCGACGGCGGCGACGCGGTCGGCCGACCGGCAGGCCACGAGCGAGGCGAGGAACGCGCCGTTGGAAAACCCGTCGACGTACACGCGTGCCGGGTCGATGCAGACCATCGCGGCGACGTCGTCGATGACCGCCTCCACGAAGGCGACGTCGTCGGGGAGGTCGGCGTGGGGGACGGCGTTCCAGAACGGCTGGTCGCTCGTGCCCTGCGGAGTCACCAGGACGAAGCCGGCCTCGTCGGCGACGGCGTCCAGAGCGGTCAGGGTGGTGTGCAGGGACGAACCGCTCTGGTAGCCGTGGAGGTCGACCACCAGCGGGACCGGCGAGCCGTCGTAGGACGCGGGCACGTAGCGCGCGTACCAGCGGCTGGCCCCGGCCGAGGTGAGGTCCACCCGTTCGTGCGTGGCGCGGGCGCTGATCGTGCCCGGGTCGGTCTCACAGCCGGTACCGGTCACCGTCGACGGGGTCGGAGCGATCGACGAGGTCGGTCCGGTCGATGGCCTCGGAGCGGCCGTCGAGGTCGTTACGGCTTGATCGGAGTCCGAGGAGCCACCGCCGCACCCGGCGGCCACGCGGAGGGCGGGGGGGAGCAGGGGGGCCAGCGGACGCGGGGCCGGGCGGGGGCTCGGTGCACCGGGACGGTGGGTTCGTGCGGTCATGGTGGACCAGCGCCGTCGCCGGTGATCAGGATTCGGCCGCGAACCAGTTGGCATGGAACCCGAAGGGCACCCGCCGGGGCAGGTGCACGGTGGCGACCGGTCCCGCCGCCACGTCGCGGGCGTCGAGCACCACCAGGTCGCTGGAATCCTGCTGGTCGTCGTAGACGATGTTCAGGAGCCAGCCGTCGTCTTCGGCGGTGCCGTCGGGGTCCGGGGCGAACACGCTCTCGCCGACGTGGCCGTGCGGGCCGGTGGTCCACGACGTGCGGCTGCCGTCGGTCTCGTCGTACTTCACGATGGTGTCGAAGTCGCCCATGCGGCGTCCGGCCTGCATGAAGGCGGACAGGTACAGCCACCGCACCCGCTGGCCGTTGTAGGCGTCGTTGATGCGGTTGAAGTCGCCGCCGAGATCGTCGATGGGTTCCCAGCCCGCCGATCCCTTCGCCAGGTCCACCCAGAACCGGGCGGGCCGGCCGGGGGTGGGATCGTCGACCGACTGGTCCAGGGGCGCGTCGGAGTCGATGCCGAAGTCGGGTGCGTCGAAGCGCGAGCCGCACAGCTCGATGCGGTCACCGTCGGCCCAGCCGCTCCAGAAGTGCTGGACGTGGCCCGGTTCGATCTCGTACCAGGTGATGTCGGATGCGCCGCCGCGACGGGGCATGACCCCGAGCCGGGTTCCGTTCTCGGGTCGCCACGAGACCATCGGCCCGTGGCCCAGCGACTCCATGTTGAACACGATGGGCGAGTCGAGGAACACGGCGTGGTCCTCGGTGATCACGAAGTCGTGCATCATCACCGGAGCCGGCAGGTCGAGGTCGACCGAGTGGACCAGGTCCCCCTGGGCGTCGACCACGAAGTAGCGCAGGTAGGGCGCGAAGAGCGAGTAGGCGAAGCAGAACAGCTCGCCGGAGTCGCCGCGGCGATCACGGACGCGGTGCACCACGCGACGGGCGTGCGAGTGCGCGAGCTCCCGGTGAAGATCGAGCACCTGCTGGTCTGAACGCGTTCGGCCGTCGAGCGCGGCGCCGCTACTGCTGCTGACTCTGCTGCGCCTGGCGCTGCATGGCGGCAACGCGTTCCGACGG
>DAIMFV010000345.1:0-3506 GCA_036724365.1 Acidimicrobiales bacterium | reverse complement strand
GGCTCAAGGCCCTGCAGGAGAACCTCGGCGAGCACCAGGACGCCGCCGTGCACGCCACCGAGCTCGGGACGGTGGCCCACCACCTCGCCGCCGCCTGGCCGCCCGAGACCGGGCTGGTCGACACCGGGCTGGTCGACACCGGGCTGGTCGACACCCTGCTGGCCACGGGTCGGCTGCTCGGCCAGCTGGAGGGGGTCCGCGACCGGACCCGCCTGGAGTTCGCGGCCCGCTTCGCCCGCTACGACCGCGCCGCCACCAGCCACGCCCTCGACGCCGCGCTGCGGGGCGCCCGGCCGTGAACCCTTCCGTCGTGGTCCGCTGGACGACGGTGGACGAGCTCGACGACACCCGGCTGGGCGAGGTGGCGCTGGGCACCGCCGAGCGGGAGCGGGCGGCCGCCTTCCGGCTGGACACCGACCGGCGGCTGTTCGTCGGGGCCCGACTGCTGCTCCGCCTCACGGTCGCCGAGGTCACCGGCGAGCGGCCGGACGGCGTGGTCCTGGTCCAGCGGTGTGCACGCTGCGACGGGCCGCACGGTCGGCCGCAGGTGCAGGTCGGGGGCCGGCCCGGCCCGTCGGTGAGCATCGCCCACGCCGGCACGTTGGCGGTGGTGGCCGTGGCCCCCGACCCGGTGGGGGTCGACGTGGAGCCGTCGTCACCGGCCCGTCGGCGCGCGGTCCTGTTCGCCCTCGGCGGCTGGGTGCGACGGGAGGCGGTGCTCAAGGCCCTGGGCCTGGGCATCGACACCGACCCCGACCCGTTCGAGCTGGGACCGCCGGACGAACCGCCGAGGCTGGTTCGCTGGTCGGCGCCAGGTCCCCGGCCGCCGGTCCACCTCACCGACCTGGCGCCCGCCACCGATCACGTGGCCGCGGTGGCCACGCTCGGTCGTCGGCGGCTGACCGTGGACGCCGGTCCCGTCGCCTTCAGGCGCCGGTGACGGGCGGCAGCGCCGGCACGGCCGTGGCCCGCAGCCAGGCGTCGAACAGGGCCTGGAGCCCGCTCCCGCCGACCGACTCGGCCATGGCCTCGAACCCCTCGGTGGAGACCAGCCCGTGGCGCCCGGCCGCCGTCCACCGCCGGAGCAGGTCGAAGAAGGCGTCGTCGCCGAGTCGGAGGCGCAACACGTGCAGGGTGAGCGCCCCCCGCTTGTAGACGCGGTCGTCGAACAGGTCGACCCGGCCGGGGTCGGCCAGCACCAGGTCGTGGGGCAGGTTGCGGAGCCGATCGTGGTGCTGACGGGCCAGGTCGTGGGCGGACGGGCCACCGGCGTGCTCCGACCACAGCCACTCGGCGTAGCAGGCGAAGCCCTCGTGCAACCAGATGTCCCGCCACGTGGCGGCGGTCAGGCTGTTGCCGAACCACTGGTGGGCCAGCTCGTGCGCGATGAGCCGCTCGTGGTGGCCGTGCAGGTGGTTGCGCCCGAAGATCGACTGGCCCTGGGCCTCCAGGGGGATCTCGAGGTCCTCGGGACAGACGACCACGGTGTAGCCGGCGGCGAAGGGGTAGGGCCCGAACAGGTCTTCGAACAGGTCGATCATCTCGCCCTGGTGGGCGAACGCCCGGTCGAAGGCGGGGCCATCGGCCGGGTCGTGCACCGCGGTGATCGGCACCAGGGTGTCGCCCGCGTCCAGCCGGTCGTCTCGCTCATCGTCTCGCCGGTCGTCACGCGGGATGTCCCGCTGGACGTAGCGGCCGACGTGCACGGTCATCAGGTACGGCGAGGTGGGCTCGGTCTGCTCGAAGACCCGGGTGGTGGTGCTGCCACTCGACCGGGTGGAACGCAGCGTGCCGTTGGCCAGCCCCAGGTACGCGGTCGGGGTGGTGATGGTCACCGTGAAGGGGGCCTTCTGCGCCGCCAGGTCGTTGCACGGGAACCAGGTGCACGCCCCGCTCGGTTGGGCTGCCACCACGGCGCCGTCGTGGAGCACCTCCCAGCCGACCGGACCCCAGGGGGAACCGGTGAGGCCCGGGTTGCCCCGGTAGCGGACCTCGACCACCACCTCGTCGCCGGCCGCGAGCGCAGCGGTGGGGATGACGTCGAGCTTGCCGCCCCGGTGGCGCCACCGGGCCCGTCGACCGTCGACCGCGGCGCCGGTGACCCGCAGGCCCACCAGGTCGAGGGGGACGGTCGTCAGCGGTTCCAGCGCCACCACCCGGATCCGGGCCCGGCCGTCGAGCAGGTTGGTGGGGACCCGGTAGTCGAGCTCCAGGTCGTACGAGCCCACCCAGTACCCGCCGGCGCCCCGCTCGGGCACATAGGGGTCGACGGACGGGATGCGCTGCCTCACGGCTGGGGATCCGGGTCGGGCCAGGGGGCGATGGGGTTGCCGGCCCAGCGGGTCCGGGCCGGGACGTGCTCGCCCCGCATCACCAGCGACGCCGGGCCCACGGTGGCATCGGCGCCGATCGACGCGGCGGGGAGCACCACGCTGTGGGGCCCCATGGTGGCGCCGTGGTCCAGGTCGACGGTGCTCGTGGCCATCACCCGATCATGGAACAGGTGGGTCTGCAGCACGCAGCCCCGGTTCACGCTGACCCCGTCACCGAGGCGCACCAGGTCGGCCTCGGGCAGCCAGTAGCTCTCGCACCACACGCCCCGGCCGATGGTGGCGCCGAGCGACCGGAGCCAGGCGGCGAGCGCCGGCGACCCGGCGGCCGCACTGGAGAACCACGGGGCGGCCACCATCTCCACGAACGTGTCGACCACCTCGTTGCGCCAGACGAACGAGCTCCACAGCGGGTGCTCGCCCTCCCGGATGCGGCCGACCACCACCCACTTGGCCAGGGTGGTGACGAGGGCGGCGAGCAACCCGGCCACGGCCATCACCGCGCCGGACAGGGCGGCGGCCCCCAGCGGGCCCAGGGCCTCCGCCAGCGCGGCGAGCGCGGCGAGCACCCCGACCGCGATGGCCACCGAGCAGGCCACCGGCACGAACCGGCACAGCTCCACCACCGCCCGGGCCACCTTGAGCCGGGTGGGCGGGGCGAACGTGCGGCTCTCATCGCCGGTGCGGGCGGTGCGGCGCAGCTTCACCGGTGGGCTGCCCAGCCACGAGGTGCCTGCCTTGGACTTCTTGGGCGCGGCGGACAGCACCGCCACCAGGCCGTTCTTGGGCACAGACCGACCACCGGCCGCCATGCCCGAGTTGCCGAGGAAGGCGCGCTTGCCCACCTTGGATCGGGCCACCCGCATCCAGCCACCACCCAGCTCGTAGCCGGCGATCATGGTGTCGTCGGCCAGGAAGGCGTGGTCGCCGACCGTGGTCATCTTGGGCAGGAGCAACACGGTGGACGCCTCGACGCCCTTGCCCACCTGGGCACCGAGCAGCCGCAGCCAGCCGGGCGTGGCCAGGCTGGCGTAGAGCGGGAACAGGAGGGTGCGGGCGCTGTCGAGCAGCCGCTCGGTGGCCCAGACCTGCCAGCCGATCCGGCTCCGGACCGGGAACGTGCCCTCTCGCACGCCGATGCCCAGGAGGCGCACGCCGGTCAGGGTGAGCACGGTC
>DAIMFV010000344.1:0-3511 GCA_036724365.1 Acidimicrobiales bacterium | reverse complement strand
CGAGCGCTGGTCGGCCGCGGGGCTGTGGGACCCCGAGGCGCCCGACGCCCAGGTGCGGGGTGCCCAGAAATCCGGTTCCGCTCGTCGGATCCCGTGGGGCAAGGGGCGGCGAAGGCTGCACCGATCCAGGGCGCGTCGGCCGGTGCGTTCAACGCTGAAGGCTCGCGTCACCCGCCGCCGGTTGCGTGATCACACCAGGTCGACGGCGCATCGCAGACCTGGAGCGCCGGCCAGTCGTCGGTCGGCCGTGACGAGCGGTACCCCTGCCGCCTCGGCAAGGGCGACGTAGCAGGCGTCGTACGCAGTCACTTTCGGACGCAGTTCCCACACCCGCGGCAGCAGGGGTGAGGTGGGGTACACGGTGAGCGGAAACGTCAGCAGATCATCCATTGCTTGGTCGGCCTGCTGTGGGGTCAGGCCCCCGTGGGCCGCGTGCCGCCGCAGCACCGACGCAACCTCGACCCGGAGCAGGTCGGGCGCGGCCACGGTCTCACCCCGAAGTCGTTCGCGGAACCGCTGGCCATCGCTCCCGACGTCGGCCACGACTGGAGCGAGAACCGAAGCGTCAACGACGAGCACGTTCCTCGTCGAGTGCCTCGATCGCGTCTCTCGCCGACAACGTGCCCGTCGCTCGTCGCTGGATTCGGTCGAGGACGTCCTGCACCGTCGGCGTTGCCGCGATCTCTGCGAGCTGGGAGGTAAGGAACTGCTGGAGCGACTGGCCAGCTTCCTCTGCTCGGCGGACCAGAGCCGCATGGACTGCGTCTGGCACATCTCGAACCTGCACGTTCGGCATGCATGCATAGTACATGCACGTGGAATCTCGTCTGCAAGCTCGACGTAGCGGATCGTGGCAACAGCTGCTCCAGATTGGAGTCCCGTGTAGCGACGGTGCAGTGGCATGGTCATGGCATCGCTCGTACACGTGTCAGCACCACGGTCGATGACGAGCTCCTCACAAGGGCTCGGGAGGTGACGGGCGCACACTCCGACTCCGTGCTGTTCGACCGGGCACTCGACGCGCTCCTGGCACACCATCGACCGGCCGAGATCGACGGTGCGTACGCCGCGTACGACGAGCATCCGCTCGACGAGGCCGATGAGTGGGGCGATCTTGCATCGTTCCGTTCCGCCGCTGCTGCGTCGTGACTGACCTTCCCCGGCGCGGCGAACTCTGGTGGTGTGAGCTGCCTGAGATCGGCAGCAGGCCGGTCGTCGTGGTGAGTCGAGATGTCGCCATTCCCCGACTGGGCCGAACCTTGATCGCCCCATGCACGACGACCATCAGCGTTCTGGGGCGGTCAGCTGGCCGTCTCCCGGCAGTCGTCAACGGTCCGACGGTTCGATCCAGCAGTGACCGCTGACTCGGGACGACACCCGAGCAGGCGACGATCACCGAGGGGTTCATCGAGCACGATGGACATCGGCTCGACCACCAGGTCCGCGGTGCACTCGTTGCCGAAGAACTCAACAGTGGCCCGAATCGTCACCGAACTGCTGGTCTCAGCGACGTCCCAGTCCTTGAACTCCGAGCAGGAACTACCGCCGAACTCGGCGCGGACGTCGACCTCCCGGCCGACGGGCGGCGAAGCCAGACTCCAGTCGACTTCGGCCTCGGTGCGGTCCTCGGCGCAGCCCGTCGCACACGCACAGACGGTCAACACTGCGACAAGGGCGAGCCGAGTGACCATGTCCACCTCCCACGAGCGAGGGCACCGGAATCCATCAAGGAGTTCGAGGCGTGTTCTCGGGGTCGTCGCCGCCGCGTCACTCGACCATCTCGGCGTGCTCGGGGTGGGTGGGGGCGGTGACAGCGGCGACGTACTGCTCATGGCCCCACGTGCCCCCGCTCGACCGGGGCCTGTCGAGGGAGTGGCCCGCTCCGATAGCGGTGCGGGGCCACGTCAGAGTGATGGGCCGCGGATCGAGGAACCCGTCGATCAGGTCGTCGGGGATCGCTCGCGGAAGGACTGAAGCGGCAGAAGAACTGGTCGATGAGCACGGGGTTGCCGTCAGGATCGACCAGGGTGATCGAGCCTGCGCCGGTGCTCCCCGGTTGGATCGCGCTCTCCGGAGAGAGCCCCGCGTTCCGCAGCGCCACCTCGAGGTCGCGGATGTCGGTGAAGGAGTCGAGGCGTTCCATGCGGGCGGTCATCCCGGGGTTGAAGGTGAGCATGTTGCGATCGAACATGCCGGCGAACAGACCCAGCGTCGTCTCCCCGTTCTTCAGGATGAGCCAACCTCCGTGGGCGTCGCCGCCGGTCACCTCGAAGCCGAGAGCCTCGTAGAACGCACGGGAGGCGGCGAGATCGGCGACCGTCAGTGAGAGCGAGAACACGCCGAGCTCGAGCGTTCCCGGCAGCGACGGGTCGGCGTGGGCGATCCTCGGCATGGTCGATGGATCGAAGTCGTGATCCGCTTCGGTCACGGATCAGGCCTCCGGGGTCATCACCGAGAACACGGCGCCCTGCGGGTCGGTCATCGTGGCCAGGGTGCCCACGCCCGGCATCGCCGTGGCGTCCATCAGCACCTGGGCGCCGAGCTCCCTGGCCCGGTCCACGATGGCGGCCGCGTCCTCCACTTGGAAGTACACCCCCCAGAACGCCGGCATCCCCGGCATCGGTGGCGCCATGGCTCCGGCGATGCCGCTCTCGTTGCCGCCCGCCACGTGGAACACGGTGTAGTCGCCCCCCGGCATCGGTGCGGTCTGGGAGGTCCAGCCGAAGACCTCGGCGTAGAAGCCCGCGACCGACGCCGGGTCGGGCGTGATCAGCTCGTTCCAGACGAGCGAGCCGTGTTCGTTGACCACCTCGGCCCCGATGTGCTCCTTGGCCTGCCAGCAGCAGATGACCGCGCCCGACGGGTCGGCCAGGACGGCCATCCTCCCCGCATCCATCACATCCATCGGCGGTTGGACAACGGTGCCGCCGGCCGGTCCGACCTTGGCCACCGTGGCGTCCGCGTCCGCGACCGTGACGTAGCTGCTCCACACCGGCGGCATGCCCGCAGCCGCCATCTCCGGGGAGAGCTTCATCATCCCGGCCGCGCTGCGTCCGTCCCGGCGGGCCATCGTGTAGTCCGACCCGGGCTGGTCCGTCGGCTCGTCCTCGTAGGTCCAGCCGAACAGCTCACCGTAGAACGCCTTGGAGGCGTCCGGATCCGGAGTGGCCAGGTCGATCCAACTGGGCACCCCGTTCGGATACGACTGCATCGTGGTCATCTCGCCCCCCGGTTCGGTGTCGGTGCTCCGAGAGACGGTAGTATCAGAAAGTCAACCAAACAAGGTGTGAAGTTGAACCAGAAGCTCTCGACCAGCTCGCCGCGGTCCTACGAGCAGGTGTGCCCGGTCGCCCGTGCGCTCGACGTCGTCGGGCAGCGGTGGACGCTGCTCATCGTCCGGGACCTGATGTTCGGCCCACTCCGGTTCAGCGATCTGCGCGAGGGGCTCCCTGGTCTGGCGCCCAACCTGTTGAGCGAACGGATGAGGTGGCTCGTGTCCGAGGGGCTCGTG
>DAIMFV010000343.1:363-3512 GCA_036724365.1 Acidimicrobiales bacterium | reverse complement strand
CCTCGAGGACGCCACCGGCGGCATCGAGGCGGTACTCGAGGTCACCGGTGACCCCCACACCGTGCTCCGGGCCTACCTGGACCAGATCGGCAAGGAGAACGTCGACACCTACGCCCCCGGCGAGCGCATCCGCACCGGCGACGTGACCCAGACCAAGGCGATCGCCAGCGTTGCAGGCGGCGACTTCTACCAGTTCACGTTGATCGAGCGGCCCGGTCGACCGACCTGGCTCCACATCTTGGGCGGACACGACTGACGCATGCCGTCAGTCGTCGGGCCTGCCCGATCCGGAGGCCTGCGCCCGGCGGCCGATTCCGCGGTCGATCGGTCTATCGGCGCCAGGAGTTGGTGATGCAGTAGCGGTGGCGGACTGGTTCGGTCCTCACTGCGGGTCAGTGGCAGTCCCAGAGGAACAGCCCGTCGCCGTTGTCGCGGTTCACGTAGAGGTAGCACTGCGCGCCGTCGGCCAGCTCATGGCCGGCCGATTCGGCGGTGAACTGGCCAAAGAATTCGAAGCCTTCAGGAGCGGGATCCCATTGGAGGAAGACGCCATGTCCACCGACCTTGTCCCAGGACTGCTCGACCACCTGGCGATCTTCGACGGGGTCATCGAAGGCTCGGAGGGATGGGACTCTGGCGGCCAGGCTCCACGGCTGCGGTGCTCCGGCCGACCGGTCGCGCTGCACCTTGTCGGGGAGAACGGGTCCCGTGTTCCGAGCGGCCCAGGGCACTGAGGGCTGGCCTCCGGGCTGAACGAACATCGACGCGGTACCCATGTCGGTTTGGATGATGTCGTCGGTGTTGTCCACGAACAGGTAGGCCATCCGGTCCGGGTCGTCGGGAAACCTGACCTGCGCCCAGAACGCCATCGGTGTGCCCGCAGCGGTGAGCGGCCACGTCGGGGAATCGATCCAGGTCGGCTGCCCACCGAACCGGGTGCCGGGATGGTGAGGGTCCCCCAGCTCGTAGTCCAGCGCCCACGCCCGGACTGTCGGTCCCGTCACGTCAACTGCAGCCTCGCCGTAGTTCCGGTCGACCAAGTGGAGGAGGTCGACTCCCCAGCGCTCCGAAGCGTTCCTCACCGCGTTCGCGCCGTCCTCGCCACAGTGATGGACGACCACGTGGGCCAGGCTGGCGAGGTCGTGGAGACGCGTCGTCCGCTCCCTGGTGCGTGTCGATTCGATCCAGTCCGCCTCGGTCACCCGAAAGTCGTCCCCCTCCCAGTCATCAAGCGAGGCGGGACGTGGCAGGCCTTCCTGGCGCGCTCGCAGGTGCAGCAGTCCGAGCAGGCCATTGTCGACGGCGCGTTCGACGATGGCCTCGAGGTCGGCCGACTCGTTGAACGCATCGAGGAGGTCAGCGGTCCATGGGCCAGGCGCGAAGTCGGCGATGACCGCCACGTACCTCCGGTCGAAGGGGTTGGACATCGGCCGCAGGAGCTCGATCAGCGCTCGCACTCCCCGCTCATCACCGAGCTTCGCCAGGGGCATGGCCACCTGTACCGGCCAGGCCTCCAACATCGCGGCGAGCGCCTCCACCGCCCCTGGAGTGCCGAGCCGCCAGAAGTAGCGCACCGTGTGCGGAAGGCGATCTCCCCAGGCAACCTTGGCCAGTTCCACCATCACGGGCAGCGATGCCGCGTCAGCAATGTTCGCCAGGGCCGATGCCGCACTCGCAACCACCCCGTCGCTGGGTCCGCTTCTCACCACGTGCTCAAGCGCCGATCGTGAGTCACCGTCGCGGATGAAGCCGACCTGCCGGCAAGCGACGCTGTCGCCGCCCACCGCAGCTTCGATCAGCTCGGCCCGGTCCTGTGCCGACCCGAAGACCGCAACGCAGAAGCATCCGTACGTGGCGCGCGGTTGGCGCCACCCGCACGACGGGCAGTAGTCATCAGCGGTCCACTCGGGCTCCACGTGCTCCGCTCCTCATCGCCACCAGGTGAACATCTGGTTCCCGTTCCGCCCTCTTCCCGAGCGTAGTGACCGGCCAGCCAGTCAGGGCTGCCTGGTGGGTTCTGGACGCTGTACCGGGTGTCAAGGTATCCTGACAGGCGTGAGTGTGATCGCGTTGAACCATCTGCCGGCTGATCCGGTGGAGGCGTTGCGAGAGTTGACGCGTGGCGAGGAGGAGTTGGAGCGGGTGCGCCGTGATCGGGTGCGGGCGGCTCGGGATGCGGGCGTGTCGTGGGACCGGATCGGCGCGGCGCTGGGGATGTCACGCCAGGCCGCATGGGAGTACTACAACCGTGATCTGCGAGAACGTCTGCGTCGCAACGTCGAGGACAACACCGAGTTGAGTGAGGCCGAGGCCATGGACCTCGCCGTGTCCGAGGCTCAGGCGGTCCGTCGCCGTCGTCGACCTGGGCCTGCACCCCGCTGACGCGTGCGGGTCGTCCTCGACACGAATATGTTCGTGTCCGCCGCCATCAGCACAGGAGCACCGCACCGGGTGGTGCAGGCCTGGCTCGACCGTCGACCGTTTGACGTGGTCATGTGTCCCGAACTTCTCGCCGAGGTCACCGAGGTCATGACGGAACGGCCGAAGCTGCGCCGGTGGCTCAGCTTGGACGACGCGCGCGCATTCGTCGATCGGCTCGCGACAGAGGCGGTCATGGTCGACGACCCCGCCAGCGTTGAGTCGATGACCCGTGATCAAGACGACGACTACTTGATAGCGCTGGCTCGCGATCAGGAGGCCGACCTTCTCGTCTCGGGCGACCTGGACCTCCTCTGCAGCGTTCTCGCCTGCGCCTGCGCCTGCGCCCGTGTCGGTGCGGTTCGGCGCGGCAGGACCGCCGGACAGGTAGCCTGTGAGGACCATCTCCAGGGGGAGATCTCCTGGACTTTCGTAGCCGCCTCCGGGCGGCTGCGTCGCGTCCAGGGCAAGAACGACTAGCCCGACCATGATGGTCGGGCTCAAGCCACCACCCACGGTCACCTCATGCCCGACACCACCATCACGACCGACACCGACCCTGTTCTACGCAAGATCAGGGGACTGCTCGACAAGGCCGAAGCCTCGACCTTCGAAGCGGAGTCGTCCGCTCTGTTCGCCAAGGCTGCAGAGCTGATGAGTCGCCACCGCATCACCGAAGCGATGATCGACGCCGGCCGGCGCCCGACCGACCGAGGCAAGATCATCAGGCG
>DAIMFV010000343.1:0-353 GCA_036724365.1 Acidimicrobiales bacterium | reverse complement strand
CCCTACGTTCGTGCCCGCCTCGACCTCCTCGACAGCGTCTCCGAAGCGTCGTGTTGCCGGATCGTCACCTCCACCGGGTGGGACGGGCGGATCGGAACGGTCGTCGGCTACGAGACCGACGTATCCGCCGTCGATGTGCTCTACACCTCGCTGATGATCCAAGCGACCGTTGCCATGAAGGGCGAGACCGTCCCCGTAGGCGAGAACACCACGGCGTTCCGCCGGTCGTTCCTGTTCGGATTCTCCGGACGGATCGCAGAACGCCTCCGGGAAGCGAACCGGATCGTCACCGATGAGATCCAGGCCGACACCAGCGATTCGGTCGCCCTCGTTCTCGTCGACCGAAAGAAGGC
>DAIMFV010000342.1:0-3518 GCA_036724365.1 Acidimicrobiales bacterium | reverse complement strand
GCGGGGCGGGGGGCCCGGGTGATCCCCGCCGACGCCGGCTGGGGCCTGGTCACCAGCACCGAGGTGGTGGTCCTCGACGCCGACGGCACCGAGCGGGCCACCCTCGCCATCGGCTGAACCCGTCCGGCGGGCTGGGCCGGAACCGCCGACCGCTACGGTCGGCGGTTCCACACACCTCTGACGGGAGAGATCAGATGACCACCCCCTTGTTCCGTGCGGTCGCCCGGACCGGCTTCGCCGCCGCGCTGCTGGTGGCCCCCCTGGTGGGCTGCGGGTCCGACGACGACGACGGCGCCGATTCCACCACCACCACCACCACGGAAGCGGCGGCCGACGAGTCAACCACCACCGAGGCTACGGACCAGTCCACCCCCACCGAG
This sequence comes from Acidimicrobiales bacterium, assembly GCA_036724365.1. Taxonomy (GTDB): domain Bacteria; phylum Actinomycetota; class Acidimicrobiia; order Acidimicrobiales; family Iamiaceae; genus Aquihabitans. The sequence goes on along the minus strand of DAIMFV010000342.1, from coordinate 3,138 downwards.
GCGGAGGGCGACGAGACCACCACCACCGAGACGGCCGAGGCCGAGAGCAGCGAGATCGGCACCTCCGAACTGCTCGACCACCTCAACGAGACCGCTCCCGAGCTGGGCGCGCTGTTCGACTGGAACACGGGCGACGGCGTGATCGGCGTGAACTACATGGGCGTGCAGACGGTGGGCCTCTACGCCGTCACCATCGATGCCCCCACCGCGGTCGCCGCCTGCGAGGCGGCATCGGACTTCGTGTTCGGGCTCGACCCCGAGGCCGACATCGAGGTCTTCACCGGGGGCTACTCCGCAGCCACCAAGGTGGCATCGCGCACCGGCGAGGCCGGCACCTGCGCCGCCGTCTGACGCACGGCCTGCACGAAACGCCGCCCGGTGTGCCCGCTGATCGCTTCCGATCGGCCGGCGCCCGGGCGGCGTCGCGTTCCCGCCCTGGTCAGCCGACTGGCGCGCCGGGACGGGGTCACCCCACCGGGGCGCCGGGGGTGAAGCGCACCGGCATGGACTCGTAGCCGCTCACGAAGTTGGCGGCCCGGTACCCGGGCTCCTCGCCGCCCACCAGCTCGAGGTCGGGGAGGCGGGCGAGGAGCTGCTCGAACATCACCCGCAGCTCGAGTCGGGCCAGGCTGTTGCCCAGGCAGAAGTGGGTGCCGAACCCGAACGCCACGTGCTCGTTCGGCGTGCGGCCGATGTCGAAGCGGAACGGGTCGTCGAACACCGCCTCGTCACGGTTGGCCGACGGGTAGAGCAGCAGCAGCTTCTGGCCCTCCTGCACCTGCTGGCCGGCGACCTCCACGTCTCGGGTGGCGATGCGGGCCATGTTCTTGATGGGGCTCACCCAGCGCAGCATCTCCTCGATGCCGCTGGTGAGCAGCGACGGGTCGGCCACCAGGCGCTCCCACTGGTCGCGGTCGCGGAGCACCTGCCAGCCGCCGCCGGAGATCACGTGGCGGGTGGTCTCGTCGCCCCCGATCAGGATGAGCAGCGACTCGAAGATGAGCGACCCCTGGTCCAGCCGGTCGCCGTCGACCTCGGCGTGGCACAGCACGCTCATGAGGTCGTCTCGGGGGTTGGCGGTGCGGTCCTCGATCACCCGCCCGGCGTAGTCGTTGTAGCCGGCGAAGGCCTCGCTGGCCCGCCCGATGTGCTCGGGGTCGCCGGTGAGCGCGCACAACATGGCGTCGCTCCACTCCAGGAGCTGCTCGCGGTCCTCGGGCGCCACGCCCAGGTCGTTGCCGATCATGATCAGCGGCAGGGGAGCGGCGATGTCCCACACGAAGTCGCACTCGCCCTTCTCGATCACCCGGTCGATGATCCCGTCGCAGACGTCGCGGATCTCCTGCTCGCGCTCGCGCACCCGCTTGGGGGTGAAGCCCCGGTTCACCAGCTTGCGGCGCTGGAAGTGTTCGGGGTCGTCCATGTCGATCATCATCGGCATGGGACCGGAGTCGGGTCGGATGCCCTGGGCGTTGGAGAAGGTCACCGGGTCCTTGGAGATGGCCTTCAGGTCCGCGTAGCGGCTGATGCCCCACACCCGCCCGTCCCAATACACCGGGGCGTTCTCCCGCAACCACGTGAGATCGTCGTGGGGGTTCGAGCCCCACCAGGCCCCGCTCACGAGGTCGATGGTGTCGCGGGTGGGGTGGTCGGCCACGGCTGGTCTCCTCTAAGGACTCGAGCGGATAGGCCGCCCGTTCGTCGCGTACATGTGGTCAGGACCTCGGCTGGCGCCTCGGTGCACCCAACGTGCTCGTCTGGTCGGCTCGCCTGTCGGCTCGCCTCCTAGATCTGACGGGGCGTCACATTCTGGCCCGACGATCGACGCCGTGTGCCACTCCCCGGGTCGACGTCGTCCGACCCCGGGCCGAGCGGATCGCCGCACGGCTCCGCGTGCCGCCGTAACGTGACGACATGTCGCAGGTGATCGCCGAGCCCGATGCCGTCGGAGGGCCGCCCATCCCGCTGGGTCGGCGGGTGGAGCTGCCCGGGCGGGGCACCACGTTCGTGCGGGAGATCCCCGGGCCGCCCGGTGCCCCCACCGTCGTGCTGCTGCACGGCCTCATCGCCTCGGGCGGGCTGAACTGGTTCCAGGCCTTCGCCCCGTTGAGCGAGCACTTCCGCGTGCTGGCGCCGGACATGCGCGGCCACGGCCGGGGCATCCGGACGTGGTCGCGGTTCCGCCTGGCCGACTGCGCCGACGACGTCGCCGCCCTGCTCGACCACCTGGAGGTGGACCGGGTGGTGGCCGCCGGCTACTCCATGGGCGGTCCCATCGCCCAGCTGCTGTGGCACCGCCACCCCGAGAAGGTGGCCGGCCTGGTGTTCTGCGCCACCAGCAACCGCTTCGTGCCCGGGGTGCGGGAGCGCCTCGCCCTGGTCACCGCCATGTCGGCGCTCGCCGGGTCGACCAGGGTGGGCCAGCTCGCCACCCGGGTGCCGCTGCGGCCGCTGCAGCGCCAGATCCCCACCGCCATCCGCGCCCGGCCCGAGAGCCTCACCCGGTGGGCGGCGGCCGAGATGCGCCGCCACGATCCGCGCATGGTCGCCGAGGCGCTGGCCGCCATCGGCAACTACGACTCCCGCCGGTGGCTCAAGTACGTCGACGTCCCCACCGCGGTGCTGGTCACCGACAACGACCGGGCGGTGCCTCCCCACGAGCAGCTCCGCCTCCTCGTCTCGATCCCCCACGCCGAGGTGATCCAGGTCGACGAGGGCCACACCTGGTGCGCCAAGCCCAGCTTCGGCCCGGCTGTGGCCGACGCCTGCCGCCGCGTCGCCCCCGCCCCGCGCTGATCACCGACGGGGCGTTCGGGCCGGCTCCTCAGGCGTCGTCGTCGAGGTAGCGCTCCACCCACTCGCCGAGCACCACGGCACTGGCGGCCACCGCGGTGGGCCAGTCGTGGGCGGAGTCGTCGGCGTTGTCGGAGACGTGCTTCACCAGCCGCAGCGTCACGTCGAAGCGCGCACACGTGAGGGCGACGGCGTAGCCCTCCATGTCGACGAGGACGAGGGCGGCCCGCTGCTCCTCCGGCAGGGTGGCCAGTGCCTCGATGACCAGACGGCGTCGCTCGTCGACGACGGCCAGGTCGGCGGGGTCGTGGGGGATCACCGAGATCACGGGCACGCTCGGCAGGA
>DAIMFV010000341.1:3307-3534 GCA_036724365.1 Acidimicrobiales bacterium | reverse complement strand
CGAGCTCGTCGGCCGGGTGGGTGGTGGGCCACCTCGAGCGGCTCGGCCTGGCCCACCACTTCGGTTCGTTCGCCACGTCGGACCGCGTGGGAGGCCGCACCAAGCCGGCCCCCGACGCCTACCTCCTGGCCTGTCGGGACCTGGGTGCCGACCCGGCCTCGGCCGTGGCGCTGGAGGACTCCGCCCACGGTCTGGCCGCTGCGCTCGCCGCCGGGCTCACGGCGGTG
>DAIMFV010000341.1:0-3297 GCA_036724365.1 Acidimicrobiales bacterium | reverse complement strand
AGCGCCATCACCGTCCACACCGACCTCTCCGCCGCCCACCACACCGTGCCGTCGCTCACCGCCCTCACCGTCGACCTCCTGCGGAACCTGGTGGCCGCCTGACCGGCTCGGCGATCCGTCACCACGGCACTCGGGCCGCACGGGCTCTCTAGGCTGGCCCGCGTGTTCCCCCAGCGCCGCCTCCGCCGGCTCCGTCGCACCCCGGCCCTGCGCCGCATGGTGGCCGAGACCGTCCTCACGCCGAACGACCTGATCGCTCCGCTGTTCGTGCGGGAGGGGATCACCGAACCGCAGCCCATCGTCTCGCTGCCCGGCGTCCAGCAGCACACGCTCGGGTCACTGCGAACCGAGGTGGAGCACCTGGTGGGCCTGGGCGTGCCGGCGGTGATCCTGTTCGGGGTGCCCGAGCACAAGGACGCCGAGGGCACCGGAGCCAGCGACCCCGACGGCATCGTGCAGGTGGCGCTGCGAGAGCTGAGAGACACGTTCGGCGACGACGTGGTGCTGATCGCCGACCTCTGCCTCGACGAGTACACCGACCACGGCCACTGCGGGCTGCTCACCCCGTCGGGCCAGGTCGACAACGACACCACCCTCGACCGCTACGCCGAGGTGGCCGTGGCCCAGGCCGAGGCCGGGGTCGACATCGTGGCGCCCTCGGGGATGATGGACGGCCAGGTGGCCGCAATCCGCGATGCCCTCGACGAGGACGAGTTCGGCGACGTCGCCATCCTCGCCTACGCCGCCAAGTACGCGTCGGGCCTGTACGGGCCGTTCCGCGAGGCGGTCGACGTGGAGATCGCCGGCGGGGGAGACCGCAAGGCGTACCAGCAGGACTTCCGCAACGCCCGGGAGGCGCTGGAGGAGGTGCGGGCCGACGTCGCCGAGGGCGCCGACCTCCTCATGGTGAAGCCGGCCATGACCTACCTGGACATCATCGCCCGAGTGCGGGCCGAGCACGACCTGCCCCTGGCGGCGTACCACGTGTCGGGCGAGTACGCCATGGTGAAGGCCGCGGCCGCCAACGGCTGGATCGACGGCGACCTGGTCGCCCTCGAACAACTCACCGCCGTCAAGCGCGCCGGCGCCGACCTGATCCTCACCTACTTCGCCCGGGAGATCGCCGAGGTGCTCGCATGACCGACCCCACGCCAGACCAGACCACCGACCAGACCACCGACCAGGCCACCGGCCGGTCGGAACCTCCGGCGGGTGCGGTCGCGCCGCCCACCCGGCCCGAGCCGCTCACCAACCAGAGCCTGTTCGACCGGGCCCGGGCGGTGATCCCCGGCGGGGTGAACTCGCCGGTTCGGGCCTTCGACGCCGTGGGCGGCACGCCCTACTTCGTGGCCCGGGCCGCCGGGGCCCACGTGTGGGACGTGGAGGGCCGGGGCTACGTGGACCTGGTGCAGTCCTACGGGGCGGTGATCGCCGGACACGCCCACCCCCACGTGGTCGACGCCATCCGCCGGGCCTCGGGCGAGGGCACGTCCTACGGCGCGCCCACCTACCGCGAGGTGCTGCTGGCCGAGGCCATCTGCGCCCGGGTCCCGTCGGTGGAGAAGGTCCGCCTGGTGTCCAGCGGCACCGAGGCCACCATGACCGCGATCCGCCTGGCCCGGGGGGCCACCGGCCGGAGCCGCATCGTGAAGTTCGCCGGCAACTACCACGGGCACAGCGACGCCCTGCTGGCGGCGTCGGGCTCGGCGGTGGCCCACCTCGACCACAGCGAGGGGGCCACGGTGCCGGGCTCGGCCGGGGTGCCGCCCGGTGCGGTGGCCGACACCGTCGTGCTGCCGTACAACCAGGTGCCGGTGCTCGACGACACCATCGCCTGCGTGATCGTGGAGCCGGTGGCCGCCAACATGGGCCTGGTCGCTCCGGCCCCCGGCTTCCTCCAGGGCTTGCGGGACGAGTGCACCCGGGTGGGCGCCCTGTTGATCTTCGACGAGGTCATCACCGGGTTCCGGCTCGACATCGGCGGCGCCCAGCAGGTGTTCGGCGTCAGGCCCGACCTCACCTGCCTGGGCAAGGTGATCGGCGGCGGCCTCAACATCGGGGCGTTCGGCGGTCGGGCCGACGTGATGGACCACCTGGCACCGCTCGGGCCCGTGTACCAGGCGGGCACGTTGTCGGGGAACCCGCTCGCCACCGCGGCCGGCCTGGCCGCGCTGAGCCTGCTCGACCAGGGTGCCTACGAGCAGCTGGAGGGCACCGCCGCCCACCTGGCCGTGGGGCTCCAGGACGCCTTCGACAGTGCGGGCGTGGCCGCCCACGTGTCCCGCGTGGGGCCGCTGGTGGGGCTGTACCTCGCACCCACGGGTACTCCAGGGCCCGTGCCTGCGCCGGTGGACTACGACGGCGCCCGCGCCGCTGACGAGGCCGGCTACGGCCGGTTCTTCCACGCCATGCTCGATGCCGGGGTGGCGCTGGCCCCCGGCGCCTACGAGGTGCTGTTCCCCGGGCTGGCCCACACCCCCGACATCGTCGCCCACGTCGTGTCGGTGGCCTACGAGGCGGCCCGGACCCTCGCGGGGGAGGACCGGGCGTGACCACACCCACCGCAGAACTGGGACCGCTCGATGGCCCCCTGGCCGACGCCCTGGCCGACCTGGCGGCCCGCCAGGCCGTGGGGCGGTTGTGGAACCACGACCACACGCTCTGGTCGCCCGAGCCCACCGAGATCGTGGACCGGCTGGGCTGGCTCGACGTGCTCGACGACATGGCGGCCGAGCGGGGTCGGATCGACGACTTCGTGGCCCGGCTCAAGCGCGACGGCTTCACCCACTGCGTGGGGATGGGCATGGGCGGTTCCAGCCTGTTCCCCGAGGTGATCGCCCGCACCTTTCCCACCGGGCGCAGCGGTCTCGATCTGCAGGTGGTCGACAGCACCGACCCCGCCGCCGTGGCGCGGGCCCTGGCCGCCGTCCCCGAGGACACCACCTTGTTCCTGGCCTCGTCCAAGTCGGGCGGCACCATCGAGACCCGCAGCCACCTCGACTTCTTCTGGGACCAGATCGGCCGGCCCGAGCAGTTCGCAGTCGTCACCGACCCGGGCTCCGACCTCGGACGGCTGGCCCGTGAGCGTGGCTTCCGCGAGGTGTTCGAGAACCGCGCCGACATCGGCGGCCGCTACTCCGCCCTGAGCTTCTTCGGCATGGTTCCGGCCGCGCTGAACGGCACCGACTGGTTCGGCCTGGTGGAGCGGGCCCGGGAGGTCGTGCCCAGCCTCCGCAGCGCCGACCCCGCCGTGAACCCCGGGCTCTGGCTCGGCGCGCTGCTGGCGGCCGCGGTCGG
>DAIMFV010000340.1:0-3535 GCA_036724365.1 Acidimicrobiales bacterium | reverse complement strand
GTGCTCTTCGAGCTCACCTACGCCGACCCGGTCATCGCCCGTGAGGCGATCGAGCGGGCCATCCAGAAGCTGCCGATCAAGGCCAAGTTCGTGACCCGTCAGGAGAGCTTCTGATGGCCAAGAAGACCACCACCGCATCCGACCTCGACACCTCCACCATCGTGGAGCGACTGTCCGAGGAGAAGGACCGGCTGTTCAAGCTGCGGATCCAGCACGCCACCGGCGTGCTCGAGAACACCGCGGCCATGCGCATGGCCCGCAAGGAGATCGCCCGCTACGAGACCGAGCTGCGGGCCCGTGAGATCGAGGCCGCCGAGGCTCTCGCCCAGGAGGAGAAGGTCTGATGGCAGACGAAACCACCGGCGAGGTGCGCGAGAACGCCCGCAAGGTCCGTGAAGGGCTGGTCACGTCCAGCGGCATGGACAAGACCGCGGTCGTCACCGTCACCACCCGCAAGCCCCACCCCCGCTACCACAAGACCATGGCCCGCTCCACGCGGCTCTACGTCCACGACGAGGAGAACACCCTCAACGTGGGCGACCGGGTCAAGGTGCAGGAGACCCGCCCGCTGTCCAAGCTGAAGCGCTGGCGCATCGTGGAGATCCTGGAGCGTGCCAAGTGATCCAGCAAGAGACCCGTCTCCGCGTCGCCGACAACAGCGGCGCCAAGGAAGTCCTCTGCATCAAGGTGCTCGGTGGCTCCCGCCGTCGGTACGCCTCGATCGGCGACATCATCGTGGCCACCGTCAAGGACGCCATGCCTGGCGCCGGCGTGAAGAAGGGCGACGTCGTCAAGTGCGTCATCGTGCGCACCAAGAAGGAGAAGCGTCGCCCCGACGGCTCCTACATCCGCTTCGACGAGAACGCCGCGGTGCTGATCAACGACCAGCAGCTGCCGCGTGGCACCCGCATCTTCGGCCCGGTGGGTCGTGAGCTGCGTGACCGCAAGTTCATGCGGATCGTCTCGCTCGCCCCGGAGGTGTTGTGATGAGCGGCCTCAAGATCAAGAAGGGTGACCGCGTCGTCGTCCTGTCCGGCAAGGACAAGGGCAAGGAAGGTGTGGTCCAGTCGGCCATGCCCCGCGACGGCAAGGTCGTGGTCGAAGGCGTGAACACCGCCAAGCGCCACCGCAAGGCCCGTTCGGCCACCGAAGCCGGCGGCATCATCGAGATCGACAAGCCGATCGACGTCAGCAACGTGGCGGTGATCAGCCCGTCCGACGGCAAGCCCACCCGCGTGGGGGACAAGGTCGTCGACGGCAAGAAGGTCCGTGTGTGCAAGCGGACGGGAGCAGAGCTGTCATGAGCACGGCAACCGACATCCCCCGCCTCAAGGCGCGGTACAACGAACAGATCCGTGACCAGCTCAAGGCCGACCTCGGCCTGGGCAACATCATGGAGGTCCCCCGGCTCGAGAAGATCGTGATCAACATGGGCGTCGGCGGGGCCGTGTCCCAGGCTTCGCTCCTCGAGAACGCCGTCAAGGACCTGACCCTGATCGCCGGCCAGAAGCCCCAGATCACCCGGGCCCGCAAGTCGATCGCCTCCTTCAAGCTCCGCGAGGGCAATGCCATCGGCGCCAAGGTCACCCTCCGGGGCGATCGCATGTGGGAGTTCCTCGATCGCCTGATCGCCCTGGCGATCCCCCGCATCCGTGACTTCCGGGGCCTGCCGGCCAACAGCTTCGACGGGCGTGGCAACTACACGTTCGGCGTGACCGAACAGCTGATCTTCCCGGAGATCGACTACGACAAGATCGACCAGACCCGCGGCATGGACATCACCATCGTCACCACCGCCCGTACCAATGCCGAGGGCAAGGCCCTGCTCGACGCCTTCGGCTTCCCGTTCAAGCGTGAGGGGCAGAACTCCTAATGGCCAAGAAAGCACTGATCAACAAGGCCAACCGCAAGCCCAAGTTCAAGGTCCGGGGCTACACCCGGTGCCAGAAGTGCGGTCGCCCGCACTCGGTGTACCGCAAGTTCCTGCTCTGCCGCGTGTGTCTGCGAGACATGGTCCATGCCGGGGAGATCCCCGGCGTGACCAAGGCGAGCTGGTGAAGGAGGCCTGACATGACCATGACCGACCCCATCGCCGACATGCTCACCCGTATCCGCAACGCCAACACGGCGATGCACGACGAGGTGCTCATGCCGTCCTCCAAGCAGAAGGAGGCCCTCGCGGGCATCCTGAAGAAGGAGGGCTACATCGAGGACTACCAGGTGGCCGCCAACGGCGACCGCCCGGGCAGCACCCTCACCGTCACCATGAAGTACTCGCCCGAACGGGCCCGGACCATCTCCGGTCTCCGTCGGGTGTCCAAGCCCGGCCTCCGCGTGTACAAGGCCGCCAGCGAGGTCCCCCGGGTCCTCGGTGGGCTGGGTGTCGCCGTCGTCTCGACCAGCCAGGGTCTCATGACCGACCGCGAGGCGCGCAAGCGCAACGTGGGCGGCGAGGTCCTGTGCTTCGTCTGGTAGGAGCGCCCCATGTCCCGCATCGGTAAGTCCCCCATCACGGTGCCGAGCGGCGTCGACGTCACCGTCGCCGACCGCCACGTCACCGTCAAGGGCCCCAAGGGCACGCTCGAGCGTGACCTGCCCGGCACCATCACCGTCCGCCAGGAGGGTGACACCCTGCTGGTGGAGCGTCCCAACGACGAGCGTCAGACCCGGGCCATGCACGGCCTGGTGCGCTCCCTGGTGAACAACATGGTCGTCGGCGTGACCGACGGCTTCGTCAAGGAGCTCGAGATCATCGGCGTGGGCTACCGCGCCACCGCCAAGGGCCCCGACGCGCTCGACCTCGCCCTCGGTTTCAGCCACCCCATCGAGGTGAAGGCCCCCCAGGGCATCACCTTCGACGTGCCCGCCCCCAACCGCATCGCGGTGAAGGGCACCGACAAGGAGGTCGTGGGCCAGGTGGCCGCCGACATCCGCAAGCTGCGCAAGCCCGAGCCCTACAAGGGCAAGGGTGTGCGCTACCTCGGTGAGCACGTCGTCCGCAAGGCCGGCAAGTCCGGGAAGTGAGTCAGACTCCATGAGCGATTCCGCAAAGCAGAAGCGAGAAGCCCGGATCCGCCGGCACCGTCGGGTCCGCAAGAAGGTGCGGGGCACCGCCGAGCGTCCGCGCCTGGCCGTGTTCCGGTCCAACAAGCACATCTCGGCCCAGGTCATCGACGACCGCACCGGCCGTACGCTGGCCTCGGCCTCCACCCACGAGGCCGACCTGCGGGACGGCAGTGGCAACAGCGACGCCGCCGCCAAGGTCGGTACCCGTCTGGCCGAGCGGGCCAAGGCCGCCGGCATCGAGGCCGTGGTGTTCGACCGCGGCGGCAACCTCTACCACGGGCGCATCAAGGCGCTCGCCGACGCCGCCCGCGAAGGTGGACTGGAGTTCTGATGGCCCCGAACAACAACGATGTCCAGTTGCGCGAGTCGCGCGTCATCAACATCAACCGCGTGGCCAAGGTGGTCAAGGGCGGTCGTCGGTTCTCCTTCACCGCCCTGGTGGTGATCGGCGACGGCAACGGCCGGGTCG
>DAIMFV010000339.1:0-3548 GCA_036724365.1 Acidimicrobiales bacterium | reverse complement strand
GGACCTCGGCCTCGGTGTCGGTGACGGCCCGCTTGATCTTCTTCTCGATCGCCTTGGGTTCGTCGAGGAACAAGATGGTGCCGGGCGCCTGGTCCTCGGACTTGGACATCTTCGACGTGGGGTCCTGGAGGTCCATGATCCGGGCGCCCGCCACCGGGAAGGTGGCCGTCGGCACCGTGAAGGTGGGGCCGTACCGGCTGTTGAAGCGCTCGGCGAGGTCGCGGGCGAGCTCCACGTGCTGGCGTTGGTCGTCGCCCACGGGCACCTCGTCGGTGTCGTAGAGCAGGATGTCGGCCGCCATCAGGGCGGGGTAGGTGAACAGCCCACCGGACACGAACTCGGCCTTGTCGGACTTGTCCTTGAACTGGGTCATGCGTCGCAGCTCCCCGAACGCCGCGGTGCACTCCATGAGCCACGCCAGCTCGCTGTGCTCGGGCACGTGCCCCTGCACGAACAGCGTGCTCACCTCGGGGTCGATGCCGACGGCCAGGAGGATCTGGGCCAGGCGGAGCGTGGCGTCACGCAGTTCGGCGGGGTCCTGGGGCACCGTCAGGGCGTGCAGGTCGACCACGCAGTAGATGCTGTCGGCGCGGTGCTGTTCGTCGGCCCACCGCACCAGCGCCCCGAACACGTTGCCGAGGTGGACGTTGCCGGTGGGCTTGATGCCCGAGAACACGCGCGTCATGGGCGGCGATCCTACGGTGGGGACGCGGGCGGGCCGAACCCGGTTCGGGCGCGTGCTGCACCGCCGGCCACCAGGTCCTCCCGGTGGTGGTGGCGGTAGCCCTTTACGAAACCACACCGGTGTAACTATCCTCTGACCATGACCTACGAGGTGCACACCACGGTGTTCGAGGGTCCCTTCGACCTGCTGCTGCACCTGATCCTCAACGAGCAGGTCGAGTTGTACGACGTGTCGTTGTGCCGGATCGTCGACGTCTACCTGGCCGAGCTCGAGAAGCTCGAGGGCCTGGACCTCGAGGTCGCCACCGAGTTCCTGCTCATCGCGGCCACCCTGGTCGAGCTCAAGACCCGGCGTCTCCTGCCCGGCGACGCCGATGTCGAGGTAGACGACGAGTTCTCGCTGTGGGAGGAGCGCGATCTGCTGCTCGCCCGTCTGGTGGAGTGCAAGACGTTCAAGGACGCAGCTCTGCTCCTGTCGGCCCTCGCCGACGAGGCCGGGCGTTCCTTCCCCCGCACGGCCGGACTCGACGAGCGCTACACCGACCTGGCGCCCGACCTGCTGGCCGGCGTCACCGCCGAGGACCTGCGGGCCGCGTTCGCCCGGGCCCTCACCCCCAAGCCGGTGCCCCGCGTGGAGCTGGACCACGTGGCCCCGTCGCGGCTGAGCGTCACCGAGGCGGTGGCCGAACTGGTCGACGAGCTGCCCCGCCTCGGGCCCATCACCTTCCGGTCCCTCACCGACTCGTTCGTGGAGCGCCTCGACGTGGTGGTGCGGTTCCTGGCTGTGCTGGAGCTCTACAAGCAGGGCATGATCGACCTCGACCAGCCCACCACCTTCGGTGACCTCACGATCTCGTGGATCGGGGGCGAGGCCGACGACGACGACCGTTCCGTGTTCGCCGACCTCATGGGCCGCATCGACGTCTACGAAGGCTGAGCACCGTCCGATGGCAACCGAGGCCGCCAAGGCCATCGAGGCGATCCTCATGGTCGCGCAGGAACCGGTCGATCCCCACCTGCTGGCCCAGCTGCTCGAGGTGGCGCCGGCCCGGGTGACCGAGCTGTGCGACGAGCTCCGGGCCGCCTACGAAGCCGACGACCGGGGGTTCGTGCTGGTGAAGGTGGCCGGGGGCTACCGCTTCCAGAGCCATGCCGACCTGGCGCCCTACGTGGAGCGGTTCGTGTTGGAGGGCCAGAGCGCCCGCCTGTCGGCGGCGGCGTTGGAGACCCTGGCGATCGTGGCCTACAAGCAGCCCATCTCTCGGGCCCAGGTGGCGGCGATCCGGGGCGTGAACGTCGACGGGGTGATGCGCACCCTGCAACAGCGCGGCTACATCGACGAGGTGGGTCGCGACCCCGGCCCCGGCCAGGCCACCCTGTTCGGCACCACCCGCGAGTGCCTCGAACGGCTCGGGCTCGACTCGCTCCGTGATCTCCCCCCGATCGCCGACCTCCTCCCCGACGCCAGCGTCCTGGAGGCCCTGGAAAAAGGCCTCCGCCCCGACCCCCCGCAGCCCGTCGAGCCCCCGCCAGCGGTGGGGGAGCACGACGAACCCGCCGACCACCCGGCAGATGGCCCCGAGACGGAGCCCGAGGGCGCGGGCGACAGCGAAAGCGAGAGCGCCGAGCCGTCCGGCCCGCCCCCACTCACCGCCAGCGAACCAGCAGACCAAGAACCCGAGCTCCCGTCCTGGTTCGAAGACCCAGAACCCCCCACACCAGCCCCCACGACGGCCAGCAGCGACGACGGTCGAGATGAGGACCTCGAGGACCAGCCCGACACCCCGGAGGCGCCCGACGCGCCGGCGGAGCAGACCCCCGATGGACCCTGAGGACCAGCCCCAGCCCGACGACGAGTCACCGACCGAGCCAGCGGGGGACGGGGATCCCCCCACCCACTCGACTGGCGACGGCGAGGCTTCAGATCTCGCGAGAGGGCAAGCAGTGGGTCCCCCCACCAGCCCGACCGGCGACGGCGAGGCTTTGACTCCCGCGAGAGGGCATCGCCTGCAGAAGGTGCTGGCGCAGGTGGGGTTCGGGAGCCGGCGGGTGTGCGACGACCTGATCGCCGACGGGCTCGTCACGGTCAACGGGGAGGTGGCCGAGCTGGGCCGGCGGGTGGATCCCGAGGTGGACCGGGTGGAGGTCGACGGCATCCCGGTGGGCATCCGGCCGGGTCTGGTGCACTACCTGTTGAACAAGCCCGCGGGCGTGGTCACCACCGCAGCCGACACCCACGGCCGTCCCACGGTGGTGGAGCTGGTCCCGGCCGAGCCGCGGGTGTTCCCGGTCGGTCGCCTCGACCTGGACACCGAGGGGTTGCTGTTGCTCACCAACGACGGAGACCTGGCGCACCGGGTCACGCACCCGTCGCACGGGGTGGAGAAGGAGTACCTGGCCGAGGTGGCGTCCCCGCCGTCACGCGCCGCGCTGCGCCAGCTGCGCGAGGGCGTCGACCTCGACGACGGTCCCACGGCGCCAGCCCGCGTCGCCCTGGTGGCACCCACCCTGGTGCGCCTCACCATCCACGAGGGTCGCAACCGGCAGGTCCGGCGGATGCTCGACGCCGTGGGCCACCCGGTGGTGCGGCTGATCCGGACGAGGATCGGGCCGGTGTCGGATCGGCGACTCGCCCCGGGGGAGTGGCGGCTGCTCACCACCGAGGAGGTGCGGGCCCTGGAGACCGCGGTGGCCGAGGCCGGGACCGCCGGTCCCGACGGTCCCGGTACCGGGTCGGCCGGCGCGGGCCGGGGTCGGTAGCATCGCCCGGATGCCAGCCGCCGTCCGTGCTCTCCGTGGCGCCACCACCGTGGAGGCCGACGACCCCGAGGCCATCGAGTCCCGCACGGTGGAGCTGCTCGAGG
>DAIMFV010000338.1:0-3648 GCA_036724365.1 Acidimicrobiales bacterium | reverse complement strand
GCGATGGTGCTGGCGGCGGCGTGCGTGCCGGCCGGCAACCCCGACGGCACGGCGACGGTGCCCGTGGAGGCCCAGGCCGTGAACACGTCGAGCCCGACCCGGGTGATCGGCACCGGCACGCCGGCGAGCTGCACCTCGGCCGCGGTGGTGAACGCCGTGGCGCTGGGCGGGATCATCACCTTCAACTGCGGGCCGGACCCGATCACCATCCCCATGACCCAGACGGCCAAGGTCGTCAACAACACGGGGCCCGAGATCGTGATCGACGGCGGCGGCAAGGTCACCCTGTCCGGTCAGGGTCAGCGGCGGATCCTCTACATGAACACCTGCGATCCGGCCCAGGTGTGGACCACCCCGCACTGCCAGAACCAGGACCACCCGCGCCTCACCATCCAGAACCTCACCTTCCAGGCCGGCAACGCCACCGGTGAGACCTTCGACGGCGGCGGAGGCGGCGCCGTGTTCGTGCGGGGCGGGCGGGTGAAGATCGTGAACTCCCGGTTCTTCCAGAACCGCTGCGACACCACCGGTCCCGACGTGGGCGGCGGAGCCGTGCGGGTGCTGAGCCAATACGACAACCAGCCCGTGTACGTCACCAACAGCACGTTCGGCGGCAGCGAGGCCCTGGGCAACGAGTGCTCCAACGGCGGCGCCATCAGCAGCATCGGGGTGTCGTGGGTGATCCTCAACAGCGTGATCAGCTGGAACGACGCCGTCGGCAACGGCGCCAACCCGGCCCGGGCCGGCACGCCGGGCGGCGGCAGCGGCGGGGGCATCTACCTCGACGGCAACCTGTTCACCTTGCGCCTGGCCGGGTCGATCGTGCAGGACAACCGGGCCAACGAGGGCGGCGGGGCCATCTTCTTCGTGAGCAACAACCGCACCGGCACCCTGCGCATCGAGGACTCCACCCTGCGCCGCAACCCCAACGCCGGCTTCTTCACCGCCGGCTACCCCGGCATCTTCTACCTGGGCAACGGCACCCCGGTCGTGGTCAACTCCACCATCGCCCCCTGATCCGCCGAGGCCGGTCGCGCCCGCCAGCCACGAACCCCGCGCTGGCACATCCTCGGTCCGGCCGTGTCACCATGGGCGGCATGCGTGAGCCCGTCGTCCTCGGCCCCGGTGAAGGTCGTCCGTACGCCATGGGCACCATCCACGCCGTGTTCAAAGCCGATGGCGAGGAGACCGCTGGCCGTTACAACGTGTCTGAGTGGTGGCTGGAGCCCCACACCCACGGCCCCGGGGCCCACGCCCACGACGAGGACGACGCCTTCTACGTGATCGATGGCACCCTCGACTTCCTGGTGGGCGACACGTGGACCGCCGCCCCCAAGGGGACGTTCGTGCTGGTGCCGGGCGGCGTCACCCACGACTTCCGGAACTCGGGCGACGTGCGCGCCGGGGCCCTCAACATCGGGGCACCCGGCGGGTTCGAGCAGGAGATGCCGGCGATCGTCGACTACTTCGCCGAGCACCCACCGGGCCCGGCCTGACGATCCCCGTACGTCCCGGCGGTGGGTGACCGGGCGGTCAGACCACGTAGCGGAGGAGCGCGGCGGCCGGGCCCTCGGCGGGGAGGTCGCCGGCCCGCACGGCCAGCACGTTGCCGCCGGTGAGCAGCACGCGCCGGGCGATCTCGTCGAGGATGCCGTAGTTCACGGCGTCGTCGGCGTCGTCGAACGTGACGACACCGGCCTCGTCGATGGAGCCGGGCACCGAGGCGTCGATGTCGACCAGCACGGTGTCCACCGCGCCCAAGGTGGCCAGGCGGGCGATGTCGGAGAGGTCGACCGCGGTGCGGCCCTGCGAGCGGTACTCGTCGAACTCGGTGGCCAGAGCCCGGAGCTGGTCGGCGTAGTACCCGTCGAGGATCGCCCGGGCCGCATCGGCGAGCTCGGCGTCGGAGGTGGTGTCGGGGCTGCCGTGCTCTCGCTCGGCCACCAGGTGCGGGTAGGTGTTCACCGACCGGTACAGCGCGGCCATCGGCTGCGACGCCGCCAGGATCAGGGGCAGGTTTGACCCGGTGAGCACGCCGCGCAGCGCAGTGTCGACCTTGCGGGCGTAGGCGGCTTCGCGGGCCCGGTGGACCTTGTTGCCCGACGACTCCCAGGCGTCCTTGGGCAGCCCCTCCACCTTCACCTCCTGGGGCGGGCCGACCGGGCCCAGCTCGAGCAGGCGGACCGCGCCCTGGGACACGGCGAGGATCCACGCGGCGTGCGGGAACGTGACGGCGCGGAGCAGGGGCTGGATGTGGAAGCGGTCCGACACCTCGACCACCGCGCTGAGCTGGTTCGGGAGGCGATGGGTCTCGAAGCGGTCCGGGCTGGCGAAGATGGCCAGGCTGTCGGCCTGGTCCACCCAGAAGTCGTCGTCGTCCTCGACCAGGTGCATCAGGTTGTCCTCGATGGCCGAGATGTCGTCGGCTGCGGCCCCGACGGCCTGCAGCTGCTCCACGGCCTGACGGGTCAGGTCCCGCAGCACCAGCCGGTCCTGGGCCGACTCCTGGGTGAGGCGGTGGGTGGGCAGGTAGATCGTCACGCAGTGGCGCGCCGTGGCGGTGAGCAGGCGGTCGATCTCGGCGCGGGTGGGGATGTCGGTGTGCAGGGCCATCGGTACAGCTGTCCTTGTCGGAAGTGGAGCACCGCTGAGGGCGGAGCAGATCAACGGGCATCGGCCGCTCGGGGCGGAGACCGTCGGAATCTACGGCACGCCGCCCGAGCCGCCCAGATCGCACCGACGCACCCGTCACCGATCCCACCCCGCCCGTGCCACCGGGGCGGGCGTCTATCCGTCAGCCCGCTCCAGGACCAGGGCCACCTCGGTGGTGCCGGCCGAGGCGGCACCCATGAGGGCACGGATGGACGTGTCGGCCAGGGTCGGGATGACGAAGACGAGCTCCCACCCGTCGGCGGCGAGCCCGTTGAGCTGATCCTCCAGGGCTGCGGCGCCCTCCTCGGAGCCCTCCCAGCGCGCCACGTCGACCCGATACCGCTTCACGGCCGAGGACCCTACCGACCTGTCCACGGTGGGCGCGCTGACGCCGGGGAGTGGCCGCGGAACCGAGCACGGCGGGTCCATCCCTGGACGGACGGCACCCGGGGCCTCACGAAGGCGAGGCCAGCGCGGTGACCAGGGTGAGGGCCGTGAACCCGATGCCCACCGCAGCCCCGATGACCGCCGGGATCAGGGCGCCCCGATCGCCGGCGCCACTGGCCCGCCGCCCGTAGACCACGGCGGCCGCGCACGGGACCCAGAGGATCGCCAGGCTCGGGACCGCGGCCACCAGGTCCGCCCACAGCGGGGCGTCGTCGTTCTCGGCCTTGTACCCCAGGAGGTCGTACGCGACGTAGCCCGCAGCCATGGCGAGCAGGAACGCCACCGGGATCAGCACGACGGAGACCCAGGCGCGCGAGGCCCACGGGTTGGACCGCGATTCGTGCACCGGAGCCGCACCCGATCGGTCGACTGCCACGATGGACCTCCTGCTCACCCCCATCATCCACCGAGCCGGGCCAGCGCTCCAGGGCCCAAAGGCCACGGGCCGCAGGGGGTCGGCAAAAGGGCCCGCGCGCCGGAACCGGTGCGACCACCAGGGGGGCGTGCTGGAATGGGGAGGACGTACTCGGCGAGGGAGACGACATGCAT
>DAIMFV010000337.1:0-3648 GCA_036724365.1 Acidimicrobiales bacterium | reverse complement strand
ACGTGGCGGCCATGCTCGACTTCGAGTTCGCCCGTCCCGGACCGGCCGACCTCGACCTCGACGTGCTGTTGCGGTTCGTGTGCCTGCCCCAGCTCCACGTGGCGGCCGACTACGAGGCCCAGACCAAGGCCGAGGACTACGCCGACGTCCCCTGGGGGCTGGCCGAGGACTACCCCGAGCTGTTCGCCCACCCCCGCCAGTTCGACCGGTCGCGCATCTACAGCCTGGCGTGGGACGTGCGCGAGATGCTCGCCTTCCCCCCGCACGACAACCTGCGCAACCTGCACCGCCACCACCCCTACCGCAGGTTGGCCAACGTGCTGCGGGGCACCAGCTACCTCGACCGCCTCAACGGCGCGGTGGTGCACGACTTCTAGGTCTCGCCGCCTCCGGCGTCGTCGGCGGGTTGGTGGCGACTCCCGAGGTTCGTCGCAGCCGGTCTCGTGGTGCGCCTGCGGCGCTCATCAGCTGGTTCCGTTCGGGCCCTTCCTCGCTGCGCTGCGGAGCCCGAACGGCGTTTGCGCCGTTGGCATCGGAGGCCGCGATCCGGGGACCGGCGCGGGCAAACGTCGCAAACGTCGTCTGACACGGCACGAGCTCTCGCCATGGACGGCGTCGTTCATCGGCCTCGGCGGTCGTGCGACAGACGTCGCTGGCTGGGGTGCTACGCCAGGGCGGCCACCACGGCGTCGCTGAGTGCCGGCCACGCCTCGGCCGCCCAGGAGTCGAACGGTTCGTCGGTGAGGACCACCAGCGCGTGGTCGAGCGAGGGATCGACCCAGCAGAAGGTGCCGGAGCCGCCGAAGTGCCCGAACGTGCCCGGACTGTTGGTGGTGCCGGTCCAGTGGGGCGCCTTGTGCGACCGCAGCTCGAACCCGAGTCCCCAGTCGTTGGGGTCCTGGCGGCCGAACCCGGGGAGCACGCCCGCCAGGCCGGGGTACTGGACCCGGGTGGCCTCGGCGAGCGTGTCGGGGTGCACCACGGTCGGTCGCAGCAGCTCCACGGCCACCCGGGCCAGGTCGTGGGCCGTGGACCAGGCGCCATGGGCGAGCGAGCGGTCGCGGAGGTCGGTGGCCGCGAGCGCGAGGGGCTCGAACACGGCGGCGGCCACGTACCGGGTGGCGGGCATCCCGGCCCGCAGGGCCAGGTGGTCGGCCAGGGCGTCGAAGCCGGTGTTGGAGTAGATGCGCGTGCGCCCCGGCGGCTGCACCACCCCCGTGTCGAACCCGTACCCACCGGCGTGGGCGAGGAGGTGCCGCACGGTCACGCCCTCGGGCCCGTGCTCGCCGGCGGGTTCGTCGAGGTGCAGGGTGCCCTCCTCCACGGCCACCAGGCAGGCGAGGGCGGCGAGCGGCTTGGTGACCGACGCCAGGCGGAAGGGTCGGAGCTGGTCGCCCGTGGTGGCGATCGGGCCGTGCGGCCCGGTGACGGCGACGGCGAGGTGGCCCACCGGCCAGGAGGACGTGGTGGCCAGGGCGGCCGAGAGGGCGGCGGCGGTGGCGGCGGTGGGCGGAGAGGACATGGGCGGACCGGGATGGTAGGCCGGACCGGTGGATCCGGGATCGACGTGGGCGGGCGGGGGAGGGGGTCCGGCGGACTTCGAGTCCGCCGTGGCTGCCGTGGTCCAGGCCCTGGGCCCCGGTGAGGTGGTCACCTACGGGGAGGTGGCGGCCGAGGCGGGCCACCCGGGTGCGGCTCGTGCCGTGGGCCGCACCCTGGCGCGCCGTGGCGGCACCCTGCCGTGGTGGCGGGTGGTCACCGCGTCGGGCCGCCTCGTTCCGGGGCTGGAGGACGAGCAGGCCCGCCGGCTGGCGGCCGAGGGGGTCGACGTGTCCACCGGGCGGGTCCGTGGCGTGGGGAGCCGGGCCCACCGCCGGGGCGTGGGAGGCTGATCGCCCGCTCGGAACAACTCGGCCCCTCCGCGGGTTCGAGCCCCCGTGGCCCGCCACCCGGCCGGCCTCCCCACCGTCCCCGACTCCAAGGAACCAACCAGCTCATGAGCATCTACGACCACCCCGTCCAGGCCCTCGGTGGCGGCGACGCCGATCTCCACGACCACGACGGCCGGCTGGCGCTCATCGTGAACGTGGCGTCCAAGTGCGGTCTGACCCCCCAGTACGCGGGCCTCGAGGCCCTCCAGAAGCGCTACGAGGGGCGTGGGTTCACGGTGCTCGGGTTCCCCTGCAACCAGTTCCTGGGCCAGGAGCCGGGGTCCAGTGAGGAGATCGCCACCTTCTGCTCCACCACCTACGGCGTGACCTTCCCGATGTTCGAGAAGATCGACGTCAACGGCGACGACCGCCACCCCCTCTACGGGGAGCTGACCGAGGTGGCCGACGGCGAGGGCACCGCGGGCGACGTGCAGTGGAACTTCGAGAAGTTCCTGGTGGCGCCGGGCGGCGAGGTGGTCGGGCGGTTCCGGCCCGGCGTCGAGCCCGAGTCGGCCGAACTGGTGGCGGCCATCGAGGCCAACCTGCCGGGCTGAACAGCGGGCCGGACGGCCGCCCGGGTCGGCGACCGGGGCGGCCGTGGTTCGCGGATCCGCACCGCCCGGGCGGTAGCCTGTGGCAACGGGTCGGCGCCCATCTGCATGCCGGGCGGTCCCGTGGGTCACCCTCGTACGCGTTTTTCGCATCCCGACGCCGGAGGCCAGACCCTCCTGTCGTAGATGCAACGGAGTACAACCCATGACCACCCCCTTCGACGCCCTCGGCGTCGCCCCCGACCTCGTGTCGGCCCTCGCGGAGCGCGGGATCACCAGCGCCTTCGCCATCCAGGAGCTCACCATCGCCGATGCCCTGGCCGGGCGAGACGTGTGCGGCAAGGCCAAGACCGGGTCGGGCAAGACCCTCGCCTTCGGCCTGCCGGTGCTCCAGACGGTGAAGAAGGCGGAGTCCCGCCAGCCCCGGGCCCTGATCCTGGTGCCCACCCGTGAGCTCGCCACCCAGGTGTGCGACGAGCTGGCGCCCATCGGCGAGGTGCGAGACGTCACCGTCGCCGCGGTGTACGGCGGGGCCGACATCGACAAGCAGATCAAGAAGCTCAAGGCCGGCGTCGAGGTCGTGGCCGCCACGCCCGGGCGCATGATCGACCTGATCGAGCGCAAGGAGGTCGATCTGGTCGACGTGGGCGTGGTGGTCCTCGACGAAGCCGACCGCATGGCCGACATGGGCTTCCTGCCCCAGGTGGAGTGGATCCTGCGCCACATCCCCGGCGACCACCAGACGCTGCTGTTCTCGGCCACGCTCGACGGGGTCGTCCAGGGTCTGATCGACCGCTACCAGGCCGACCCGGTGCGCCACGAGGTGGAGTCCCAGGGCGTCACCGTGGACCAGATGACCCAGCGGTTCCTGCGGGTGCACCAGATGGACAAGGTGAAGGTGGCCGCGGCCATCTCCCGGGGCGGCGACCGCACGCTGGTGTTCACCCGCACCAAGCGCGGAGCAGACAAGCTGGTCGACCAGTTCCAGGCCGAGGGCGTGAACGCCGGGGCCATCCATGGCGACCTGCGCCAGAGCCAGCGGGAGAAGTCGCTGGCCGACTTCTCCGACGGGAAGCTGCCGGTGCTGGTGGCCACCGACGTGGCCGCCCGCGGGATCCACGTCGACGACATCGACGTGGTCATCCACTACGACCCGCCCGAGGACC
>DAIMFV010000336.1:0-3701 GCA_036724365.1 Acidimicrobiales bacterium | reverse complement strand
GCGGTGCGCCCGATCCTCTTCGTGCACGGGTTCATGGGGTCGGGCCAGCAGTTCGAGACCCAGGCCCTGCGGTTCACCAGCAACGGGTACGCGCCGGACCTCATCGACGTGTTCGAGCACGACTCGTTGGCCTACCCGGGTAGCCAGGCCCAGGTGTGGGCGGGCCTCGACGCCCGTATCGACGCGCTGCTGGCTGCGTCCGGCGCCGACCAGATCTACCTGGTCGGCCACTCCCAGGGCACCGGCGTCTCGCAGGGCTACCTCAACAGCGACCCGGCCCGGGCCGCCCGGGTGGCGGCCTACGTGAACCTCGACGGCTTCCCCGGAGCGGTGCCCGAGACGGTGCGCGCCCTGGCCGTGTGGGGCGAGGGCAGCGCCGAGCGCCAGATGCCGGGTGCCACCAACGTGCAGTTCGCGAACCAGGGCCACACCCAGGTGGTGAACTCCCCGGAGACGTTCGGCGCCATGTACGAGTTCCTCCTCGGCGAAGCGCCGACGTTCGCCGAGATCGTGCGCGGACCCGCCGCTGCCATCACCATCAGCGGTCGGGTCGTGCTGTTCCCCGAGAACCGCGGTGCGCACGACGCCACCCTCGAGGTGTACGAGGTCGACGGCTCCAGCGGTCGTCGGCTCGGGGGACCGGTGGCCACCGTGGCGCTCTCGGGCGACGGCGACTTCGGGCCGCTGAACGTGGACGGCGAGCACTTCTACGAGTTCGCGGTGGTGCGCCCGGGCGAATCGGTCCACCACGTGTACCTCCAGCGGTTCGTGACCAGCAGTCGTTGGGTGCGGATCCTCACCTCGGAGCCCGACGGCCTGGCCAACAGCTTCTGGGAGCCCAGCGCCACCGCCCAGAACCTGGTGGTGATGCGCAACGAGGAGTGGTGGGGAGACCAGGGGAGCGGCAGCGACCGCCTGGCGATCAACGGACGTGACGTGCTGACCGCCGGCAACAGCCCCCGCAGCAACCGCACCATCGGCGTGTTCCTGCACGACGGCGGGGTCGACGGTCGCTCCGACCTGGAGGCCGACGTGGCCCCTTCGGGTCTGCCGTTCCTGATCGGCATCGACCTGGTGATCCCGGCCGGCGACCCGGCGCCGGGCACCACGTCGGTGCGGGCCTGGCCCCGCAACGGATCAGGTCCCGAGGCCGTGTGCGTGCCCGCCTACTCGTCGGCCGCCCACCGCTCCAGCATCCAGATGCACAACTTCCACCGCACGCTCGAGGCCGACGGTTCGCCGGGTGCCGGTCACGCCGATCCCGTCTGTGCCGCGGCGCCCCCGGCCCCGCCCGAGCCGCCCGCTCCGCCCGTGACCCGGCCGCCCACCACCACGCCGGCGGCTCCTCCGGCCTCGGCCCGACCGGGCGGCCCGGCCTACACCGGCTGAGCCCGGTTCCACCCCGTGCCGCTCGCCCGCTTCAAGGACCTGTGCATCGACGCCGCCGACCCGGTGGCGGTGGGTGTGTTCTGGGCCCGGGTACTGGGTCAGGCGGTCGAGGCGCTCGACGACGGCGACGCCCACGTGTCCGGCCCCTGGTTCCACCCGCTCTGGCTGAACCGGGTGCCGGAGGCCAAGGTCCGCAAGAACCGGGTGCACCTGGACCTGGAGGTCGCCGATCTGGGGGTGCTCGAGGCCCTCGGGGCCACCGTGGTCCGCCACGACCAGCCGGACTGGGCCGTGCTGGTGGACCCCGACGGCAACGAGCTCTGTGCGTCGATCGAGCCGGCCGGTCGGCCGGCAGGCGAGGCCCCGGCCGGGCCGCCGGCTCGGGCGTTCGCGCTGTGCGTCGACAGTACCCGCCCGGTGGAGACGGCGGCGTGGTGGCGATCCGTGGTTGGCGGCCAGCTCGTGCCCGGCCCCGACGGTCACCCGCGATGGTTGGTGGGCGGCGCCGGGCTCGGTGACCTCACCTGGAAGTTCGTGCCGGTTCCCGAAGCCAAGGCCGTGAAGAACCGGGTGCACTGGGACGTGACCACGCCCGACCTGGCGGCCGTGGTGGCGGCGGGGGCCACGGTGCTGCGACGCCCCGACGGCGAGGTCCGCTGGACCGTGCTCGCCGACCCCGAGGGCAACGAGTTCTGCGCCTTCGAGGACCAGCCCACCACCAGCTGACCGAGGGCGGTCACGTCGGGGCGTGGCCCCGACGGGCGATGCCGCGGTGTCAGTCGAGGATGCGCTGCAGGAGCACCAGATCGAGCCAGCGGTCCCACTTGCGTCCGACCTCGGGCATGCGGGCCACCTCGCTGAACCCCATCCGCTCGTGGAAGCGGATCGACCCCACGTTGTCGGCGTCGATCCCCGCCACCAGCACGTGGATCCCACCGGCCCGCGCCCGTTCCACCAGTGCCTCCAGCAACTGCCGCCCGACGCCACCGGCGCAGCGGCGTTCGGTCACGAACACCGTGAGCTCGGCGGTGTGGCGGTAGCCCGGCCACATGCCCGCACCGCGGAACGTGCCGTAGGACGTGAAGCCGACCACGTCGCCCTCGTCGACGGCCACCAGGACCGGGAAGCCCGCTTCGATCCGATCGTGGAACCAGGCGACGCGTTCGTCGAGGGTCTGGGGGATCTCCGACCAGGCGGCCGTGGTGGTGGCCAGGTACCCGTTGTAGATCTCGAGCACGGCGGGCAGGTCGGCCTCGACGGCGTCGCGGACGATGGTCACGGCCGGTCGGTCCGGTCCAGGAAGGGCCGGTTGCCGTACCGGTCGAGGTGCACCACCTCACCGACGGGCGGCCGGGTGGTGGGCCCGTAGCGACCCTGGGCCCAGCCGATGGGGATGATGCAGACCGGGTTCATCTCCCGGGGCAGACCGAGGGCCTTGCGGGTGGCGCGGATGTTCCAGATGGGCAGCGTCTGCAGCGAGGCGCCGAGGCCCACGGCCCGGCAGGCGAGCAAGAGGTTCTGCACCGCCGGGAACGTGGAGCCGTAGTAGGAGGCCACCGAGATCTGCGGCCGCCCCACCGGCCGGTGCTTGGTGCCGCGGCGATAGCAGACCACCACGAACACGGGCAGGTCCTCGAAGTGCTCCGCCTGCCAGTGGCCGGGCGCGCTCTGGCGTCGGGCCTTGGGGTCGCCGGCGTTCTGGCGGGCCTCGACGCGCTTCACCACGCGGAACAGCCGCCGCCACGACCGGGCCAGGAGCGCCTTCTGGTCCCGGTCCTCCACCACCAGGAAGCACCAGTCCTGGCTGTTGGAGCTGGTGGGTGCCTTCAGGGCCAGGTCGAGCAGCGGCAGCAGCACCTCGTGGGACACCGGGGCGAGGTGCAGGCGGCGCACGGCTCGCTGGGTGCGCATGGCCTCCTCCAGCGGCATGCCGAGCCGGGCCAGCGCCTCGGCCGGCGACGGCGGCACGAACCGCTCGTCCTGCGCCGGATGGCCGCCGGGTCGTCCGGTTTCCGCTTCGTCGCCTGCCATCGCCGGACGGTACCAACGGAACGGTGTCGATCAGGTGGCTTTGGCTCGGCGGGCGGGGGTGGTCTTCGGACGGGGTTCGGGTTCAGCGGCCCGACTCAACTACGGCGACTGCTTCTCGTACGCGTTGGCCATGGCGTTCGGGCGCCCTCTGCTCTGCAAGGGCGACGACTTCCGCCACACCGACGTCACGCTCGCCGCGCCGTAGCGGGCTG
The DNA here is from genome assembly GCA_036724365.1 of Acidimicrobiales bacterium. Lineage (GTDB taxonomy): Bacteria > Actinomycetota > Acidimicrobiia > Acidimicrobiales > Iamiaceae > Aquihabitans. The sequence goes on along the minus strand of DAIMFV010000336.1, from coordinate 69 downwards.
CGGTGTCTGCGGACCGGCGGTGCTGTGGGGCCGGGGTGGGGGGGGATGGGCGGCTTCCCGGTGGCGGGG
>DAIMFV010000335.1:1963-3720 GCA_036724365.1 Acidimicrobiales bacterium | reverse complement strand
ATGCCCAGGCGGATCGGTTCACCCGTGGCGGCCGAGGGCGCGTCGGGCACGACGTCGCCGATGGACGACTCCCGCGCGCAGGCCACCAGGTCTGCCGCGCAGTCGAGGGTGGCCGCCGGTGTGGTGGTCGACGAGGACGCGGCCGACGAACCGGTCTCGGCACGGTCCTCGCTGCACCCCGCGAGGCCGCTCAGGGCCACGACCGCGGCCAGCACGACACCTGTGACGTTTCGGACCATCTGCACCCCTTGCCGACGATGGGTCCCCCACGGGTAAACACTGTTCACCCGGCGGGCGACAGTAGCAGAACGGATGCACCGCCGGGGCCGCGTGGCCGCGACCCGCACCCGACTCACGACCGACGTGAAGTCGGCCGGACCGCGGGCTGCGCCGCCGCGCCGGACCTGGCGCCCCTGGCGCCCTTGACCCCGTGGTCGCGGGTCATGTGGGTGTCGATCACCTCGTGGCGATTGAGGTAGGTGGACGCCACCGCCTGGATCACCGCCGCCGCCGGCAGGGCGATCAGCGCACCCACGCCGCCGAAGAGCGCGGCCCCCACCATCACCGTGCCGAAGGCCACGGCCGGGTGGAGGTCCATGGTGCGGGCGGTGATCTTGGGGGCGAACACGTAGTTCTCGATCTGCTGGTACACGAGCAGGAAGACCAGGATCACCAACGCGTGGCCGGGATCGTCGAGCAGCGCCACCAACACCGGCAGGGCCCCGGCGAGGTAGGTGCCGATGGTGGGGATGAACTGGCTCACCAGCCCGGTCCACAGGCCCAGGGCCAGCGCGTAGTCGACGTCGAGGACCTGGAGCACGGCCGTGGTGGCCACGGCCGAAGCCAGGGCCAACACCCCCCGGGAGTAGATGTACCCGCCGGTCTTCTGGATGGCCACCTCCCAGCCGTCGGCCACCCGCTCCTGTCTCGCCGCCGGCAGGAACGACAGCACGCTGCGCCGGAACCGGGGCCCGTCGGCGACCATGTAGAAGGTGAACAGGCCGATGGTGAAGAGCTTGAACAGCAGCCCCACCGCCGAGATGCCCAAGCCCAGGGCCCGGCTGCCCAGGTCGGTGGCGATACCCTGGACGTCTTCGCTCTGGAACTCCTCCACCAGTTCGTCGGTGTCGAACTCGGTGTCGAACTGGTCGTTGACCTGCTGTTCGATCCGCTCCACCCGGTTGGGCAGGTCCTCGATGAAGTCCGACACCTGGGTGAACAGGGCCTGACCCAGCAGCACCAGGAACGCCAGCATCGCCACCAGCGAGCCGAGCATCACCATGCCGGTGGCCAGACCGCGGCGGATGCCGGGCCGGTTGAGCCAGTTCACGGCCGGTTCGAGGGCGAACGACAAGAACAGCGAGACCACGAGCAGCACCAGGAACGACTGCAACTCCTGAAGCAGCCACCGCACCATGACCAGCCCGGCGGCGCCCACGAGGAACAGCAAGATCGCCCGCGGCACCCAGGCCGGCATCACGTCGCGAGGGTCGGTGGGCGCCTCGGCGGAACGATCGGTCATCACTGGCGTCACGCCCGTGTCGGCACCGGCGTCGACGCCGGTGTTGTCGGCAGCATCGGCTGGCGGAGCCGGGGGTTCGTCCACGGTTCCGACAATGGCACGCGGCGACGGTCCCACCGGGGACCGTCGGGCGGTCAGCCGCCCTGCATCTCCTCGATCCGGTCCTGCACGTAGGGATGCTCGACCGGGTCGGTGAAGCCGTCGGGGAACGGGAGGTCGTGGCGGGCGCGGTACC
>DAIMFV010000335.1:0-1953 GCA_036724365.1 Acidimicrobiales bacterium | reverse complement strand
CGCCAGTTCGAGCACCTCGTCGGCCTGGATCTGCTTGGTGCCTCGGGCCAGGCCCACCACCGTCTTGTCCTGCCCGCGCTCGCCGGCCTGCTCGGCCATGTGCATCCCGCCGATGTGGTGGTCGCTCATCAGCGCGATCCACAGCGACTCGGCTTCGGCGCCACCGGCGTCGCGGAGCTGACGCATCTGCTCGGCGCTGGCCATGCCCGGCATCTGGTCGGCCGGGATGCCGTGCCCCATCCACCCCATGACCGTGTCACCAGGGGCGGAGGGGTGGCCGAAGCGGTCGAGGGTGGCGTTGAACAGCCCTTGGTCGAAGCGCTGGCTCATGATGATCTCCACCGCGTAGAGCCCGAGCTCGGGATCGACGTCGTCCTTGTCGAGCAGGAGGATCGACATCTGGATGGCCTGCTCGTGGTGGAGCGACATGTCCTGCATGAAGCCCACGTCGGTGGCGTTGAGAGGATCGGTGTCGCGGCCGCCGAGGGCCCAGCCCACGGCCCCGGCCAGGAAGGCGACGGCGACCACCAGCACGGCGATGCGCAGCGGGCCCAGCCCGCGAGTGTCCTGCGAACCGTCTGAACCGGCCGAGCCGGGGCCGTCGGCGGGCTCGGGAACGGCTGCGTCCGGGTCGGCAGGGGCGGGATCGACGGCCTCGGGGCTCACGGTGGTCAATCCTGCCAGCTGTGTGGCCGATACCACTTGCCACCCCCCCTTCGATGGCGTTGACTTTCCCTACCTACCGGTAGGTAGGCTGGAACCGAGCTGACGGGGCCAACCCGTCGGCCTCCCATCGCAGCGCCCCACCGCCCGACCCGAAGCGAGCACCCTTGAGCGTCGTCCACGGCATCGAACGAGCCCCCGAAGAGCGCGTGAACTGGAAGACCAGCTTCCCGTTCTTCCTGGTCCACGCCCTGGTGCTGCTCAGCTTCTGGACCGGCGTCACCCGCACCGCCGTGGTGATCTTCCTGGTCCTGTTCTGGGGCCGGATGTTCTTCATCACCGGCGGCTACCACCGCTACTTCTCGCACCGCAGCTACAAGACCAACCGGGTCTTCCAGTTCATCCTCGCATTCGGTGGCGGCGCCGCCGCCCAGAAGGGCGCCCTGTGGTGGGCCAGCCACCACCGCAACCACCACCGCTACAGCGACACCCCGCTCGACCTGCACTCCCCCCAGAAGGGCTTCTGGTGGAGCCACGTGGGCTGGATCCTGTGCGACAAGAACAACGGGTGGGAACCCGACGACATCCGCGACTTCAACAAGTTCCCCGAGCTGCGCTTCCTCAACAAGAACGACTGGATCCCGCCGTGGACCGTGGGCGTGGCGTCGTACCTCATCGGCGGCTGGAGCGGCCTGGTCTTCGGCTTCCTCGGCTCCACCGTGCTGCTGTGGCACTCCACGTTCTTCGTGAACTCGCTGGCCCACGTGATGGGCCGGCGCCGCTACGCCACCACCGACACCAGCCGGAACTCGGCCCTCATCGCCTTCCTCACCATGGGCGAGGGCTGGCACAACAACCACCACTACTACCAGTCGTCCACCCGCCAGGGCTTCTTCTGGTGGGAGTTCGACGTCACCTACTACATCCTCAAGTCCCTGAGCTGGGTGGGTGTGGTGCGTGACCTCAAGGAGCCGCCCGCCCGGGTGAAGACGGCGGCACGCATCCGAGACGGCCAGTTCGACATGGGCATGTTCAAGGCCCACTGGGCCAGGGCCGGCGCCTCGCTGGCCAACGTGCGGACCAACGCCCGCGGCGCCGTCGCAGTCGATCCCGAGCTGTTGGCCCACGACCCCGAGTTGGCCACCCCCCGCGAGCAGCTCGAGGAACTCATCGCCGCCCAGCGGGCCGCCCTGAACGAGCACATCCAGAACGCCCTGGCCCACGCCGAAGAGCTGGGCCGCCTCAGCCGCCGCGCCGAGCGCCAGATCGGCCCGGTCGACTGACCGAGCC
>DAIMFV010000334.1:0-3720 GCA_036724365.1 Acidimicrobiales bacterium | reverse complement strand
TCGGCGGCGCGGGACGCGTTCGACTCGTGGAGCCGGACGCCGATGGGGGAGCGGTGCGCCATCCTCGACCGCATCGCCGACGTGCTCGACGCCCACCGCGACGAACTGGTGCCGCTGGTGCAGGCCGAGACCGGCGCCACCATGCGGGTGGCCAAGACCATGCAGGTGCCCCAGGCTGCTGCCCGGTTCCGCCGCTACGCCCAGGTCGAGACCAACCTGGTCCCGCTGCCCCCGGCTGTCATGCCCACCACCGCCCTCGCCCCCGGCGGGATCATCGGCGGGGTGGAGCACCGGGCCCCGGTGGGCGTGGTCGCCGCCATCGCCGCCTACAACTTTCCGGTCACCAACATGGCCGGCAAGATCGCCCCGGCCCTGGCCATGGGCAACACCGTGGTCGTCAAGCCCCCCACCCAGGACCCGCTCGGCGTGATCCGCATGGTGGAGCTGTTCGAGGAGGCCGGCCTGCCCCCGGGTGTGGTCAACACCGTGTCGGCGAACACCGTCGAGGCCGCCGAGGCCATCACCGGCTCGCCCGACGTCGACATGATCTCCTTCACCGGTTCCACCGGCGTGGGCTGCCGCATCGCCGAGGTGGGCGGCCGGCAGATGAAGCGCCTGCTCTTGGAGCTGGGCGGCAAGGGCGCCGCCATCGTGTTCGACGACGCCGACCTCAAGAACGTGATCTCCAACGTGTCCAGCACGTGGACCTTCCACTCCGGGCAGATCTGCACGTCGCCCACCCGCGTGGTGGTGCAGCGTGGCCTGTACGACGAACTGGTGGGAAAGCTCACGGGCATGGCCGGTCACCTCAAGGTGGGTGATCCCCTGGAGCGCGACACCGTGATCGGCCCGGTCATCTCCGGGGCCCACCGAGACCGGGTGGAGGCGCTGATCCGTACGGCCACCGACGAGGGCGCCACCGTCGCCACCGGCGGCAAGCGTCCCGAGATCGACACCGGCTTCTACGTGGCGCCCACCCTGGTGGTCGACGCCACCAACCAGATGACCGTGGCCCGCGAAGAGGCCTTCGCCCCCGTCATCACCGTGATCCCGTTCGACACCGACGACGAGGCGATCGCCATCGCCAACGACAGCCCCTACGGGCTCTACAACTACGTGTTCAGCGGCGACACGGGCCGGGCCATGGAGGTGGCCAAGCTGCTGCGGTCCGGCAACGTGGGCATCAACACCCTGCAGCGCAACCACGAGGCCGCCTTCGGTGGCTTCAAGTACAGCGGCGTCGGCCGCGACGGCGGAAGCTGGGGCCTGCATGCGTACTCGGAGATGCAGTCGATCGTGTGGATGGGCTGAGGCTGTTCCGCCTCCCCGGGGATCTGAAGCCGCACCGGTCGCCGGTCTCTGCTGCTCGTCGGACCCCGGTCCTCCCGCTCTGCCCCACCTGCTCGACTCCCGTCGTCGGGTCACCTTGTACCTATCTGATCTGAAGGGGAACACCACATGAAGGCCATCGTTTGGACTGGACAGCTCGAGGTTCGTGGTGACGTCGAGGTTCGCGATCTGCGGCCGAACGAGGTTCGGGTGCGGATCCACGCCACGGGGTTGTGCCACAGCGACGTGTCGGTCGTGAACGGGACCATCCCCTTCCCCAAGCCGGCCGTGCTCGGTCACGAGGGGGCCGGCGTGGTGGAAGAGGTCGGAGGCGCCGTCCGCAAGGTGAAGGTGGGCGACCACGTCGTGCTCACCACCCTCGGCAACTGCGGGCAGTGCGACGCCTGCGACCGGGGCCAGCCCACCCACTGCCGCGACACCGCCGGCAAGCTCAGCGCCCCGTTCACCGTGGGCGGCGAGAAGGCCTTCCAGTTCGCCAACGCCGGCGTGTTCGCGGAGACCACCGTGGTCAAGGAGACCCAGGCCGTGGTCATCGACCCCGACGTGCCGCTGGCGTCGGCCAGCCTCATCGGCTGCGCCGTGCTCACCGGCACCGGTGCGGTGCTCAACCGGGCCCGCCCCCGTCCCGGCCAGTCGGCCCTGGTGATCGGCATCGGCGGCATCGGCCTCAACGTGCTGCAGGGCCTGGCCATCGCCAACTGCGGCCCGATCATCGCCGTCGACGCCAACCCGGCCAAGGAGGCCGCGGCCCGCCAGTTCGCGGCGACCCACTTCATCGCCGCCGGCCCCGACGTGGACACCGCGGCCGCGGTCAGGGAGATCTGCCCGCTCGGCGTTGACTTCGCCTTCGAGTGCGTGGGCCACCCGGCCCTGATCCGTCAGAGCATCGACCTGCTCGACTGGGGTGGCAGTTGCGTGCTGCTCGGGGTGCCCAAGCTGGGCAGCGAGGCCAGCTTCGTGGTGAACAGCCTGTACAACGACAAGTCGATCCTGGGTTGTCGGTACGGCGCGGCCCGTCCCCACCACGACATCCCGCTCTTCATCGACCTCTACAAGGCCGGCAAGCTCAAGCTCGACGAACTGGTCTCGGCCACCTTCCAGCCCGAGCAGATCCAAGAGGCGCTCGATGCCATGCACGGGGGCGCCCTCAACCGCGCCGTCCTCACCTGGGTCTGACCGCCAGGACCTCGCGTCCGGCTCGCCTCAGGCCCGTACCCCGGCCCGGGTGATCGCCCACTGTCGTGTGGTCGGATCGGCGTGGATCACGGTGTAGCCGTGCTGCTCGACGAACTCGTTGACCGCCCGGAACACGCCGTGGTGGGGGTGGCCCGGATCGGGCTGCCAGTCGTCTCCGGCGATCACTCCCGCGGTCGTCACCTTGTGCCGGAGGAGGTCGAGCTCCTCTCGGGTGTGCTCGTAGGCGTGGGAGGAGTCGATGTACACCCAGTCGAGGGATGCGTCGGGGAACGCGGCCAGGACCTGGCGGTCGTCGCCGACGTGGATCACCACCCGACCGTCGGCGATCTCCCGCCGCCACCGGTGCCTGATGCGCCGCACGGCGTTGACGGTGGAGCGATCGCCCCGTCCCCAGTGCCACTCCGGGGTGAGCAGGTACCAGGGGTCGATCAGGTGGAGGGTGCGGGCCCGGGCCTCCCGGAGCAGCACCCCGGAGAAGTGGCCCTGGAACACGCCGATCTCGGCGCCGACGCCATCGGGCGGGAGGACGCTGCGCACGAAGGGCACGCGGGTGCGGTTGGACCGCTGGTCGCGCAGATAGACCAGCCACTGGCGCAGCGACGGCATGCCGGCCCGGACCAGCCCAACTGCGGCCCCGGTCGCCAGCGCGAGGCCACCGGCGACCACGACCTGGTCGAGCCGGGTGGCCGAGCCGGACCGGTCGGCCGAGTCGACTCCGGTGCGTTCTGCTGCTGACACGGACCCTCCGGGTGCTTGGTCGGGACCGTCATCCTCGCGCCCCGGGCCGGCGGCCCGGGTTCCGGGCCCGTCAGCGCAGTGGCCCTGAGCTGCGATGGGTGGCACGGCTGGAGGAGGGCGAGGGCGAACCCTGGTGGACCGGGACGATCGGTTCAGGTGGTGCCGGAGCGCAGGAGGGTGTCGACCAGGCCCGAGATGGCGTCGAGGCTGGTGAACAGGCTCTCCACCCGGGTGTCGTCGCCGTCGACGCCGCCCATGAGCTCGAGCCCCAGGAACAACGACGCGATGGCGTAGGCCACGTCGCCCAACGGCACCACCGCCGCCAGGGGGGTGCCGGCCACCACCCGGGCGAGGGCGTCCTCCACCAGGGTCGTCCACGTCTGCATGCCGTCCTGCACGGCGACGCCGAGGTCGGGCGACGATGCGGCGCCGGCC
>DAIMFV010000333.1:0-3730 GCA_036724365.1 Acidimicrobiales bacterium | reverse complement strand
TCGTGGTCGGGCCGGAGGGCGTGACCGGGGGTGAGGGCCTGGATGCACACGTGGTCGGCGCCGGCGTCGAGGTGCTCCTGGACCCGGGTCCTGAGGGCGTCGGCGTCGCCCCATGCCACGACCGCGTCGAGGAACCGCGACGCCCGGCCGTCGATCTCCTCGTCGGTGTAGCCGAGGCGTAGCCAGTTGTTGCGGTAGTTGGGCAGGTCGATGTACATGCCCAGGGCACCCTCGGCGGTGGTGCGGGCCAGCGCCGGGTCGTCGGTGAGCACCACCTTGTGCTCCACGCACAGGAGCTTGTCGGGGCCGAGGGCGGCCCGGGCCACCGCGGTGTGCTCGGGGGTGACCCAGTAGGTGTGGGCCCCGTCGGCCCGCTCGGCCGCCAGGTCCAGCATCATGGGGCCGAGGGCGGCGAGGAGCCGCGGCGCCGGTTCGGTGGGCGCCGGAGCCAGGTACATCGACGAATCCATGCCGTCGAGGTAGGCCCGCATGGTGGCCAGCGGCTTGCCGTAGGGCACGTGGCGGATCCCCTCCACCAGCGGCTGGTGGCTCACCCCGATCCCGAGCAGGAACCGGCCGCCGGTCTGCTCGGCCAGGGTGCTGGCGGCCTGCAACATCGGCCCAGGGAGGCGGTGGTGGATGTTGGCGATGCCGGTGGCGAACACCAGGTCCTGCGCCCGGTCGGCCAGGTGGGCGACGTGGGCGAACGGGTCACGGCCCAACGTCTCGGGCACCCAGAGGGTGCCGTAGCCCAGCTCCTGGAGCAGCACCGCCAGCGCGGCGGCGTCGCCGACCGGCAACACGTCGGTGGGGGCCCACACCCCCAGTCGCCCGATCCGGTCGCTCCACTGCTGCACGTCCACGGCCACCCCTTGGCTAGGTCCCGACCACGTCTCGGCTACGTCGTTCGAGTGGCCCAGCCTGCCAGAGCACGCCGAGACCCGATGCTGCGACCAGCACCCCGGGGGCGGCTCGGCATCAGGGCCGGCGCGCCACGCGGAGCGGCACGCCACCCGCGGGACGGTTCACCACCATGCCCACGGCCCGGGGCTCCCGGTCGGTGGTGGGGGCCACGTCGAGGCGTTGGGCCAGGCGGGCCAGGATCAGGGTCAGCTCCATCTGGGCCAGCGCGAACCCGATGCAGTTGCGGGCGCCCCGACCGAAGGGCACCCAGGCCAGGTCGGCCAGGGCCTTCTGGTCAGGGCGCACGTGCAGGAACCGGTCGGGCTCGAAGGTGCACGGGTCGGTCCAGGCGGCGGGGTCGCGTCCGGCCAGGTGGGCCGACCACAGCACGAGGGTGCCGCGGGGGATGCGGTAGCCGCCCACCGACACGTCGACGTGGGCCATGCGGGGGGCGAACGATCCCGCCGGGTGCAGGCGGGTGGCCTCGCGCATGCAACGGTCGGCCAGGTCCAACCGGGCCAGGTGCGAGGCGTCGAACGGCCCGTCGCCCGCCAGCACGTCGTCGGCTTCGACTCGCAGGCGGTCCCAGAGCCCGGGACCGGCGAGGGCCACGCACCACAGGAGCCACGCCAGGCTGGCGGCGGTGGTGTCGAGGCCGGCGCCCAACAGGGTGATCACCTGGTCCCGCACCTCCTCGTCGCGCAGCGAACCGTCGGCGAGCAGCGCGGCGAGCAGGTCGAGCGGGTCGTCGGAGGGCTCGCGCCGCAGGTGATCGATCTGCTCGTCGACGATGGCGCGCAGCGCATCGAGATCGGCGCGCACGCGCGCCCGCCGTCCGATCGGCAGCGGGTGGGGGACCTGCCGGTAGGCCGGTGACTCCAGGTAGTCCTGCGCCGTCTGGAACAGGGCGGCGATCTCGCCGGAGCGTGCGGCGAGGCGCTCGCCGAACAGGGTGCGCACCACGATCCCCTGCACCAGCTCACGGCCCACCGGATAGAGGTCGACGACCGCCGGACCCGTGCCGGAGCGGTCGAGCAGCCCGTCGATGGCGGCGTCGGTCCGGTCCACGATGGCACCCACCCAGCCGTTGAGCCGGCGCCGACTGAACCCGGACTGCACGGCCGAGCGTCGGCGCTTCCAGTCGGGTCCGTCGCTCACGATGAGGGAGGTCCGTCCCACCACGAACCCCAGCACGTTGAACCGGTGTCCCCAACGGAAGGCGTCGACGGGCGTCCCGAACAGCTCCCGCAGCGCCACGGGATCACCGACCACGGCCAGCCGCATCGGGCCGGCGCCCAGGCCCACGATGGGACCGTGCGCGGTACGGAGCTCGTCGAGCACGGGGCGAGGGTCGGTCAGCAACCGGGCGATCAGCGCCGGTTGCCGCCACCGAGGGGGCCGCGGCAGCGCCCGATCGGGCACCATCGCAGCGGGGGCCTCCACGGTCACAGTCCGATCCTTCCACCGACGGGCGTCGGGCGCGGCGTGGGCTACCGGCGACACAGCCCCATCAAGCTCGCCTTGGCGAGCGCGGCACCGTGGAGTTGGAACCCGATGACCGCCGCGGGCGTGTCGGCCGCCACTGGCAGCGCGTCGACGCCGAGCGCGTGCACCGTGAACAGGTAGCGGTGGGGATGATCGCCGACCGGCGGGCAGGGACCGCCGTAGCCGGCCGACCCGAAGTCGGTCCGGGTCTGCAACGCCCCCTCGGGCAGTCCCACCGCCCCGTCGCTGCCCGCCCCGGCCGGCAGGCCGGACACGGACGAGCCGAGGTTGACCACCAGCCAGTGCCAGAAGCCGCTCCCCGTGGGCGCGTCGGGATCGAAGCAGGTGAGGGCGAAGCCACGGGTGCCCTGGGGCGCGCCGGTCCACGAGAGGGCGGGCGACACGTTGCCACCGCTGCCGCCGAAGCCGAACGACTCGGAGAGGAGGTGCTCGGGGGCCAGGTAGTCGCCGTCGCGGAAGCTCTCGCTGGTGAGGGTGAAGGTCATGGGGGACGGGCTCCTCGTGCTGGGTGGTCACCGGATCGGGCGACCACGGGTCGAGGCCAGCGTGCGACCGGACCCCCTCCGGTACATCCGCCAGATGGGGGAGGTTGACGACGCCGCCGCGGAGGATGCTGCGTCGATGAGCGAAGACTCCGGTCCAGCGGCGCGAGACGATGCGGTGGGCGATCATCGTGGGGTGGGAGCCCGCCACACCACCTCGCCCGCCGGGATCGTTGCGTTCGTGTTCACCGACCTGGAGGACTCCACCCGCCGGTGGGAGGAGGACCCCGAGGCGATGAAGGCGGACGTGGCCTGGCACCTCGCGCTGGTCGACGACGTGGTGACCCGGCACGGTGGACGGCGGGCCCTGGAGCAGGGGTCAGGGGACAGCACGGTCGCCGCGTTCATGCGGGCGTCCGACGCGCTGACCGCGGCGGTGGACCTCCAGACCGCCATGCACCAGGCCACCTGGCAGGGGCCGGACCCGCTGCGGGTGCGGGTGGCCGTCCATGCCGGCGAGGTCGACGTGGACCGCCATGGCGGGTACGTCGGGCCGACCATGAACCGGTGCGGTCGCCTGCTCCAGGCGTCCCACGGCGGCCAGGTGCTGGCGTCGGCCACCGTGGTCGAGCTGGGTCGGGCCGGGCTGGGGGGCAGCACCCTGCGGGAGCTCGGCGTCCACCACCTCCGCGGCATCGACGAGGCCGGCCGGGGGCCCTGGGCCGGACCGGTGGTGGCCGCCGCGGTCATCCTCGATGCCTCCGCCATTCCGCCAGGCCTTAACGATTCGAAACTGCTTTCCGAAGCCCAGCGCGAGGCACTCTACATGCCGATCATGC
>DAIMFV010000332.1:1713-3735 GCA_036724365.1 Acidimicrobiales bacterium | reverse complement strand
GCCCGGGCCGACCCACGTGGTCGTTGGTCAGGGTTTCGGTGGTGGTGAAGCAGTCGTGGGTCTCCAGCCCGTCGAGGCCGTCGAGATCGGTCCGGGCCCGGGCGAGGGCGTCGTGGAACGCCTCGCGCACGTGGGGCAGCACGTACTCCTGGTCGCGGCTGCGCTCCAGCTTGGGCTGCAACGGCAGCCCGGTGGTGCGGTGACCCCAGCCGGCGAGGCGCGCCAGCGGGCGCACGTGGGGGTGGGCGGCCAGGTAGGCGTCCGAGGCCAGCACCACACCGGCACCGCCGTCGGTGATCTGGCTGCAGTCGTACCGGCGGACCCGGCCGTGGACCACCGGGTTCACCTCGGGGTCGCTCCCCGCCGGGCCGACCACGTCGGGCAGGTGCCACGACCGGGTCTGGGCGTTGGGGTTGCGCTTGGCGTTGGCCAGGTTGAGCGTGCCGATGGCCCGCAGGTGGACGTCGTCCAGGCCGTAGCGCCGGTCGTACTCGTCGGCCACCTGGTCGAACATGTCGGCCCAGATCACCGTGCCCGGTTCGCCCTCGTGGCCCACGAAGGAGGCGGCGCCGAGGTGGTCGGAGGCCAGTTGGCCGCCGACGTTGCGCTCCAGCTCCACGCCCACCACCAGGGCCACGTCGTAGAACCCGGCGGTCAGGTCGGCGATGGCGGCCCGGGCCGCCACGCTGCCCGAGGCGCACGCCGCTTCGTGGCGGGGTGGGGGGACGCCCCACAGCCCCGGGCCCACCGCGGCCGGCATGGCACCCAGGTGGGCCTGGCCGGTGAAAAGCTCACCGAAGGCGTTGGCCACGTGGACGGTGCCGATGTGGGCCGGCGGCACCCCGGCGTCGTCGATGGTGCCGTGGACCACCTCGGCCACGAGCCCGTCGACGCCGACGTCCTCCTTGGTGAGGTTCCGGGCGAAGTCGCTCTGGTGGGCGCCGAGCACCCAGATGTTCGTGTTCATGGTGCAGCCCCCAACGCCCGCCAACGCTACCGGCGCGTCGCGCCGGCGCCCATGACGGCGCCCGGCCGAGCCCGATGCGCACGGAACGAGGGCGAAGGACGGCGAGCGGGGCCGGGTACGGTTCTGCCCGTGCGGAGAGGGCTGATCGTCGGGCTGCTCTGGGTGGTGCTCACCGGTTGCGTGGGCACGGTGACCCGGGCCGAGTTCGACCAGGAGGTGCAGCGCCGCGGCGGAGGCTTCCACCAGCAACAGGTGCTCGACGTGGTGGACGGGGTGGCGGCGCGGGTGGGCACCGACCGCTTCGCCGTCACCCACCTCACCGTCTCGCCGGGCTCCGACGTGGTCACCCTCCGGGTCCGCAACCCGGCCGCGCCCGACGAGCTCGACGACTACGTGTTCCGCGCCGGCGACCTGCTCAGCACCGAGCCGGTGCGGCTGAGCGCCAGCACCGATCTGGACGCCCAGACGTTCGTGCTGGCCGACGTGGCCCTCGACCGCCTGGACCAGATGGTCGACGACGCCCTGGAGGCGTTCGCCGTGTCCGACACCTACGTCACCTCGGTGCAGGTGGGGCTCAGTGCCCGACCCGGCCAGGAGTCCTCGCCAACCGTCGGGGTGGTGGTGTCGATGGAGAGCCCGCGCACCGCGGGCACCGCCACCTTCACACCGGGCGGTGAGCTGGTGGACGTGCGGCGGCGATGAGCGTGCGCGTCTCCACCAGTCCCGTCGGCTGCCTCGTGGGCCTGGGCATCCTGGCCTTCACCGCGATCATGACCACCGTGATCGTCACCGTCGGCATCTGGCCCGGCGAGGCCAAGCTGGTGGCCCCGATCCTGTGCCCCGACGACCGCCCCGACCCCTTCGTGGTGGCCGACTCCCACCAGGTGAGTCCCGGAGAGACGTCGTACAACTTCACCCTCTACTGCATGGGTCCCCGGGGCGAGCACACCGACGTGGGGTTCTTCCGCCCCATGCTCCTGCTCACCGTGCTCCACGCCGTCATCGTGGCCACGCTGATGACCCTGGTCACGGTGGCCATCGTGGCCCGCCACCGC
>DAIMFV010000332.1:0-1703 GCA_036724365.1 Acidimicrobiales bacterium | reverse complement strand
TGTTCAGCCCCCAGGTGGAACACACCGCGGTGATGGACCACATCCTGGCCAAGCTGGCCACGGTCTGACCGCCGGCGTCGGGAACGGTGCGGGTGGGGCGTGGCCCCCGCCCGCACCGGCGCTCCCACGGGTCGTCACGTGACCAGGAAGTTGCGCATCATGCCGCCGTCCTCGTGCTCGAGGATGTGGCAGTGGTAGAGGAAGTAGCCACGGAACGCGTCGAAGCTCACGGCGATCCGGACCCGTTGGCCCGGCCACACCAGCACCGTGTCGCGAAGACCGTCCTCCACCACGCCATCGGCGATCACGGCCCAGGACGCCTCGCCCGCGTCGTCGTCCCACGATCGGTCGACCACGTGGAAGGCGTTGCCGTGCAGGTGCATGGGGTGCGCCATCGGGGACAGGTTGACGAACTCCCAGATCTCCGTCGTGCCGAAGACCACGGTCTCGCGGTCCGACGCCGTGCGCCCCTCCCACTGCGTGCCGTTGATCCAGTGGCTCGCCATTCGCGTGGTGAGGTCGAAGACCCGCGGCGCGTCCCGGTTGACGGCTCCGGACGGATCGACCGTCACCCGGCCGTCGAGGCGTGGTGGCACTGCGCCCGGCTGGGCGGGCCCGTCGCCGACCACGAAGGTCATGGCCACCAGCGGGTCGAGCTCCAGCGCCGCGCCGGCGCCCCCACTCCCACCCATCCCGCCACCCATACCGCCACCCATGCCCCCGCCCATGCCCCCACCCATGCCGCCACCGCCCATCATCCCGGGGACCTCGACGAAGGCGTCGGCGGCGAGCAGGTCGATCCGCTGGCCCGGCTCGTAGGCCGAGAAGTCGATCCAGACGTCGCTGCGCTGGGCGGGGGTCAGCACCAACGCGGGCACGCTCACCACGGCGGGCAGGAGCCACCCGTCCGTGGCGACCACCTGGAGGGGCTCACCGCTCGACAGGGTCAGGACCTGGGTCCGGGAGTTCGCGCCGTTGAGGAAGCGGAGCCGATACGGCGCCCGGTCCACGGTGGTGGCCAGGCCGGCCACACCGTTGGTGACCAGCGTCTCGCCCACGAACCCCGCCATGGCGTCGTGGCGTGAGGTGGCGTAGACGAGCTGGCCGTCGTCGCCGATGGTGCGGTCCTGCAGCACGAAGGCCAGATCCCGCGCACCGGTCGGCAACGCAGGCTCGGGCTCGACGCCGTGGACGATCAGCAGCCCGGCCAGGCCCCGGTAGACCTGTTCGCCAGTCACGTGGTGGGGGTGGGGGTGGTACCAGTACGTACCCGGCTCGTTCACCACGGTGAAGTCGTACTCGTAGGTCTCGCCGGGCCCGACGGCATCGGTGGGTTGACCGTCCTGCTCCTGGGGGACGACCAGCCCGTGCCAGTGCACGATGGACTCCTGCGACAACTGGTTCTCGAAGGTGACCCGCACCCGCTGCCCGGTGCGGACGTGCAGGGTCGGACCCAGGTACGACCCGCCCGGGGTCACGCTCGCCGGGTCGCCGTCGATCACCTGAGCCTCGAAGCGCAAGACATCGGTCTGCGTGCCCGCCACGATCTCCGCGATCGCGGGCGCAGCCACCAGGCGGAGGTGGAGGTCGCGGACCTCGGCCTCCAGGTCCGGCATGCCCACCGGCCCCATCGGAGGTCCGCCCTCCACCACGCCCGGACGGGTCGTGGACGTCGAACCACCGGAGTCGTCGCTGCTGGCGCC
>DAIMFV010000331.1:0-3756 GCA_036724365.1 Acidimicrobiales bacterium | reverse complement strand
CCGGTCCTCTCGGCCGCGGGGGCGCGCCTCCGTCAGCAGGCAGGCGGTGTGTCGGCGCCGGCGGTGGAGGCCGCGGTGTGGCGGCGGCGCGCCCGGCGGGTGGGGGTGCTGGCCGGTGCCTCGCTGGTGGTGGTGGCCCTGCTGGGCGCGTTGTTGGTCCAGGAGCGGCGCTCGGATTCCGGCGATGGCGGTGACGTGGCCGGCGAGCGACCCGGCGCGCCGAGCCAGGCCAGCGTGGACCGGCTGCTCGCGTCGCTCGACGCCCAGCCGGTGGACCCCACCCGGGTGCGCCTGGTGAGCACCGTGTCCACCTTCGCGGACTGCGACGCCCTGATCGATGACCTGCGGTCGGTGGGTGCCGCCCACGTGGGGAGTCGAGGTTTCGGCGGATACGGCGATGTGGTCCCGTTCGCCCGTGAGTCTGATGCCGAAGGAGCGGGGAGCGTGTCTGGGAGTCCGATCGCGGCTGACCTGGCCTACACGGGGGGTGACGACGCCGGGACCACGCTCGGGACGAACGTGCAGGTCTCCGGGGTGGACGAGCTCGACCTGGTGAAGGCCGAGGGGTCGCTGATCTACGACCTCGACGGCAAGGGGAACCTCCGCATCACCGACGCCAAGACCCTGGAGGTGGTGTCGACCGTGGCGGTGCTGCCCGCCGCCCTGCTCCCCGACCCCACCGGAGAGCGGAGCCCGGACGACGGATGGGCCAGCGTGAGCGAGCTGCTCGTGGCCGACGGGCGGGCCGTGGTGTTCGGCTCCGAGACCGAGGTCTCCGAGCCGGTCGAGGGCGACCCGTCGGCCACCCAGGCGAGCACGTCGTACCTGACGGTGGCCTTCGTGGACGTGTCCGACCCGGCGGCGCCCACGCTCACCGACCGGGTGCGGGTGGAGGGGTCGCTGGTGTCGGCCCGCCTGGTGGGCGGCGAGGTGCGCCTGGTGACCACCGCCAACATGGCCGACCTGGGCTTCGTGATGCCCACCACGCCCAACTCGGTCGCCAAGGCGCTGGAGATGAACCGGCGGTCGACGGCATCGTCGACAGCGCCGGACTGGATCCCCGACTGGCAGCGCGAGGGCGGCGATCCCACGCCGCTGGTGCCGTGCGAGCGGGTGCACGTGCCCGACACCTTCGCCGGTGTGGCCATGACCTCCATGGTCACGTTCCCGCTGGGCGCCGAGCAGTTCGAGCCGAGCGCCACCTCGATCCTGGCCCCGGCCACCACGCTCTACGCCGGTCTCGACCGGGTGGCGATCAGCTCAGAGGTGTGGGTCGACCCGATCGACCGCGACCGTCTCGACTTCGACACGTGGCAGACCGCCATCCACGAGTTCCGGTTCGCCGATGCTGCCGACACCGACGGTGCCGCCGACACCGCGCCCCCCACCTATGCCGGCTCGGGGATCGTCGACGGGTCCACCGTGGGCCAGTTCGCCTTCGGGGAGATCGCCGACTCGCTGGCGGTGGTGACCACCGAGGGCACCCCGTGGCAACAGGACCCGGAGGTGGCCATCGACCTCACCGTCCTCCGCCCCGACGGCGACGGCAACCTGGCGAAGACCGGCACCGTCGAGGACCTGGCCGACGGGAACGGTGCGGTGGCCGCCGTCCGGTTCGTGGAGGGCCGCGTCCTGATCTCCACTGGGCTGTTCGGCCGGGAGGTCCACGTGATCGACGTGACCGACCCGGCCCAGCCCCGCCGGGCCGGCACCGTCTCCGTGCCCGGCACGGTGGGCTACTTCCACCCACTGGCCGAGGGCCGGGCCCTGCTCATCGGATCCCGCTACGACGAGGTGGGCGAGGGCCAGAGCCGCCGTGGTCGGAGCTGGGTGCAGGCCCACCTCCTCGACGTGAGCGACGCCGATGCGCCAGTGGTCGTGGCCTCGTGGGAGCGGCCCTGGGTGTCCGACGCGACGGCGTCCGACCACCATGCCTTCACCTTCTGGCCCGACCGCGAGCTCGCAATGTGGGGCCTGTACGGCACCGGGTCAGACTCCACCTCCCAGCCCAACGAGGCGGCCGTGCTCCAGGCCGGCGAGGCGCTCGCCGAGGTTGCCGTGCCGGTGGTGAGCAAGCCCGACGAGGTACCACCACCGTGCCCGGCCGTGGAGGTCACCGACCCCGATGCCCGCAGCATGATCGGCCCCGACGGTGTGGTGCTCCGGTGCGCCGACGTGGACCAGGCCACGGTGGAGTGGCCCCGCTACCAGTGCTATCGGGTGGACCAGGGGACGATCGCCCGGTTCGCGCCCGGTGAGGAGGACGCCGCCTCGTTCCACGCGTGCTCGCCCGCCGCGCAGCCGAGCGTGCGCCGGGTGCTGGTGGTGTCGGGCACGCCGATCCTGCTCACCGACCAGACCCTGGAGGCCCTGGATCCCACCACGTTCCAGAGCACCGCGGTCGCCTACCACCCGAGCGACGGTGCCATCTACTGGTGACCCGCCCACCGAGCATTCGATCCTGAGGAGTTCCGGTCGCCCTGGCGGCCTGGGCTCCCCGGGCTCGGGGTCAGGAGAGGTCGGGCCAGGCCTTGGTGGTGGTGCGGGGGCGCTTGCGCTGGGCGCTGAGGGCCCAGGCCTTGCGCCACGCGCCCTCGGTGGGCGGTCCCAGCACCGGTGTCTCGCCGGCGGCGGCCCGCTTGCGGGCGGTGTACCAGTCCGACGTGGCCTCGTCGGCCAGGGCGGCCACGGCCCGCTCCAACCGCTCGGCGAGCGACTGCGACCGCTCGCCCTCGGTGGGGCGCAGCGGCGGGCCGAACGTGACCACGGTGCGGCCGGGCTCGGGTCGGGTCTTGCCCTTGGGCAGGATGCGCCCGGTGCCGGCCAGGTGCACCGGCACGATCGGCACCCCGCACCGGATCGACAGGTAGGCGGCGCCGCCCCGGAAGGGCTGGCCCCAGCCGTCGGGTGACCGGCCCCCCTCGGGGAAGATCACCATGCTCCAGCCGTCGTCGATCAGTTCGGCGGACTGCTCGGCGGAGCGGCGGGTGACCTTGGTGCGCTCGATCGGGATGGCGTTGAGCACCAGGGCCGAGGCGGTGGCCTTGAGGCGGGAGTCGAAGAAGTAGTCGGCCGCCGCGGCGGCGAACACCTGGTGACGGTGGGGCTCGGGCAGCGAGGTGATGAGCAGCCCGGCGTCGAGGTGGCTGTGGTGGTTGGCGGCGAAGATGACCGGACCGTCGAGGTCGGCCAGGCGATCGAGGCCCCGACGCTCGGGCTGGGCCAGCCCGGCGATGATGGGGCGCATCACGCCCTCGGTGAGCAGGAACCGCCCGTAGCGGGCCGGCATCCGCCGGGCCCACCCCGTGTCGTAGTGCGCCCCGAGGGTGGGCTCCTCGCGCTTGGGTTCCACGGTGAGCGGCACGGTGGGCGGAGCGTACGGGAACGAGGCCCCCGACACCAGGTCCCGCGGCCGCGGCACCTTCCGGTACGCGTCCTCGTACACCGCCGCCAGCTTCTCCAACCCCTTCCGCTCAGCCATCCGCGCTCCTCGACCCCTCCGACCCCCTCGAAACGGCGTAGCTGAGGCCCGGCAGGTGGACCTGAGCTACGCCAGAACGCGGGGTGGTTCCGGCAACACCTCGAACCCGTCGAAATGGCGTACCTGAGGTCCGACAGGTGGACCTGAGGTACGCCAGAACGCGGGGGGTGGGGGAGGCGGGCGCGTTCATTTCACGTCGGCCATGACGAGGGGCGGGGTCTTGGAGTGGGGGATGGGGGGGTGGGGGCCGACCACGTCCTCGGCCATCTCCAGGG
>DAIMFV010000330.1:0-3766 GCA_036724365.1 Acidimicrobiales bacterium | reverse complement strand
TCCTCGCCTGCCCCGAGGACAAGGGCCCGCTGCTCTACTTCGAGTCCGAGCACGCCCTGTACAACCCCCGCCTGAAGCGCCGCTACGAGATCCGCGACGACATCCCGGTGATGTTGATCGACGAGGCCTCCACGGTCGACGACGCCGAGCACGACCGGCTGGTGGCCAAGGCGCAGGCCGAGGGCGTGCCCTCCACGCTGTCGGAGGGGTAGCCGTGCCCGACTCGCTGGGCTTTCGCGACGCCCTGGTCGGGTTGCCCGAGCAGATCGAGGCGGCCTTCCGGCGCCTCACCGTCACCGGACCCCTGCCCGACCACGACGACATCGCCAACGTGTTGGTGCTGGGCACCGGTGCCGCCGGCTGGGTGGGAGACCTCCTGGCCGCCGTGGCCGGGCCGTTCATGCCCGTCCCGCTGCTCGTGCACAAGGGCTTCGCCCCGCCCTCGTTCGTGGACCCCACCACCCTGGTGGTGGCCATCTCGGCCTCGGGCAACGCCCCCGAGACGGTGGCGTCCGCCGCCATCTGCGTGGAGGCCGGGGCCCAGCTCTTCGCCGTCACCAGCGGTGGTCGCCTGGGCGCCCTGGCCGACAGCACCGAGTCGCCCACCGTGTTCCTCCCGGTGGCCGAGGGTCCCACCCACGTGCCGCCCCGGGCCCGCATCGGCGCCCTGGCCGTGCCGGTGCTCACCACCTTCGAGCGGCTGGGGTTCTTCCCGGGCGGGCGCGAGTGGATCGCCGCCGCCATCGCCCAGCTGCGCATCCGTCGCGAGGAGCTGCTCGCCCCCGGCGGTCTGGCCCACCACCTGGCCGGCGAGCTGTCGGGCACCATGCCGCTGGTGTACGGCGGCAGTGCGGTGGGACGCGCCGCCGCCATCCGCTGGAAGGACCAGATCAACCAGAGCGCCAAGTCGCCGGCGTGGGTGGGCGTGCTGCCCGACGTGGTGCACGGCGAGCTGGCCGGCTGGGGCCAGCACGGCGACATCACCCGCCAGATCCTGTCGCTCGTGCTGCTCCGCCACGACGAGGAACCGCCCGAGGTGAGCGAGCAGTTCGACCAGGTGGAGGAATGGACCCAGGAGGTCATGGTGGGCATCCACACCGTGCAGGCCGCGGGCGAGGGCGCCCTGGCCCAGCTCCTCGACCTCGCCTTCGTGGGCGACCTGGTGGCCCTGGATCTGGCCGAGCGCTACGGCATCGACCCGGGGCCCACCCCGGTGCTCACCGGCTCCCCGGACCCGTCCGACCCGCCGGCCCCCGCCGGCCCCGCCCCGGCTCCCGTCGTCGAGGCGTAGCGGTGCCCGGTCTTCCCCAACCGCTGGTGGAGCTCGCCGCCCGGGTGTCCAACCGTGGGCGCTGGGGCGAGTACGACCAGCGCGGCACGCTGAACCTGATCGATGCCGCCGCGGTGCAACGGGGGGTGGCGGCGGTCCGCCAGGGCCGGCCGTTCTCGCTGGCCGTGCCGTTCGACGCCGAGGGCCCCCAGTCCGGGGCCATCCCGGGACGAGACAACCCGGCCCTGGTCATGAACATGGTGGCGGTGCCCATCACCGGTGACCCGGCCGGGTTCACCACCAGCGACGACCGCATGAGCATGGGTGTGCAGGCCGCCACCCACTGGGACGCCTTGAGCCACGTGGGCTACGGCGGCGAGCTGTACAACGGCCACCCGTCGTCGGTCGTCACCGAGGCCGGGGCGTCCAAGCTCGGCATCGAGCACTTCGGGCCGGTGGTCAGCCGCGGGATCCTCCTCGACATCGCCCGGCTCAAGGGCGTCGACCACTTCGACGACGGCTACCCGATCACGGGAGACGACCTCGACGCCGCCGTCGAGGCGGCCGGCGTCTCGGTCGAGCCCGGCGACATCGTGCTGGTGCGCACCGGTCAGATGCACTTCCTGCGCGAGGGGGAGCGGGACCGCTACCGGATGACGTGCCCGGGCCTGTCCACCCGGTCGATCGAGTGGTTCCACCGCCACGACGTGGCCGCGGTGGCCACCGACACCTACGTGCTCGAGTGCTTCCCGCCCGAGGATCCGGCGGTCCTGTTGCCCGTGCACATGATCCAGCTGCGAGACATGGGCCTGGCCCAGGGCCAGATCTGGTTCCTCGACGACCTGGCGGCCGACTGCGCGGCAGACGGTCAGTGGGACTTCCTGCTCACCGCCTCGCCGGTGCCACTCACCGGCAGCACCGGCGGCATCGTGGTCCCCACCGCCGTCAAGTAGGCGTCTGGGTCCGCCGGGATGGGCCGGCGGATCAGCCCACCAGGTCGGCGACCGCGGATTCCATCTGGCCGGCCAGCCTCTCGGCCTGTTCGAAGTCGCCGGGCACCGCGGCCATGGCGTCCTCGTCGATGCCGTCACTGGTCAGGATGGTCACGGCCACCGATCCCACCACGAACGCCCGGCCGCGGAAGCTGAGCTCCAACGGGGCGGGGAAGGAGGGGTGGGTGAGCGTGGCCTGCATCTGCATGGTCACCCCGTGGTCGCCGAGGCTGTCGTCGCGCTCCGCGGCCAGGGTCATCGTGATGCCGACGCCATCCTGGTCCAGCACCACCGGGTCACAGGCGTTGATGGCCTCCACGATGGCGTCGATGCGATCCGGGGCCAGGTTGGCCGACGGGGTCGGATCGAGGCGGAGGTTGACCTCCCGGGAGTCGTCGGTCTCGAACAGCCGCTCCACGTCGTCGGCATCGTCCTGCTCGGCGGTGAGCGAGGCCGCCTCCGGGCAGGCATCGGTCATGGCCTGGTCGGTCTCGCCCGGGTCGTCGTAGCCCTCCTCCACGTCGCTGTTGCTGCGGTAGTCGGGGCCGATGACCGACGGGTCCGGCATGAGCGCTTCCAGGTCGTCGAGCGACACCGCGCCTCCGTCATCGACCGCCGGACCGGTCGTGGAGGTGGGCTCGTCGTCGCCCGAGCCGTCGGTGCCGGAGGAGCCGGGGGTGGTCGTGGTGGAGGAGGTGGTCGACGCCCCGGCGGCCGTGGTGGGCGCGGCGTCATCGCCGCCGCTGGACCCGCAGCCGCCGAGCAGGAGGGCGGCGGTCACGGCCAGCGCGAGGAACGGTGGGCGACGGTGCGAGGTGGTCACGGGAGCCATCGACAGATTCTGGACCACGGCCGGTCGGGCCGCGGTCGGGACCAGGAGCTACCGGTCGGGCTCCGTAGACCGCCCCGTGTCGGCCACCCTCAGTCGGCGAGCGGGCCCACGACCTCGTCGGCGAAGCGGCGCATGCCGTCGAGCTTCTGGTCCAGCGGGAGGTCGAACCCGCCGTGGTACACCCACGGCATGGTGAGCACGTCGGTCACGCCCACCTCCTCGGCCCGGCGGAACTGATCGGCGGTCACGGCGTCGCTGAGCGACACGATCACGTCGAAGGCGCCCGTCCGTCCGGCGTCGGCCCGCAACGCATCCAGGCGGGCCGCGTGGGTGGCGGCATCGGCGGTGCTGATGAGGTCGGAGATCCAACCGTCGTGGCGGGCGGCCCGGCGCAGGGCGGCGTCGGACATGCCGCCGACCAGGATCGGCACCGGCGCCGGTGGGGGAGGGGTCATCTCCAGGCGGGGCACGTCGTAGAACTCGCCGTGGGGCCCCACCCACCCGCCCCGCCACAGGGTGGCCAGCCGGGCGAGCATCTCGTCGGCCACGATCGCCGTGGTCAGGGAGCCCGACAGCAGTTGGGCCTTCTCGTCGACCAGGAACACCCGGTCGGCGTCCCCGTCGAAGGCCAGGCCCACGTCGGCGACGGTGGCCAGGACCCGGGCCTGGAGG
>DAIMFV010000329.1:0-3784 GCA_036724365.1 Acidimicrobiales bacterium | reverse complement strand
GTGCCTGCGGTTCCGTCACGACCCGCACAATAGAACACGTTTCAGTTTTCGCAAATCGCACGGCCTCCGCAGCGCAGCGAGGAACGGGCCGGGCGGAACCGGCAAGCGATCGCCGAAGGCGAAACGACGAGACCCGGGGCCAAAGCCCCGGGTCTCGTTCCATCGCTGATCGTTCAGGCCGAAGGCCTCAGAACGTGATGACGGTGCGGATGACCTCGCCCTTCTTCATGGCGTCGAAGGCATCGTTGATGTCGTCGATCTTCATCCGCTTGGAGATCATGCCGTCGAGGTCGAGCTCGCCGTCCTTCCAGAGCTGCAGGAACCGGGCGAAGTCCTTCCGGACGTCGACCGACCCGTAGTAGCTGCCCGTGAAGTTCTTCTCGTTGAAGAAGATCTCGAAGCCGTTGAAGGCGACCTCCTGGTCCATGGCCCCCACACCCACCACGCAGCAGGTGCCACCCCGGCGGGTGGCGTCGTAGGCCTGACGCATCACCGCCGGCACGCCGATGGCCTCGAAGGCGTAGTCGAAGCCGTCGCCCGTGAGCTCGGCCTGGAGCGCGGCCAGGTCGTCGGGCTTCACGGCGTGCGTGGCCCCGAACCGCTTGGCCATCTCGAGCTTCTCCTCCACCAGGTCGACCGCCACGATCACCGACGCTCCGGCGACCTTGGCGCCCTGGATGACCGAGATGCCCACCCCACCGCAACCGAACACCACGACCTTGGACCCGGGCTGGACCTTGGCGGTGTTGATCGCCGCGCCCACACCGGTGCTGACGCCGCAGCCGATGAGCGAGGCGATCTCGAACGGCACGTCGTCGTCGATCTTGATGGCCGCTTCCTGGGGCAGGGTGAGGTACTCCGCGAATGTGCCGGTGCCGGCCATGCCGAACAGGTCGGTGTCGCCCTCCTTGAACCGGGGCAGGCCGGCGATGGCGAACTGGATCATCACGCACAGGTGGGGCTGGTTGCGCTCGACGCAGTTGTTGCACTGGCCGCAGGGCGGCGACCAGGCCACCACCACGTGGTCGCCCACCTTCAGGTCGGTGACCTGATCGCCCACCTCGGTGATGATGCCGGCGCCCTCGTGACCGGGCACGAACGGCGCCCCCTGGGGCAGCTTGCCGTCCATGGCGTGGAGGTCGGAGTGGCAGACGCCGGTGGCCTCGATCTTGACGGTGACGTCGGTGGGGCCGGGCGGGTTCGGTTCGACCCCGTCGACGATCTCGAGCTTCTCGTCTCCGGTGTTTCGCAGCACGGCGGCGCGCATGAGCATGTCCCTTCTGAACAACGTGGTGGTGGTGGCGGCGGACCCTACTAGAACGCGTTCCAGTTTTCTCCTACAGTCCCCCGCCATGGCTGACTTGGGATTCTGGCGACTCGCCGAAGCTGACCGCGACCGACTGGCCCTGGTGGGCCCCGACGGGAGCGAGCGCACCGCGGGCGAGCTCCTGGACCGGGCCAACCAGATCGCCCACGGGCTCCGCGCCCTGGGTCTGGAGACGG
This sequence comes from Acidimicrobiales bacterium, assembly GCA_036724365.1. GTDB lineage: Bacteria > Actinomycetota > Acidimicrobiia > Acidimicrobiales > Iamiaceae > Aquihabitans. The sequence continues at coordinate 2,281 of DAIMFV010000329.1, read as the reverse complement.
GCGACACCGTGGCCCTGCTGCTCCCGAACGGCATCGAGCTGATCGAGACCTACCTGGGGGCCATGCAGATCGGGCTCTACGTCACGCCGATCAACTGGCACCTGGTGGGCCCTGAGATCGCCTACATCCTCAGCGACTCCGACGCCAAGGTGCTGGTGGCCCACGAGCGCTTCGCCGCAGCTGCGCTGGCCGCCACCGAGGAGGCCGGCTTCCCCACCGGGGCCGACGGCCGCGCCTACGCCGTGGGCGCCATCGACGGGTTCCGGCCCTACGCCGAGCTGTCCGACGGCCAGCCCGCCACCGCCCCCGAGGGGCGCACCACCGGTGCCGCCATGCACTACACCTCGGGCACCACCGGTCGCCCCAAGGGCGTCAAGCGCGGCCTCTTCGAGATCGACCCGTCCGACATGGGTGAGCTGCTCGCCTACCTGCCCAACCTGTTCGGGATCGGTCCCCGGGACGGCCACGTCCACCTCACCGTGTCGCCGCTGTACCACACCGCGGTGCTCATGTGGACGGGCAACGCCCTGCACCTCGGCCACACCGTGGTGCTCATGGACAAGTGGACCGCCGAGGAGACGCTGCGCCTCATCGACACCTACCACGTCACCTACAGCCACATGGTGCCCACCCAGTTCGTGCGGCTGCTGGACCTGCCCGAGGAGGTCCGCCGCTCCTACGACGTGAGCTCGCTGCGCAACATGGTCCACGGGGCCGCGCCCTGCCCGCACGAGGTCAAGCGCAAGATGATCGAGTGGTGGGGGGACACCATCCAGGAGTACTACGCCGCCACCGAGGGCGGCGGCACGGTGATCAACGCCAAGGAGTGGCTGGAGAAGCCCGGTTCGGTGGGGCTGCCCTGGCCGGGGTCGGAGATCCGCATCTACGACGACGAGGGCAACCGGCTCGGGGCCGGCCAGATCGGCACCGTGTACATGCAGCTCATGGCCGACTTCGAGTACAAGGGCGACTCCGCCAAGACCAAGGCCAACCGCATCGAGAACTTCTTCACGGTGGGCGACCTGGGCGAGCTCGACGAGGACGGCTACCTGTTCCTGCGCGACCGCAAGGCCGACATGATCATCTCCGGCGGCGCCAACATCTACCCGGCCGAGATCGAGGGTGAGCTGATCAACCACCCGGCGGTGCAGGACGTGGCCGTCTTCGGCATCCCCAACGCCGACTGGGGCGAGGAGATCAAGGCCGTGGTGGAGCTGCACGAGGGGTTCGAACCCGGCGACGAGCTGGTGGCCGACATCTTGGGCTGGGCCGCCACCCGCATGGCCAAGTTCAAGCTGCCCAAGTCGGTCGACTTCGTCGAGACCCTCCCCCGCGAGCCCAACGGCAAGCTGATCAAGCGCAAGCTGCGCGACCCGTACTGGGAAGGCATCGACCGCCAGATCTGATCGGCCGCAGCCGCCCGGGCCGTCGGCCGGAGGTTCCCGGCCGCCCCCCCGCCATGGGGAAGGATGGATCCGATGTCCGTCCACGCGAGGGTGTACCAGGAGGGCCGGCTGCACGAGGCCGACGCCGACCTGTCACAGGTGTCCGAGCACCTGCGCGCGCCTGGATGCCTGGTCTGGATCGACCTGGTCGAACCCACCACCGACCAGCTCGCGCTGCTGGCCGACGAGCTCGACCTCCACGAGCTCGCCGTGGAGGACAGCCTCAAGGCCCGACAGCGCCCCAAGCTCGACCAGTACGAGCACCACCTGTTCCTGGCGGTCAGGGCCGTGGCCGTGGACCCCGACGACGGCACCCTGGCCCAGACCGAGGTCCACGCGTTCCTCGACACCAATTGGATCGTGACGGTCCGCAGCGACAGCGGGTTCGACCTCGACCACGTGGTCGAGCGCGTCGAGCGATCGCCCCAGCTCCTCGGCCTGGGAGCCAGCTTCGTCCTCTACGCCGTGCTCGACGCCATCGTCGACGACTACTTCACCGCCGTGGAGGTGTTCGACGAGTTCTACGACGACATGAGCGAAGGCCTGTTCGAGGAACGGCCCATCGCCCAGGAGCGCCAGCGGCAGTGGTTCGAGATGCGACGCTCGCTGGTGCACTTCCACCGCACCGTGGCCCCCCTGCGCGAGGTGACCTCGGCGCTCTCGCGCCGGCGGGTCGAGACGTTGCCCGAGAGGCTCGATCCCTACGTCGCCGACGTCTCCGACCACGTCATCCGGGTGCTGGAGTCCACCGAGTCACTCCGTGAGCTGGCCTCCAGCATCATCGAGACCAACATCAGCCTGCGCGACTACCGCCAGAACCAGATCATGAAGCGGGT
>DAIMFV010000328.1:0-3826 GCA_036724365.1 Acidimicrobiales bacterium | reverse complement strand
CGACCGCCCCACCATCGAGTACCAGATCGACGCGCTGAGCGACCGTGAGCGCACCGTCCTGCGGTACCTCGTGACGGCGATGTCCTACCGGGAGATCGCCGAGGACCTGTACGTGTCGGTGAACACGGTCAAGACCCACGTGAAGCACATCATCCGCAAGCTCCACGCCGACTCGAGGGCGGACGCCATCCGGCGGGCCCGGGAGCTGCGCTACCTGTAGCGACGCCTCCGCGTGATCACCCCGGCCGGGTGAAGGGGTCGGGCGTCGGTGGAGCGAAGATCGACCATCGACGAGGGAGCAGCCCGTGCACGAGGGGATCCACATGGAGGTGCTGGCGGCCATCGCCGGCTGCTTCGTGCTCTGGGGCCTGGTGTCGGCCCGCCTGCCGGGGTGGAACGTGAGCGCGCCCATGGCCTTCGTCGCCGCCGGCATGGTGCTCGCGGCGGGGAGCGATCCGGTGCTCCCCATCTCGATGGGGTCCGGTGCGGTGCTGCAGCTCACCGAGCTGGCGCTCGCGGTCGTGCTGTTCGGCGATGCCGCCACCGTGTCCATGCGGTGGCTCCGGGACGACGCCGCCCTCCCGGGCCGGCTCCTGCTCGTGGGGCTCCCCCTGACCATGGCCCTGGGCACCGTCGGAGCCCACCTCCTGCTGCCCGGGTTGTCGTGGTGGGTGGCGGCGGTGATCGGTGTCGCAGTGGCCCCCACCGACGCGGCCCTCGGCGCTGCGATCATGGAGGACGAGCGGGTCCCGGTCCGCGTCCGCCGGGTCCTCAACGTGGAGTCCGGGCTGAACGACGGCATCGCCACCCCGTTCGTGAGCTTCTTCCTGGTGGCGGCCGTCGCCGGCACCGCGCTCGGCAACGGCAGCCGGGGCCAGGCCCTGGTGGAACTGGGCCTCGGGCTGGTCGTCGGCGCTGCGGTGGGCGCGGCCGGCTGCCTCGGCCTGGCCGCGGCGCTCCGCCGGGGCCTGGCCGAGCCCGGCTTCGTGCCGACCGCCACCGCCGCCATCGGCCTCCTGGCCTACGCGGGCACGGTGGGGCTGGGTGGCAACGGGTTCGTGGCCGCCTTCGTCGCCGGTCTCGCCCATCGAGCGGTGCGCAGCCGTGCCCTGCCCGACGGTGCGCTGCACCTCACCCACCAGGGCGGCCAGGTGCTGTCGCTCGTGGTGTGGTTCCTGTTCGGCGCCCTCGTCCTGGATCCGCTCGGAGATGCCACATGGCGCGAGGTCGCGTTCGCGCTGGTCGCCCTCACCGTGGTGCGCATGGTGCCCGTGGCGCTGTCGCTCCTGGGATCGGGCCTCGACCGGGCGACCGTGGCGGTGGTGGGCTGGTTCGGCCCCCGGGGTCTGGCCTCGGTGGTCTTCGCCATCCTGGCCGTTGAAGCGCTGGACGAGGGGTCCGGGTCGCGGGTGCTCGCCGTGATCGGGTGCACGGTGCTGTTCAGCGTGGTGCTCCACGGCGTGAGCGCGGCCCCGATCGCCGGTCGGTTCGGCGCCTCGCACCCGGACCCGGGGCCGTGAGCCGACGGGACCATTTCACCCTGGAGGGGTGAACCCCGTCGCTGGCGTCCTTCGTACGTTGGGTCCAGCAGGACGGCCGACGTGGCCGACCGTATCGGAAGGTGTTCCCATGATCGTCGCCCAGTTCGCAGTGGGTCAGGTCCTCATGTCGATGATCTGGTTCTTCCTGATCTTCATCTGGATCATGTTGTTGTTCCGCGTCTTCGCCGACGTGTTCCGCAGCCAGGACCTGTCCGGCGTGATGAAGGTGCTCTGGCTGCTCTTCGTGATCGTGACGCCCTACCTCGGGGTCTTCGTGTACCTCATCGCCCGCGGCCCGAAGATGGCCGAGAACGAGATCCGGTCGATGCAGGCCCAGGAGGCCGCCACCCGGGAGTACATCCGTTCCGCCGCCACGGTCAGCCCGGCCGATGAACTGGCCCGCCTGGCCGACCTGAAGGACCGGGGTGTCATCGACGACAAGGAGTTCGCGGCGATGAAGGCCAAGTTGCTCGCCTAGGGGTCAGTGGGGTGTCGGCCGGCCTCGTCCGCCGGTCGGCACCCCGGACGGTCCGGGCCCCGTTCGCGGGGCCCGGTGTCAGTCGTCGTCGCGGCCTTCGCCGCCCTCGCCACCGGGAGGCGGGTCGGCCGCGATGGTGCGCTCCAGGCCCTCCAGCAGCTCGCGCCGCTCGGCATCGGTCAGCTTCGCGTCGGCGTGCAGGCCCAGCCAGGTGTAGCTGGACAGCGGCATGGAGCCGTCTTCCACCGTCTCGGCCGCTTCGTGGGCCTCGTCGCCCGGAGCCGTGGTCCACTCGCTGAAGTTGAGCGCGGCCCGACCCTCACGCACGTGGTTGGCCACGTACCACTGCACCGGTGCCACCTGCTCGAACCAGAGGACCTGGGTCTCGTTGCTGTGGCAGTCGTAGCAGGCCCGCACGGCGAGCTCACGGGTGCGAGGGCTGTCCCACGCCGGTTCGTCACGCGTGGGTGGGTTGTCCACCCGGTAGGGAACGAGCTGGATCAACAGGAACAGTCCGAAGCCGCCGAGCAGGATCCGCGGCCACCAGGTGCGCAGGCGGCCTCGACCGGACGCAGGTGTCGGCGTGGCGTCGGCGGTCTCGCCCGCGGGGTCGTCCGCCGGGTCGTCGGGGGGCCTGGGCTCGTCCGGGGCGGTCATCGGGCGCCGCGCACCAGGCGGCCGGGGTGTTCCCCGGTGGGGGTGTCGTGGCGGAAGGTGACGGTGCCCGACTTCACCGTGGCCAGGTAGCCCCGGGCCCCCTGGAGCAGCCGCTTGCCTCCGGCGGGGAGGTCGGCGTGGACCCGGGGCACCTCGAGGCGGAGGTTCTCCAGGTCGATCACGTTCAGGTCGGCCCCCTGGCCCGTCTCCAGGGTGCCCCGGTCGCCCAGGCCGTAGAGCGCAGCCGTCTCCCGGGTCTGCATGGCGCCCACCGCCTCGAGCGGTAGCCGCTCCCCACGGGAGCGGTCTCTCACCCAGTGGGTGAGCATGTAGGTGGGCATGGAGGCGTCGCAGATGGTGCCCACGTGGGCTCCGCCGTCGGCCAGACCGAGGACCGCGGCCGGGTGCAGGAGCATCTCGCGGTTGGCGTGGGCGTCGCCCTCGCTGTAGTTGAAGATCGGCAGGTACAACAGGCCCCGGCCGTCGTCGGCGAGCATGGCGTCGAGCGCGGTCTCCACCTCGGACCGGCCGCTCGCCCGGGCCACGCCGGCCACGCTCTGGTCGGGACCCGGCTCGTAGTTCGGCGGGTCGCCCAGCAGGTAGGTGTGCTCGGCGGCGTGGCGGATCCGGGCCGCGGTCTCGGCATCGGGTTCCCACCCCACCACGGCCCGGCGGGTGTCGCCGCCACGGAGCAGCGCCACCTTCTCGGCGAGCGGCAGGTGGGCGACGGCCTGGTAGGCGGGGACCACGTCGAGGAAGCTGAACGTGGTCTCGAAGCCCGAGAGCAGCCCGGTGGGCCGGCCCGGAACCTGGGGCACGAGCGGCACGCCCTCGGCGGCGGCCCGGGCCGATTCGTCGAGCACCTCGCGCCACAGGTCGGGCGCCGGGTCCACCTGCAGCAGGGCGAAGGTGACCGGGCGGTCGATGGTCTCGGCCAGGCGCCGCATCCACGCCACCTCCCGCATGGGCGCCACCAGGTCCTCGCCCGCGGTGCCGGTGGGGGCCAGCTCGAACACGCCGGTGCCCAGCTCGCCCAGCACGGCGCCGATGCCGAACAGCTCGTCCTCGGCGGCGAAGGTTCCGGGGACCGGTTCGCCGTCGATGGCCATGTGGGCGATGGTCCGCGAGGTGGAGAACCCGAGCGCACCGG
>DAIMFV010000327.1:2683-3838 GCA_036724365.1 Acidimicrobiales bacterium | reverse complement strand
GGGGGGGGGGGGGGGGCGGGCCGGAGCCCCCACCCGCCCGGGCCCCCCACCCCCCCGTGGGATGATCAGCCGGATAATCGGGCCGGTGATCCCGCCGGCACCAGGTTCCTGGTGGCCGGCCTGGGCAACCGCCTGCTCCGCATCCCCCAGGAGCACCTCGACTCGGTGGGCACCCTCACCGACGGGCTGGTCCACGACGCCGGGCGCGCCGACCCCGATCTGGTGCGCAGCCTGCTGCGCCTGGGTGTGCTCGAAGTGGTCGCCGAGCCGACCGCCTGGGGCCTCACACCGGCGGCGCCGGAGGGCTGAACACCGCCACCGACGGCGCTTCGAGCCATACCGACCCATTTCGCGCAAACCACCCCTGCCGGTAGGCTCTCGGCCGGGAGGGCAGGGCAGGATGACGAGCGACACTGGGGCCGGTACGGGCCAACTCACGGCAGGCGGCCCCGCCGCCAGCCCCGACCCCGTCCTGTTCGCCGCGCCCCAGATCACCGACGACGACATCGCCGCCGTCACCCGGGTCCTGCGCAGCGGTTGGCTCACCACCGGCACGGAGTGCGCGGGGTTGGAAGCCGACCTGGCCCGCCACCTGGGCGCCGCCCACGTGATCGCGGTGTCGTCGTGCACCGCGGCGCTGGAGATCAGCCTGGCCCACCTCCGCCTCCCGCCGGGGTCGCGCGTCGGGATCCCGGCGTGGACCTTCATCTCCACCGCACTGGCCGCCGTGCACAACAACCTCACGCCGGTGCTGCTCGACGTGGACCCCGCCACCCTCAACCTCTCCCGCCTCTCTCTCTCCGCGGCCCTCTACGAGGGCCTCGACGCCGTCATCGCCGTCCACTTCGGAGGGGTGCCGGTGGCCCCCGAGATCCACCGCCTCTGCGCCGACGCCGGCGTGCCGCTGATCGAAGACGCCGCCCACGCCCTGGGCACCACCGACCACCGGGGCCCGGTGGGTGGGCCCGGTGCCGACGCCGTGTGCTTCAGCTTCTACGCCACCAAGAACCTCACCTCGGCCGAGGGCGGTGCCATCGCCACCGACGACGCCGACCTCGCCGCCTTCGCCCGGGCCTACCGGCTCCACGGCATGAGCGCCGACGCCCTGGCCCGCTACCAGCCGGGCGGGTCGGTGGAGTACGACCTGGTGGAACC
>DAIMFV010000327.1:0-2583 GCA_036724365.1 Acidimicrobiales bacterium | reverse complement strand
ACGCCCTGGCCCGCTACCAGCCGGGCGGGTCGGTGGAGTACGACCTGGTGGAACCTGGCATCAAGGCCAACCTGCCCGACGTGCTCGCCGCCCTCGCCCGGTCCCAGCTCCGGCGCTTCGACCACATGCAGGCCCGCCGCCACGCGCTGCTCGCCGCCTACCGCGCCCAGCTCGAACCCCGGGGCCTGTGCTTCGTGCCCGAAGTCCCCCACCCCGGCAGTGCCGACCACCTCGCGGTCGTGGTGCTCCCCGAAGGCGTCGACCGGGCCGCCGTCGTCGCCGGCCTGAAGGACGAGGGCATCAGCCCAAGCGTGCACTTCCGGCCCCTCCACCGCTTCTCGTGGTTCGCCGCCAACGCCGCCGTTGGCCCCGGCGGGCTCCCCGTCTGCGACGCCATGGCCGCCCGCACGCTCAGCCTCCCCCTGCACGTGGGGCTCACCGAGGCCGACATCGAGCGCGTGAGCCACGCCCTCTCCGGGCTCATCGGGCTCACCGCCCCGTGAGCACCTGGTTCCGACTTCGCGTGGCCTTCGACCGCGTCGCCGCCGCCATCCTGCTGGCGCTCCTCTCGCCGCTCATCGCCGGCCTCATGGTCGCCATCCGCCTAAACGACGGCGGACCGACGATCATCGCCGTACCCCGGGTAGGGCGCAACGGGCGCACCTTCGGCATGTGGAAGCTGCGGAGCATGCGGGCCGAGACCCCCGACGGCATGGCGAAGGGCGTGGCCCTCACCACCGAGCACGACGACCGCATCACCCCGATGGGCCGGCGCATGCGGGCCTGGCACCTCGACGAGCTCCCCCAGCTCTTCAACGTGGTTCGGGGCGAGATGTGCCTCCTCGGCGCCCGGCCCGAGGCCCCGGAGTTCGTCGACGCCACCGATCCCCGCTGGCGGCACGTGCTCAGCGCGCCACCCGGCCTGGCCGGGCCCACCCAGCTGGTGGTCAGCCAGTGGGAACGCCGGCTCATCAGCCAGTCGCCCGACGGCAGCGTCTACCTCACCGACGTGCTGCCGGTGAAGCTCGCCATCGACAACTGGTACGTGGCCAACTCCGGGCCCCGGCTCGACGCACTGGTGGCCGCCACGCTCCTGCGCCGGTTCGTGCCCGGCACCGGGTCCTACACCCTTCGCCGCCTCGTCCGCCGCCAGGTGCCCGAAGCGGATCGCATCGACCACCCGACCGTGCCGGCCAGCGCCGCATGAAGCCCGTCACGCCCCACAAGGCCGCCATCGCCACGGGCACCCTCGCCCGCGCCCTCCCACCCGCCGACGGAGCCGAGCCGGGCCCCGTCGCTACCATGGCTCCCGGCCGCGGCACCCCTGAATCGGCTGCGCCTCCCCGTCTCCGAAGGCTGTTCACGTGCGAGTAGACACCCCCACCGGCCCCACCGCCGCCGACCGGGACCAGGACCACGTCACCAGGCTCAAGCGCGCTGTGGCCGCCCTCCGCCGGTCGTGGTACGTCCTCGCCGCCCTCACCCTGGTGGGGGCGGCACTGGGCTGGCTCAGCACCCCCTCCGCGGTCGACCAACTGGTGGAGCGCACCCAGTACCAGAAGGCCGTGCACACCCTGCTGGCCGACCAGGCCGACCCCGTGGACACCCCGAGCGTCAACCTGTCACAGGCCGCCTACCTCGTCACCACCGGCGACATCCCCGAGATGGTGGCCGCCGACCTCGGCCTGGAGGTCGACGAGGTCGAGGGCAACATCCAGGGTGTGGCCCGCGGCGACGTGTCCTCCATCGAGGTCCGCGCCATCGGCACCGACCCCGAGCGGGTCAGCCAACTTGCCGACAGCGCCGCCGCCGCCCTGCTCGAATACCTCACCGCCCAGGCGCAGGAAGCATTCGAGCAGGAGCGCGACGACGTGGTGGTCGAGCTCGACCGCCTCGACCGCGAGCTCACCGACCTCAACGCCCGCATCGCCGCCAGCCCGCCCAACCTGGCCCAGCTCGAAGCCCAGCAACGGTCGCTGTCCAACCAGTACGGCCTGGCGTACGAGCAGTTCACCCAACTGGCCGACGCCCAGACGAACGACAGCGGGCTGCGCAGCCTGGGCCCGGCCAAGGCCGAAGAGATCGACGACGACGCCTACGAGTCCATCCAGGACCAGATCACCGCCGGGCTCCCGTACGACTCGCCCACCGTGACCGTCCCGGGCCAGGAGAGCGCCGCATCCGGTGCCCCCACCGCCGGTGACGGCGCCAGCAGCACCACCCGGGCCGTGGCGGGTGCGCTGATCGGGCTGCTCGCCGGCATCGGGGTGGTGTTGATGCTCGACCGCTTCGACACCCGACTCCGCAGCCGAGACGACGTGGAGTCCGCCACCGACCTGCCGGTGGTGGCCGAGATCCCGCCCTTGTCGCGCCACCAACAGCACGCGCTCGAGGTGGTGGCCAAGACCCAGCCCCGCTCCCGCGCCGCCGAGGCCTACCGGGTCGTGCGTGGTGCCCTGCTGTTCCAGGCCGGGGTCGAGGACCCCACCCAGGTGCGCACCGACGGCGAGGCGCTCACGGTGCTGGTGACCTCGGCCAACCCCGAAGAGGGCAAGACCACCACCGTGGCCAACCTCGCCGCCG
>DAIMFV010000326.1:3157-3865 GCA_036724365.1 Acidimicrobiales bacterium | reverse complement strand
GGCTGCGGGGGCGGGGGCTCCCAGCCGGGCGGAGGAGGTGGCGGCTGCCAGCCCGGCGGAGGCGGAGGAGGTCGCCAGCCGTCGGGGATCACGCGCCCGCCACCCCCACGGCCACCACCAGGGCCAGGGCCACCAGCGCCACCCGGGCCCGCATCCACCGCTCGGGATCGTGGCCGGCCCGGGCCATGCGTCCCATCTCCACCGCCACCACGAGCGCGGGCAGGATCCACCAGCCGAGCCGCAGGGTGGCCGCCAGGCCGGCCGCGCCCACCATGGTGGCGGCGAAGGCGATCCGGGCCATGGGCCGGGACCCGACCCGCACCACCAGCGTGGCCTTGCCGGCGAGCCGGTCGCCGCGCTCGTCTCGCGCGTCCTTGTGCGCCAGCACCCCGGCCCCCACCGCCGCCAGCGGGATGGCGTGCAGGGCAGGCGCCCACCCGGCCGCCAGCGCCACCGGCAGCACCAGGTAGCAGAGGCCCAGGGCGAGCAGCCCCACCAGTCCCCGGCGTTGCAGCGCCACCGGCTCGCACGCCGACGCCGCTCCCACCACCAGCGCCAGCACGGTGACGGCGAGGCCCGTGGGCTGCGGCAGCACCGGCTGCCTCGAAACCGTCGCCACCGATGCCGCCTTCGCCCGACTTGTCTCGGCGCGGGTGCAGCGCTCCCTTACCGCCGAGGAGGCGCTCGACCTCATCGACGAATACCCGG
>DAIMFV010000326.1:0-3147 GCA_036724365.1 Acidimicrobiales bacterium | reverse complement strand
GCAGCGCCACCGCCTCGCACGCCGGCGCGCCCCCCCCCCCCAGCGCCAGCCCGGTGACGGCGAGGCCGGTGGGCTGCGGCAGCCCGGGCTCCACCGCCAGCGCCGCCAACCCGGCACCCACGACCACCCCGATCACGTCCCGGTCGCTCAGCAGGCCCGACACCAGCGGGCGGTCGAACCGACCGTTGGCCCGGTCCGACGCCACGTCGGCCCGGTCGTTGAGGGCGGCGGCCACCGCCCCCGCGGCGCCGATCACCGCCACCCCGGCCACCAGCGCGGGCAGCCCGAGACCGGCGCCGACCCCCACCACCACGAAGATGAGCCAGGGCACCCGCATGTTCCGCAGGCGGCACAGCTCACCCAGCGCCCGCCCCCGGTCCCGGCCGTCCACGTAGCGCTCCCGGGCCAACCCCCGGGCGCCCGCCACCGGCACGGTCGTCATCCCCGAGACCATGTCCGAACCCTAGGCCCGGCCACGTCGCGGCGGCCGGGATCCCAGCCCGCCGCCAAGGTGAGCCGCCGGGCTGAGCGGCAATGGGGTCCCGTAGGCTGAGGGCATGGCAGCACCAGGGGATCCCCCGCACCACGACCAGGCTGATCCGCCCGTCCTGATCCGGGGCGGGACGGTGTTCGACGGGTCCGGGCAGCGGCCCGGGCTGGTGGCCGACGTGCTCGTGCGAGACGGCATCGTGAGCCAGATCGGCATCGACCTGCCGACCCCCGAGGGCGCCACCGTGGTCGACGCCACCGGCAAGTGGGTCACCCCCGGGTTCATCGACCTGCACACCCACTACGACGCCGAGATCGAGATCGATCCCGCCCTCTCCGAGTCGGTGCGCCACGGCGTCACCACCGTGCTGGTCGGCTCGTGCGGGCTGTCGTTCGCCATGGGCCCCGCCGAGGACCTGGCCGACCAGTTCTGCCGGGTCGAGGGCGTCCCGCGAGACACCGTGCTCCCCCTGCTGGAAAAGGTGAAGGACTGGGAGGACCCCGCCGGCTACCTCCACCACCTCGACGACCTGCCGCTGGGTCCCAACGTCACGGCCATGTTCGGCCACTCCGCGGTCCGGGCCGCGGTCATGGGCCTGGGCCGCTCGGTCGACCCCAAGGCCAAGGCCACCGAGGCCGAGCTGGGCGAGATGACCCGCCACCTCGGCGACGCCCTCGACGCCGGCTACCTGGGCCTGTCGATCAACACCCTCCCCTGGGACAAGCTCGACGGAGACCGCTACCGCTCCAGCGCCACCCCGTCGGTGTACGCCAGCTGGAAGGAGTACCGGCGCCTGGCCGAGGTGCTGCGCGAGCGGGGCCGGCTGTTCCAGGTGGTGCCCGACCTCCAGGCCCGCTGGAACATCCCGGTGATCATCGGCATGTCCACCGGCGTGCGCCGCCGACCGCTGCGCACCATGGCCATCTCGCTCGTCGACGCCCGGGCGCTGCGGGGCACCCACAAGGTGGCCGGGAAGATGGCCGAGGTGATGAACCAGCGCCTCCACGGCGACTTCCGCTGGCAGGCCCTGCCGCTCCCCTTCGAGCTGTGGGTCGACGGCATGGAGGTGCCGGTCATGGAGGAGCTGGGCGCCGGCACCAAGGCGCTGCACGAGACCGACCCCGAGAAGCGTCGCACCCTGCTGAACGACCCCGGCTGGCGCGCCGAGTTCCGCAAGCAGTGGGCCAACCCGCTCTCCCCCAAGGCCTGGCACCGAGACCTGCGCGAGCCCAAGATCGTCGGCTGCCCCGACCCCTCCCTGGTGGGCCGTACCTTCGCCGAGGTGGCCGCCGACCGGGGCCAGGACCCGCTCGACTGCTTCTTGGACCTGCAGGTGGAGTACGGCAACGACCTCCGCTGGTACACCGTGGTCGGCAACGAGCGGCGGTCGTCGCTGGAGTACGTGGTGAGCCACCCGTCGGTGCTCATCGGCTTCTCCGATGCCGGGGCCCACCTCCGCAACATGGCGTACTACGACTTCCCGCTGCACCTGCTGAAGCTGGTGGGCCAGGCCGAGGCCGAGGGCCGCGAGCTCATGACCCGCGAGCGGGCCGTGCACCGCCTCACCGGTGAGATCGCCGACTTCCTCGGCATCGACGCCGGCCACCTCGAGGTGGGCCGCCGGGCCGACCTGGCCGTGGTCGACCCCACCACGCTCGACGAGCGGCTGGAGGCCATGACCGAGGACGACATGGTGGGCATGCCCGGCCTGCGCCGCCTCGTCCGCCGCCACGACGAGTGCGTCACCACCGTGGTCATCGGCGGCCGGGTGGCCTGGCACGACGGCGCCTACACCACCGGGTTCGGCGACCAGCGGGGCTACGGCCGGGTCCTGCGCCACACCGGGACCGCGGCATGAACGGGCTCAGCGACCACGACCGCGGCGAACTGGTGGGGATCGCCTTCGCCGACACCTTCCGAGCCCAGGAGTACGTGCTGGCCATCACCGGCCTGGCCGCCAAGCACAAGCTGAAGCTGCGCGACGTGGTCACCCTGGAGTGCAGCGACGACGGCACGGTGCGCGTCCACGAGACCATCGATCCCGCGCCCAAGCAGGCTGCGCTGTCAGGCGCCCTGTGGGCCGGACTGTTCGGTCTGCTCCTCGGTGGGCCCGTCGGCTGGGCCGCGGGCGCCGCCCTGGGCGCCGGCACCGGCGCGGCCACGGCCAAGGCCGTCGACCTCGGCGTCTCCGACGACTGGGTTGACTGGTTCCGGGCCACCGTGCAGCCCAACACCACCACCGTGGTGCTGCTCATCGACGACGTCGACCGCACCGCCCTGATCGACGAGACGGCCCGCTTCCCCGGGGCCGACCTGCTCCACACCACCTTCGACGACGCCACGCTGCGCCGCATCGAGGACGCCCTCTCGCGAGCCGACGGGTCCCGAGCAGACGGTTCGTGAGCCGGGCCTACCTCGACCACGCCTCCACCTCGCCGCTGCGGCCCGAGGCCCGGGCGGCGATGGTGGAGGCCCTGGACACGCTGGTCGGTGATCCCGGCCGGATCCACGAAGAGGGCCTGGCCGCCCGGGTGGCCCTGGAGACGGCCCGCGAGCAGGTGGCCACCCTGCTCGGGGCCCGGAGCCGCGAGGTGGTCTTCACCAGCGGAGCCACCGAGGCGATCGCGGCCGCGGTGTGGGGCGGTGCCGCCCGCGCC
>DAIMFV010000325.1:0-3873 GCA_036724365.1 Acidimicrobiales bacterium | reverse complement strand
CGCCGCCCGAGCGCAGGTCGAGCTGGTCGACGAACGTGGCCGCCGCCGCTTTGGCCGCCGCCAGCTTGTCGCCCGCCATGGACGACGACGTGTCGACGAGCAGCACGACGTCGACCGGCCGCGGCTGGGGCTTGCAGGCGGCGCGCAGCGCGAACGGCAGGTAGGCCAGCCCCGGTCCGCTCGGCGTCGGGCGCGGCGTGGCGGACGGCGGCGGGGTGGGCTGGGGGCCGTGGTCTCGCCGCTCGTCGAATGTAGGCCGGTGGGTGGCGGTCGGCTGGCAACCCCGCCCGGCGCTCGGGCTTCGAGGCGCTCCGGGGGCCTGAGGTCACCCGCCGGCCACCGGCCGTCCACCCGGCCGTGGCCGTCCTGGCACCCGGTGGTCGCCTCCTGGCCCTACGATCCGGTCCGACCGCGAGCCCCAGGAGGTCCGATGGCCGGCGTCACCTTCAACGGCGTCACCAAGCGCTACGGCGACGTCACGGCGGTCGAGTCCCTCGACCTCGAGGTGGTCGACGGCGAGTTCATGGTGCTGCTCGGCCCCTCGGGGTGCGGCAAGTCGACGGCGTTGCGCATGATCGCCGGGCTGGAGTCCATCACCGAGGGCGAGCTGTACATCGGCGACCGCCTGGTGAACGACATCGACCCGGCCGACCGCGACATCTCCATGGTCTTCCAGAGCTACGCCCTCTACCCGCACATGACCGTGAAGCGGAACATCGAGTCACCGCTGTTGGTGCGCTCGTACCCCGTCGACGGGCCCGACCGGCCCGTACGAAAGCTCACGGGGGCCGAGCGGGCCGAGCGGGTGGCCGAGGCCGCCCGGGTGCTGGACCTGGAGCCCTACCTCGACCGCAAGCCGTCGGCCCTGTCGGGCGGCCAGCGCCAGCGGGTGGCCCTCGCCCGCGCCTTCGTGGGCCGCCCCAAGGCGTTCCTCATGGACGAGCCGCTCTCCAACCTCGACGCCAAGCTGCGGGCCCAGACCCGCATCGAGCTGGTGGAGCTGCACGAACGGGTGGGCACCACCGTGGTGTACGTCACCCACGACCAGGTCGAGGCCATGACCATGGCCACCCGGGTGGCGGTGATGACCATGGGCCGTCTGCAGCAGGTCGGCACCCCCAAGGAGGTCTACGACCACCCCGTGAACACGTTCGTGGCCCAGTTCATCGGCACGCCGCCCATGAACTGCCTCGATGGCGTGGTGGGTGCGGGCGGCTCCATCGACGTCGCCGGCGGCTGGCTGGCCGGTCCGGCCACCGCCACCGCGCTGGAGCGCGGTCGAAAGGTGGTGGCGGGGGTCCGGCCCGAGCACCTGGTGGTGGCGCCCAACGGCAGTCTCCGCGCCGAGGTGCGGGCGGTGGAGTGGCTGGGCCACGAGTGCCTGCTGTTCATGGTGGCCGAAGGCCAGCAGTTCGTGGTCCGCCAGCCCGGGGTGGCGGAGCAGTCGGCGGGCGACGTGGTGAACCTGGCGGTCGATCCCGCCCAGGTGCACCTCTTCGACGTCGACACCACCGAGCGGATCCCGTGATCTCCCGGTTCCGGCGCTACACCCTCAAGGAGGCGGGGCTCGCCTTCGCGTTCCTGGCTCCGTCGCTCATCATCTTCACCGTCTTCTTCTACCTACCGTTCTTCCGCCTGGTCGACTGGGGTCGGTACAAGTCCGAGCGGGGTGGCCTCAGCTACCGCTACGTGGGCCTGCAGCAGTACCGCGACATCCTCACCGGGCCCGAGTTCACCGACGGGCTCAAGCACAGCGTGCTGTTCGTGCTCTACACGGTGCCGGCCGGTCTCGTGCTCGGCGTGCTGCTCGCCGTGGCCGCCCACCGTCAGCTCAAGGGCATCAAGGTCTTCCAGGCCATCTTCTCCAGCACCCTGGCCAGTTCGGTGGCCGTGAGCTCGGTGCTCTTCCTCTTCTTGTTCAACCCGGCGGTCGGGTTCTTCCAGGTGGGGTGGAAGGAGGACCCCGACATGGCGCTGTTCGCGGCGGCGCTCCCGAGCATCTGGCAGAACCTGGGCCTGGCGTTCGTGATCGTGTTGGCGGGCCTCCAGGCCGTGCCCGAGGAGGTGATGGAGGCCGCCCGGCTCGATGGCTACGGCCCCACCCGGCGTCTCCTGCGGATCACGCTCCCGTTGATCTCACCCGTGCTGTTGTTCCTCGTGGTGGTGCTGGTGATCTTCGGGTTCCAGGCCTTCGCCCAGATCCAGATCGTCACCAACGGCGGGCCGGCCGGCGCGTCGGAGACGCTGGTGTTCAAGATCTCCCGGCAGAGCCAGAACTACGGCGCCGGGGCGGTCCTGTCGATCGGGTTGTTCGCCGTGACCCTCGTGGTCACGTTCCTCCAGTTCGTGCTCCTGGAGCGGAGGGTCCACTATGGCGACGAGTGAGCAGGCCGCCGTCACCCCCACCCGTCAGGCGCCCGCCGGCCGGGGGCCGAGCCGTCACGCGGTGGGCGTGGTGGGGCAGTACGCCATGCTCGTGGTCCTGTCGATCCTGGTGCTGGGGCCGCTGCTCCTCACCCTCATCCAGGCCATGTCGCCGCCGTTCATCTACGTGGAGGCCGGCAAGCCCCTGCACCCGGTGAACGTCGACTGGAAGGACCGCACCTGGTTCACCGGTGGCGCCTTCTCGGTGGTGGCCCGCACGTTGGTGGTGCTGGTGGTCTTCACCTGGGCGAACAAGCTCATGGTGGGCTGGGACCTCGCCGGTCGTCGGGTGGTGCGGGAGTGGCGCAACCTGCTGGCCACCGTGGGGGCCACGGTCGTGCTGGCGGTGTCGCTGGGCCCCGCCTTCGGTTCGTTCCTCGCCGCCGACGGCAACAGCGAATGGTGGATCCTGCTCGCCATGGCGCTGGTCTCGGCCACGCTGGTGCCGGCCCTGCTCGCCACCCCACGCGGCCGGGTCGGGGCCGTGCTGGAGGCGGGGGCGGGGGGCTCCCTCATCACCGGGGCCGCCCTCGTGTTCGTGGGCGGGGCGGGGGGGACCCAGGCGTGGTCGTCGGCCCGACTCGGCCCGGCCATGGGCCGCAGCCTGGTGATGACCGTGGTCATCACCAGTGCCCAGGTCACCAGCGCGATCCTGGCCGCCTACGCCTTCGCCTTCCTGCGCTTCCCGTTCCGGCGGCTGCTGTTCGCCCTGTTCATGGCCACCTTGTTGTTGCCGCTCGAGGTCACCCTCATCGGCAACATCGCCCTGATCCGCCAGCTGGAGTGGATCAACACGATGCAGGCGCTCGTGCTGCCGTTCACGGCCTCAGCGTTCGGCACCTTCCTGATCCGCCAGGGGTTCCGGGGCATCCCCCCGGAGATCAACGACGCCACCCGGCTCGACGGCTACGGCCACGTGGCCTTCCTCACCAAGTTCGCGGTGCCGCTCACCCGGCCGGTGATCGCCTCGTTCACGGTGATCGCCGCCCTCGGCGCCTGGAACCAGTACCTGTGGCCGGCCTCGGTGGTCTCCGACGACCGGTACAACACCCTCCAGTTCCAGCTCCGCACCATCATCGGCAACAACGTGGCCAACGCCAACGTGAGCATCGCCGCCGCCATGGTGGCGGCCGTCCCCGTGCTCGTGCTGCTCATCGCCTTCCAGCGCCAGATCATCCGCGGCCTCACCGCCGGCGCGGTGAAGTGACCCGTCCCGAAAGGACACCCCATGCCTGACCGCCCAGACGACCTCGCTCCCGACCGCACGGTCCGAACCGCCCGCTCCGCCCACCCCGCCCGCTTCGGGCGACCGCCCCGAGCCCGCCGGGTGGCGCTCTCGGTGGCGGCCGTCGGTGGCCTGCTGCTGGCCGCCTGCGGCGGGCCGCCCACCTCGGGGGACCAGGAGGGCGGGGGTCGCACCACGGGGGGGGAGGGCGAGGGCGGGGGCGG
>DAIMFV010000324.1:0-3877 GCA_036724365.1 Acidimicrobiales bacterium | reverse complement strand
AGTGATGGTCGACGTCCTCAGCCCCGCTGGCAAGAAGGCCGGCACCGTCGAGCTCGACGAGTCCGTCTTCGGCCTCGAGCCCAACGTCTCGGTGATGGCCCAGGTGGTCACCGCCCAGCTCGCCGCCCGCCGTGCCGGCACCCAGTCCACCAAGACCCGCTCGGAGACCCGGGGCGGCGGCGCCAAGCCGTGGGCCCAGAAGGGCACCGGCCGCGCCCGCGCCGGCTCGAGCCGGTCGCCGATCTGGCGTGGCCGCGGCGTGGCCCTCGGCCCGAAGCCCCGCTCCTACAGCCAGCGCACGCCCAAGAAGATGGTGCGCCTGGCCCTGCGCTCGGCCCTGTCCGACCGTGCCGCCGACGGCAAGGTCCTCGTGGTCGATGCCTGGAACTTCGATGCGCCGAGCACCAAGGCCGCCAAGGCCGCCCTCGCCGCCCTCGGGACGTCCGGCCGGGTGCTGGTCGTCCTCGGCGGCGAGTCCGACGCCATCGCCGCCCGCTCGTTCCGCAACCTCCCCGAGGTCCACGTGATCTCGGTGGGCGAGCTCAACGCCTACGACGTCCTGGTCAACGACTTCGTCGTGTTCACCCAGGCCACCCTGCCGAGCTCCACGCCGGCCGCCAGCGAGGAGGAGGCCAAGTGAAGGATCCCCGCGACGTCATCATCAGCCCGGTCGTGTCGGAGAAGAGCTACCAGCTCATCGAGAGCAACGTCTACACGTGCCTCGTCCCCCCCGATGCCGCCAAGCCCGAGATCCGCAGCGCCGTCGAGGAGATCTTCGGCGTCAAGGTCGCCAAGGTGAACACCCTCAACCGCAAGGGCAAGTCCACCCGCAACCGCAAGACCGGCAAGCTCGGCAGCCGCCCGGATCGCAAGCGCGCCATCGTCACGCTGGCCGAGGGCGACTCCATCGACCTCTTCAAGGAGGCCTGAGCGCCATGGCCCTTCGCAAGCGCAAGCCCACCAGCCCCGGCCGTCGGTTCCAGACCGTCTCCGACTTCGCCGAGATCACCAAGACCACCCCTGAGAAGTCGCTGCTCGTCCCCAAGTCCAACACCGGTGGCCGCAACTCCTACGGGCGCAAGACGGCCCGCCACAAGGGCGGCGGTCACAAGCAGGCGTACCGTCTGGTCGACTTCCGTCGCAACAAGGACGGCGTGCCGGCCAAGGTGGCGGCCATCGAGTACGACCCCAACCGCAACTGCCGCATCGCCCTGCTCCACTTCCTCGACGGCGAGAAGCGCTACATCCTCGCCCCCCGGAACGTGAAGGTCGGCGACATGTTGCAGAACGGCCAGGGCGCCGAGATCCGTCCCGGCAACGCCCTGCCCATGCGCTACATCCCCGTGGGCACCACCGTCCACAACGTGGAGCTCAAGCCCGGTGGCGGCGGCCGCATGGCGCGCTCCGCCGGGGCCAGCGTGCAGCTGGTGGCCAAGGAAGGCGACTACGCCACCCTGCGCCTGCCCAGCACCGAGATGCGCCGGGTGCCGATCGACTGCCGGGCCACCGTCGGTGAGGTCGGCAACGCCGAGGCCGAGCTGATCAAGATCGGCAAAGCCGGCCGGAACCGCTGGAAGGGCGTCCGCCCCCAGACCCGCGGTGTGGCCATGAACCCCGTCGACCACCCGCACGGTGGTGGCGAGGGCAAGACGTCCGGTGGTCGCCACCCGGTGTCGCCGTGGGGACAGCCCGAAGGCCGTACCCGAGACAAGTCCAAGCCGTCCCAGAAGCTCATCGTCCGTCGTCGCCGCACCCGCGGCTCGCGTCGGTAAGGCCAGGAGTCCGAGATGCCTCGTTCACTCAAGAAGGGCCCGTTCGTCGACGACCACCTGCTCAAGAAGGTCGACGCCCTGAACGCCGCCAGCGAGAAGAAGGTCATCAAGACCTGGTCGCGCCGGTCCACCATCATCCCCGACATGGTGGGTCACACCATCGCCGTCCACGACGGCCGCAAGCACGTCCCGGTGTACGTCACCGAGTCGATGGTCGGTCACAAGCTCGGCGAGTTCGCCCCGACCCGGACGTTCAAGTTCCACGCCGGGCAGGAGAAGAACGCCCGAGGGAGGCGCTGAGCATGGCTGTCAGCAACAAGGCGATCGCCGGCGTCCGTGAGACGCGCAAGGGCGCCACCATCCACAAGACCAACGAGCGACCGGGCACCCGTGCCCAGGTCCGCTACGTGCGGGTCTCGGCCTACAAGGCCCGCGAGGTCCTCGACCTCATCCGCGGCAAGCACGTCGACGAAGCAGACGAGATCCTCCAGTTCGTCGAGCGCGACATCGCCATCATCATCCGCAAGGCCCTGGCCTCCGCGGTGGCGAACGCCTCCAACAACGACGGCCAGGATCCCGAGGCCCTCTACGTGACGGCCTGCTACGCCGACGAGGGACCCACCCTCAAGCGGTGGCGCCCCCGGGCCCGCGGCCGGGCCACGCGCATCCGCAAGCGCACCTGCCACATCACCATCATCGTGAGCCGTGGCACCGCCGAGCAGCTGCGCATCCGCAACGAGCGGATCGCCCGCAGCGGCCGGTCGGGTGCCGGTGTGGCCGGGCGGGCCTCCCGTCGGGCCCGGGTGGCCAAGAGCCAGGCCGCCACCGAGCACACCCACGATCACGAGCACGAGCACGAGCACGAGCACGACCACGATCACGATCACGAGCACGACGACGCGGTGGAGCCCACCGAGGTCGAGGCCACCGACGCCGAGATCACCGAGGTCGAGGAGGCCGCCGAGGCCACGCCCGAGGCGGAGGCCACCGCCGAGGCCACCGAGAGCGGCGACGACGCTGTCGCCGAGACCGACGAGAAGGACGAAGACTGATGGGCCAGAAGGTCAATCCCTACGGCTTCCGCCTGGGCATCACCACCGACTGGAAGTCGCGCTGGTTCGCCGACCGCAAGGACTACGGCAAGTTCATCATCGAGGACTGGAAGATCCGCGACCTCCTGATGAGCTCCCTGCCCCACGCCGCCATCAGCCGCGTCGAGGTCGAACGCCCCCGTGACCGCCTCCGGGTAGACGTGCACACCGCCCGTCCCGGCATCGTCATCGGCCGCCGCGGCGCCGAGGCCGACCGCCTCCGTGGCGAGCTCACCAAGATCACCGGCAACAACAAGGTGCAGCTCAACATCCAGGAGATCAAGCAGCCCGAGCTCGACGCCGCCCTGATCGCCCAGGGTGTCGCCGACCAGCTCGCCGGCCGCGTCGCCTTCCGTCGGGCCATGAAGCGGGCCGTGCAGAACGCCCAGAAGGCCGGTGCCCTCGGCATCCGGGTCCAGTGCTCGGGCCGCCTCGGTGGCTCGGAGATGTCCCGCACCGAGTGGTACCGCGAAGGTCGGGTGCCGCTGCACACGCTGCGCGCCGACATCGACTACGGCTTCCGCGAGGCTCGCACCACCGCCGGTCGCATCGGCGTGAAGGTGTGGATCTACAAGGGCGACATCCTGCCCTACAAGTCCCAGGTCGAGGACAAGATCAGCCGCGAAGCCGCCATGGCCGTGGGCGAGACCGCCGGCGACGCCCGTCCGGCCAAGGTCGTGTCGTCCAGCCGCCGCCGGGTCGAGGCCACCCCGGTGGACCCCGCCTCCGTCGACGCCGACACCGAGGCCAAGCCCCTGGTCCAGGAGGCCGACCCCGAGATCGAGAAGCTCCTCGAAGAAGAAGAAGCGATCGAGCGCTCGGTGCGCGACCACCACGAGACCCCCCACTTCCGTCCCGGGGATGGTGACTGATCATGTTGATGCCCAGGAAGGTCAAGCACCGCAAGCAGCACCGCGGTCGCCTCACCGGGACCGCCTCCGGCGGCACCCGGGTCACCCACGGCGACTACGGCATCCAGGCCCTCGAGCCCGGGTGGGTCTCCGCCCGCCAGAT
>DAIMFV010000323.1:2164-3899 GCA_036724365.1 Acidimicrobiales bacterium | reverse complement strand
CCATGCCCAACCCGTCCAACTCCGCCCATCCGTCGTCCGAGCAGACCTTCGAGGCGGTGGCGTCCCGTCGGCTCGCCCGTCGAACCATCCTCCAAGGGGGCCTTGCCCTGGGCCTGGTCAGTGCGCTGCCGGCCGCGGCGGGACGGGTGGGCGCCGCTTCCGCAGCCTCGGCCACGCCGGGCACAGACGAGATCGGTGCCGCGTCGGGTGGCCCTGCGGGGCCACTGTCCTTCGTGCCGATCGCTCCGATGTCCAACGACACGGTCGTGGTGCCCCCCGGCTACCGCGCCGAGGTGGTCATCGCCTGGGGCGATCCGCTGTTCCACGGTGACGGGCCGTTCCGGCTGGACCGGCTCAGCCCGGCGGCGCAGGCCCGACGGGTCGGCTTCAACGCCGACTTCGTGCAGTTCCTCCCGTTGCCCCGGTTCGACCAGCGCATCATCGGCGACCGCGCCCTGTTGTGGAACAACCACGAGTACACCGACGCGGCCCTGATGTTCCCGGACCTCGATCCCGCCACCTACCCCACCCGGGAGCAGACCGACGTGGAACTGGCGGCCCACGGTGCCACCGTGGTCGAGGTCCGCCGCACCGGCGGTACCTGGAAGCCCGTGGTGGGGAGCCGGTACAACCGCCGGATCACGGCCACCACCCCGATCCGCATCTCCGGGCCGGCCGCCGCCGATGCCCGGGTGGGCCCCACGGTCCAGGGCATGTTGAACAACTGCGGGGGAGGGCTCACGCCCTGGGGCACCATCCTCACGGCCGAGGAGAACTTCAACCAGTACTTCGCCAACAACGGCGCGGTGACCGACCCGGCCACCAAGGCCGCCCATGCCCGCTACGGCCTGCCGAGTGGTGCCTCCGAGCGCGGCTGGGAGCGGCACCACCCGCGCTTCGACCTGGCCCAGAACCCGAACGAGGCCTTCCGGTTCGGCTGGATCGTGGAGGTGGACCCGTACGACCCGGGCTCGACCCCGGTGAAGCGCACCGCGCTGGGTCGCTTCAAGCACGAGGCGGCCACCTGCCGGCCCACCGCCGACCGCCGGGTCGCGGTGTACTCCGGAGACGACGAGCGCTTCGAGTGCCTGTACAAGTTCGTGTCCACCGGTCGGATCTCGTCGAGCCCCGGCCGGAACCGGGGTCTGCTCGACGACGGCACCCTCTACGCGGCGCGGTTCGACGCCGACGGCACCGGCACCTGGCTGCCGCTCGTCTTCGGCCCCGACCTCGCAGCCGCCGGCTTCACGTCGCAGGCGGACGTGCTCATCCGCACCCGTGAGGCGGCCGCGGCCCTGGGGGCCACCAAGATGGACCGCCCCGAAGACGTGGAGGCCAGCCCGGTGACGGGCAAGGTGTACATGGCCTGCACCAACAACACCCAACGGGGCACGAGCGGTCGACCGGGCACCGACGCCGCCAACCCACGCGTGGGCAACCGGTGGGGCCACGTCATCGAGATCACCGAGGCGGGCGACGATGCCGGGGCCACGGCGTTCACGTGGGAGATCCTTCTGCTGTGCGGCGACCCTGCGGACCCCGCCACCTACTTCGCGGGCTACGACAAGAGCCAGGTGAGCCCGGTCGCCTGCCCGGACAACCTCTCCTTCGACTCGGCCGGCAACCTGTGGATCGCCACCGACGGCGCACCGAGTGCATGGGGTGGGATCTTCTCGCCCGCTCCCAACGACGCCATCCACGCGTTGCCCGTCGAGGGGGCCGAGCGGGGCCGGAC
>DAIMFV010000323.1:0-2154 GCA_036724365.1 Acidimicrobiales bacterium | reverse complement strand
CGGCTGCAGGACCCCGTACTCGCGGATGGAGTCGCGCAGGCCCGCCAGTTCCTCTCGGGCCCCATCGGCTGTGAGGTGGCCGCCCTCCTCGTGGCCGACGAGGACCGCCTGGTCCTCGCCTCCATCCAGCACCCGGGCGAGGGGTCCACCCTGGCCTCGCCCACGAGCACCTGGCCCGGCCGGGTGCCCCGCTCGGCGGTGGTCGCCGTCACCCCCACGGGCTGGACCCGGCCGGCTCGCCCGGGCCGCGCGGGGGTCTGACCCCGGTCGTCCGCCGGTCCGGGGCCTCCGCTCCCCGGGCCGGCGGATGCAGGGCCGGATGACCCGTCACGGCCCCGGAGGCACCGGCAGGGACCGGGGGGCTCCCCGGATGCGACCCGACCCGCTGGTAGCGTCGAGGTCACTGTGACCGCCACCAGAGGCCCGTCCCGTTCATCGGGAACCGGTAAGCGGGCGCCCGCGAAGAAGGCTCCGGCCCGATCGGGGGCCGGCTCGCGGAGCGGCGCGTCGCGACAGCGGCGGGCCACCCCGCCCCCACCGCCGCCCTTCACCGTGCGCCTGGTAGACGCCCTGGCCGCCGCCAGCCGGGGCCACGGGGCCGACTTCGCCGGCATCTTCTTGGTGGTGGTGGGTCTGGTCGCCGGGCTCGGGATCTACATGGGCGCCGGTGGTCCCGTCGGCCGGGGCACGGCAGAGCTGGTGGGCACCCTGGTGGGCGCGGCCCGGGTGCTCGCCCCTCCGTTGCTTGTCGCCGCCGGCGCCCTGTTGATCCGAGGCGTCCCCGAGCCGCGGGTCGTCGAGATCGACGTCGAGGACGCCACCCGCGTCGACGGGCGGGTGCCGGCCACCGAGGCCGATCTGGTCGACCACCCCTTCGCCCGGTTCCTGTTCGGCAGCGCGCTGTTGGGCGTGGCCGGCCTCGGACTCCTCCACCTCATCCGCGATGCCCCCCCGATCGGCAGCGGGCGAGACGCCCTTGCCGACAGCGCCGGCTACCTCGGTGCCCTCATCGGCGGACCGGTGCGGGCCCTGCTCGGCACCGTGGGCTCGGCCCTGCTGCTCTCCGCCGTCGCCCTCGCCGGCGCCCTGGTGGTCACGCGCACCACCGTCCGCTACGTGGTCGGCCTGACCGCCTCCGGCGTGGCGGCCGGTGCCCGGCCGGTGGGTCAGGCCATCCGCCGGGCCGTCGGCCAGCTCTTCCAGCTCAACGCCGACCGCCACGTACCAGCCGACGCCGAGCTCCACACCGGTCCCGGATCCACCCCTACCGACGGCCCCCTGTGGGCCGAGCCGGCCCCCGGGGCCGAGGTGGTGGTGCCGTCGGCCGGTGCCCCGGGCACCGGTGCGCTCTACGACCAGGACAGCGATCCCGATGCCGCGCCCAAGCCGAAGCGGCGTCGCAAGCCGGCGGTCACCCCCGACCCGGCCACCGAGTCCAGCCCCACCCAACTGGAGATCGACCTGCCGCCCGGCACCCAGCCGTCGGCCTGGAAGCTGCCGCCCAACTCGCTGCTCGAGCTGTCGGGCAGCCAGACGGTCGACCGGGCCGCGGTGCAGGAGACCGGCGGCCGCCTCGAGCACGCCCTGGCCGAGCACGGCGTGGAGACCCGCCTGGTGGGCATGACCGTGGGGCCCACCGTCACCCGCTACGAGCTGGAGCTCGGGCCCGGCGTGAAGGTGGCCCGGGTCACCAGCCTCCACAAGGACATCGCCTACGCCATGGCCACGCCCGACGTGCGCATCCTGGCCCCCATCCCCGGCAAGCAGGCCATCGGCGTCGAGATCCCCAACGTCAACAAGCAGCTGGTCACGGTGGGCGACATCCTCATAAGCCCCGAGGCCCGAGCCGCCACCCACCCGCTCGAGGTGGCCATCGGCCGAGACATCGACGGCAAGGCCATCCTCGCCAACCTGGCGGCCATGCCCCACATCCTCATCGCCGGCGCCACCGGCGCCGGCAAGTCGTCGTGCCTCAACTCCCTGCTCACGTCGATCCTCATGCGGTCCACGCCCGATCAGGTGCGGATGATCCTGGTCGACCCCAAGCGGGTGGAGATGGGCCAGTACAACCGCCTACCCCACCTGCTCACCGAGGTGGTCACCGTCCCGAAGAAGGCGGCCAACGCACTGGCGTGGGCGGTGCGGGAGATGGAA
>DAIMFV010000322.1:0-3942 GCA_036724365.1 Acidimicrobiales bacterium | reverse complement strand
GACGTCCTGACCGTCGACGGTGATCTCGGTGCCGCCGTACTTGGAGTAGACGACGACGTCGCCGACCTTGATGTCCATCGGGATGCGGTTCTCGCCGTCCTCGTCCCAACGGCCCTCGCCCACGGCGAGTACCTCGCCCTGCTGGGGCTTCTCCTTGGCGGTGTCGGGGATGACCAGACCGCTGGCGGTGGTCTCCTCGGCATCGCCGGGCTTGACGACGATGCGGTCTTCGAGCGGCTTCAGGGACATTGCGCCTCCAGTGGCGGGGATGTGGTTCCGTGCCACGCACGCCCTTTGCGGCGTTAGCACTCCTCTATGGCGAGTGCTAACGATACGGCGCCCAGCGCCCGCTCGCAAGCAGTCGCCCCCCGCGAGTGCTAATCGGGCCGACCACGGACCCGACCTCGGGCGCCACGTGGCGGCGCGCCACGATCGACCCCACACCGGCGGTACGGTCCGTCCGATGTCCACCCAGGGGCTGGCCGCCGTCGTCGCCATCGTGGGCGGGATCGTGCTGGCGACCGTGCTGTTCGTGCCGGTCGCCGCCGTGCACTACCGCCGTCACGGTCGCCTCACCGGTGGTGATCTGGCCGCCCTGCTGACCACCACCGTGTACGGCCTGGCCCTGTGGACCTACACCCTGCTGCCGCTCCCGGACAGCCGGGACTTCACCTGCCGGGAACCCATCACCCGGGTGAGCACGCTGGTCGACGGGATCCGCGCCTACCCCCACGACACGCTGCTCGACCTGGCCCGCAACCCGATGGTGTTGCAGATCGTGCTGAACGTGGTCCTGTTCGTACCCCTCGGCGTGCTCCTGCGGGTACGGGCCCGCCGCGGCGTCCTGGTGGCGGGATCGGTCGGCCTGGCGGTGTCGCTGCTGATCGAGCTCACCCAGTACACCGGCATCTGGGGCCTGTACCCGTGCGCCTACCGGTACTTCGACGTGGGTGACCTGATCGCCAACCCCACCGGGGCCGTCGTCGGATCGATCCTGGCCGCCCTGGTGGTCGGGCGCACACCCGAGCCCCGCCCCACCGTTGCGCCCCGACTCACCGCCGGCCGGCGCCTGGTGGCGTTGGTGAGCGACCTCCTGGTGATCGGCGTGCTGGGCTCGCTCACCGTGGTGGCCTGGCGCGGGTGGCTGCTGGCGGGCCGACAGGTGGCGGTCGACGACATCGACCTCCGCACCCAGTCGATGATCCAGTGGGGCGTGCCCTTCGCCCTGCAGGCGGTCCTGGTGCTGGGCTTCGGCCGGACGGTCGGCGAGCTCACGGTGCAGGTGCGCACCCGGGCCCGCCGACCCGGTTGGACGGTGCCCGGGCGCGTGGTGAAGCTCGCCACCGGGGTGGGGGCCCTCGCGGTGCTGGCGGCCGGGGGGGTCCCCGGCTCGGGGTGGCTGTTGCTGGCGCTGCTGGCGGCGCACGTGGTGGCCGCCTTCGTCGCTCCCGGTGCCCGGGGGCTCAGCAACACGCTCGCCGGCCTCGACGTGGAGCTGACCACCGCTCCACCCGACGGGACTTAGGGTTCGACCCGTGGCGACCGCACCCGCACCCGCACCCACCGGACCGCCGCCCACGGGGACCGTCCCGTGGAGCTGACCCCAGCCGGGGTGAACGCCATGTTGGCCCAGCACTTCCCCGGGGCCGGCGCCACGTGCGCCGAGTTGGGCGCAGACTTCGCGGTGGCCTCCACGACGGTGGCGGCGCTGTCGATCCGACCGGGCGGGTACGTGTCGGGTCCCACCCAGTTCGCGCTGGCCGACGCCGCCCTCTGGTACGCCACGTTCGTGGCCATCGGGCGGGTGGAGCCCATGGCCCTCACGTCCGAGCTGTCGATCCGGTTCCTGCGGCCCGCCCAGGGCGAGCGGATCTGGGCCCGGGCCCGCATCGACACCGCCACCCGACGCTCGGTGGTGGGCTCGATCCAGGTGTGGATGGACGATGCCGAACAGCGCCCCACGGCGGTGGCCCAGGGCACCTACGTGCTACCCCGAACCTGACCCCCGGCGACGGCCTACGCCAGCAGGGGGAGGCGGAGGTTGGGGTCGGCGCCGTGGTCGAGGCTGCTGGGGCCGTCGGACGCCAACCGCCACCAGGCGGCAGCCGCCACCATGGCGGCGTTGTCGGTGCACATGGCCCGGCTGGGCAGGAACCCGTGGATGCCGTCTTCCACGCACGCCGACAGGAACCGCTCTCGCAACAGGGAGTTGGCGGCCACGCCACCGCCCAGCACCAGCCCCTTGGCCCCGATCTGGTGAGCGGCCCGGCGGGCCTTGGCCACCAGCACGTCGACCACGGCCTCCTGGAAGCTGGCGGCCACGTCGGCCGTGGCCACGTCGGGGTGCTTGCGGACGTGGTTGATGACCGAGGTCTTGAGCCCGGAGAAGGAGAAGTCGAGCCCGTCGCCGTACATGGCCCGGGGGAAGGTGATGGCGTGCGGATCGCCCTCCATGGCGATGCGGTCGATGGCTGGGCCCCCCGGGTAGCCCAGCCCCAGGTAGCGGGCCACCTTGTCGAAGGCCTCGCCGGCGGCGTCGTCGAGGGTGGCGCCCAGCAGCCGGTAGCGACCGTGGCCCTCCATGGCCACGAGCATGGTGTGGCCCCCGGACACGAGCAGCACCACCACGGGGAGCTCCAGGCTGGGGTCCTCGACCAGGGCGGCGTACAGGTGGGCCTCCAGGTGGTTCACGGCCACGAAGGGCACGTCCCACACCAGCGCCAGGGCCTTGGCGGGGCTCACGCCGCCCAGCAGCGAGCCCACCAGGCCGGGGCCCACGGTGGCGGCCACGGCGTCGAGGTCGGGGCCGTCGACCCCCGCCTCCACGAGGGCTTCGGCGATCACCGGGGTGAGCAGGTCGACGTGGGCCCGGCTGGCGATCTCGGGAACCACGCCACCGAAGCGGGCGTGGATGTCGACCTGGCTGGACACCACCGACGAGCGCACCAGGTGCCCGCCGACCACCACCGACGCCGCGGTCTCGTCGCAGGACGTCTCGATCCCCAGGATCGTGGTGTCGGGCGAGAGGGGCTGGGTCATGGTGGTTCCGGGTCCGGGCTGGTCAGGGGGTGTGGGGATCACACGGAGGGATGGTTCGACGGTACCGGCGGCGGCTCGGGAAACCCCTGCCGCACGGTGGGGGGCTGGAACGAGGCCAGCAGGTCCGACAGCCGGCGGCCGTAGGCCGGGCCCGAGACCTCGTGGGCCCACATCACCAGAGCGTCCTCACGGTTGTCGGCGTAGTAGGCCTTGCGGGCGCCGGCCGGGGCGAACCCGAACCGCCGGTAGATCGCCTGGGCCGCCAGGTTGGAGACCCGCACCTCCAGGGTGAGCTGGTTGGCGCCCAACCCCAGGGCGCCCTGCACCAGTTCGGCCAGCAGGCGGGTGGCCACGCCCTGACCCTGCCAGTCGGGGTGCACGGCCACGGTGGCCACGTGGCCGTCGTCGGCGATCATCAGCAGGCCGGCGTAGCCCACCACGGTGGGGCCCACCCGGGCCACCAGGTACACCCGGCCGGAGCGGTCCAGCTCGTCCTCGAACAGGCGGGCCGACCACGGCCGTGGGTACACCTGCTGCTCGATGTCGAGCACGGCCCGGAGGTGGCGCCGACGCATGGGCGACACGGTCACCGTGAACGAGCCGGGGCGGCCGTCGACCCGCCCGGCCACCCCGCCCGGCGCCGAGGCCCCCGGCACCTCCACGGCGGGCACGGTCACGCCCCCTCCCGCATGGACCAGTTGATCTCGGCATCGGGCTTGCGCAGATAGAGCAGCTCGATCTCCTGAGGGCGCACCCAGTCCTCCCGCAGGGCTCGGGCGTGGGCGAGCTGCACGAGCGACCGGGCCGACGGGTAGGCGTGGTCGCCACCGGCGATCTCCACGTCGGGACGGTCCGAGAAGTGCTCGGCGTAGCGGATGGCGCCGTCGCCGGCGAGCAGGGTCT
>DAIMFV010000321.1:2959-3952 GCA_036724365.1 Acidimicrobiales bacterium | reverse complement strand
GCCCCGGCACCATCGGTTCGTGGAGGTGCAACACGTCGAACCCCTCGTCTCGCACGGCCCGGATGAGGCGCAGCTGGGCCGACGGGTCGGGGGCGATGGGCGCCACCGAGCCGTTGGCCGCGGTGGGGATGGAGTTGCCGAGCGGGGTGACCCACCCGTCGGGCGGCGGCCCGTCGGAGGGGGCGAGCACCCGCGCCACGTGCCCCTGGGCCCGCAGGGCGCGGGCGAGGCCGAGCACCTGCTCCTGGACCCCACCGGGGATGCTCACGCTGTACGGGCAGACCAGACCGACGCGCACGGGTCAGACCACCTCGTGGTCGCTGGGCCAGTTCGGCTGGAGGAGGTGCCACTGCTCGGGGGCCCGGCGGATCATGGCTTCGAACTCGTGGGCCAGGTCCTGGGTGATGCGGGCGACGTCTTCTCGCAACTTGGCGTGCCGCGACGTGTCGAGCGGGGGTCGGGCCAACCCGTAGTGGCCACCGTCTGGTTCGAAGTAGGTGGTGGCCGGAACGATCGGCGCTCCCGACCGAAGGGCGAGGGTGGCGGGACCGGCGGGCAAGGTGGTGCGTTCACCGAAGAACTCGACCTCGACGCCTCCCCCGGCCACGTCGCGGTCGCTGAGCAACGAGAGCACACGGTTCCTCTTGAGGGCGCGCGCCGAGGCGGTGCCGGCGTGCGCGTCGAGGGGCAAGACCTCCATGCCGAGGCGGCTGCGAAGCCCGGTGAACCAGGCGGCGAGCTCGGGGGGTTCCACCGCTTCCACCACGGCGGTGACCGGGTAGTGGTGGAACGAGGTGAGCCAGAAGGCCGACCACTCCCACGCCCCGAGGTGGGGCATGGCGAGGATGCACCCGCGCCCGCCGTCCAGGGCGGCGGTGATGTGTTCGAGTCCGTCGGCTCGCAAGCCACGGTCGAGGACCTCGGGCGGGGTGCCCGGGAGGCGGAACGACTCCACCCAGTAGTGGGCGTAGTGGGCGAAGGTGGCCCGCACCG
>DAIMFV010000321.1:2081-2949 GCA_036724365.1 Acidimicrobiales bacterium | reverse complement strand
GGGGGGGGGGCCGGGGGGGGGAACGCCCCCCCCCGGGTGGGGGGGGGGGGGGGCGAGGGTGCCCCCCCCCCCCTCGTCGGGCCCGCGATGGGTGAGGTCGGGGCGCACCCGCCGCTGGTGGCGCGCCACCATGCGGCGCCGGTCGCGCATGGTGGCGGCGGCGAGGCGGCCGACCGCCGAGGAGAACGGCCGGACCGATCGCTGCGGAAGGGCGCGGGCGACCGCGCTACCGGTGCGGTACGCGGCGTAGGCCGGGTGGATCGCCAACGAGGGTCAGCGCGGCGGGCGCAGCTGGGGGCGGCGGCGCACCCGGCGCGTGGGGGAACGGGCGGCCCGCCGGTCCTGGCGGTTGCGCGCCCGAGCCCGCTGGCGCTCCTGCGACCGGTCGGCCAGCCGGGGCACCGACGCGGTGGCCTGACCCCAGACCTTGGCGAACCGGGTGGCCGCCGTGAGGGCGGTACCGGCGAGCATGACCCACAGGACGGGGATCAGGAACTGGCTGAACAGGAGCCCGATGGCGAGCACGATGATGCGCTCGGCCCGCTCCATGAGCCCGCCCTTGGCGTCGTAGCCCAGCGCCTCGGCCTTGGCCCGCTCGTAGGAGATCAGCATGGACAGGGCCATGACGGCCATGGGGAGGATGGCGATGCGACCGGGGTGGGTGGTGGCCAGGTGCCAGGCGACGCCCATGAACAACAGGGCGTCGGTGAACCGGTCGGCGACGGAGTCGAAGAACGCCCCTCGGGGCGACGCCGTGCCCGAGGCCTTGGCCACCGCGCCGTCGAGCACGTCGGGCAGGGCGGTGAGGACCAGCAGGAGCAGGCCCAGCCGCAGCGCGCCCATGCCGATGGCCACGGCCGCGCCGAGG
>DAIMFV010000321.1:0-2071 GCA_036724365.1 Acidimicrobiales bacterium | reverse complement strand
GTGAGGTGGTCGGCGGTGATCCCGGTGCGGCGCAGCTGCTGGCCCACCGGCTTCAGCGTGCGTTCGGCGTCGGCGCGGAAGTGGCCGTCGAACATGGTGTCTCCTCCGAGGGGGACGAACGTGCTTGCAGAAGTTAGCACTTCGGGCAAGCTCGTGTTCAGGTCTAGTACCCCGACCCGCCCGTGGACAGGCTTTTCGCCGGGACCCGCCCGCTCAGACCTGGGTCAGGTCGCCGTCGAGGTCGGACCAGTCCTCGGGGTTGTCCTCGGCGAACCAGTCGACGATCTCACCGTCGACCCCGTCGACCAGCACCAATCCCCGCTTCGAGGGAGGGTCCTCGGCCGAGTACAGCAGGATCCGCCACGTGGGTCGGCTGGCCAGGCCCCGCCACCCGAGCTGGGCCGAGGCGTGTCCCACCGGGAAGCCCACCCGCTCGGTGGCGGCCACCAGCGCGTCACGCTCGTCCACGTCGAGGTTCCAGCCGGCCAGCAGGTGGTAGAGCCCGATGGCCACCAGGGCGACGCCGCCCCACAGGTACCCGACGTTCACGAGCACGGCGTCGTCGCCGGCCATCAGGTACGCCGCCACCAGGCCGGCGCCGATGGCGATGTAGAGGTAGCCCGGGACCCGCCGCCGGTTGTTGTTGGGGAAGATGTACGGGCCCACGAACTCCGAGACGTTCAGGTCCTCGGGCAGTTCGTCACGGACCTGATCGTCACCGACCAGGCCGTCGTCGTCGTCGGAAGTGCCGTCGGCCATCGCCGATGACGGTAGCGACGCCCGACCCGGCGGGCCAAGGTGGGTCGCCTGCCCGGACCTGGCCAGGGCTCAGCGGGGCCAGGCCTCGCTGAGCTTGGACCACGAGACCGCCAGCGGCTCGGGCAGCACCCGCGTCTCGGCCACGGGGGTCATGAAGTTGGTGTCGCCGGACCAGCGCGGCAGGCAGTGCACGTGCAGGTGGTCGGGCACGCCGGCACCGGCACCGGTGCCGAGGTTCAGGCCGACGTTCACGCCGTCGGGTCGGTACGCGGCCCGGATGGCGGCCACCGCCTCGTGCACCAGGGCCCACAGTTCGGTGGCCTCGCCGGCGTCGAGGTCGCCCAGGTCGGGCACGGCCCGGTTGGGCAACACCATGAGGTGGCCCGACCCGTACGGGAAGGCGTTGAGCACCGCGAAGCAGCGCTCGCCGCGTCGGAGCACGCCCGACTCCTGGTCGGGCAGGTCGCTGGCGAGGATCCGTTCGAAGAGCGACCGACCGTCGGCGTCGGGGCGGACCTCGGCGTCGTCGTCGGTGACCCGGGTGATGTAGGTGGTGCGCCAGCCGGCCCACAGCCGGGCGAGGGCCGGCGAGGGCCCGCCCCCTGCCGCTGCCGCGGTGTCGAGGCCGTCGGCGCCGGTCACCGGGCCAGGTGGATCTGGTCGTCGACCTCGTCGAGGATCCGCTGGGCGAAGGTGTCGAGGTCGACCCCGCGATCGACCTCACCGCCGCGCGGGTTGACACCCACGGTCCGCGCCGAGACGTCGTCGTCTCCCACCACCAGCACGTAGGGGATCTTCTCGCCCTTGGCCTTGCGGATGCGGTTGCCCAGCTTCTCGGCGGCGTCCACGCCGTCGGCGCGGATGCCCAGAGCTGCGAGCTCCCCCACCACCTCCTCGGCGTAGGACTGGTGGTCGTCGCGCACGGGCAGGACCCGGACCTGGACCGGGGCCAGCCAGGTGGGGAACGCACCCGCATAGTGCTCCAGCAGCACGCCGAAGAACCGTTCGATGGACCCGAACAACGCCCGGTGCAACATGATCGGCCGGTGGTGCTTGCCGTCCTCGGCCACGTAGGTGAGGTCGAACCGCTCGTTCATGTTGAAGTCGTACTGGATGGTGGAGAGCTGCCAGCTGCGGCCGATGGCGTCCTTCACCTTCACGTCGATCTTGGGGCCGTAGAACGCTCCACCGCCCTCATCGACCTCGTACTCCAGACCCTCGGCCTCCAGTGCGGCCCGCAGGGCATCGATGGCGGCGTTCCAGCCCTCGTCGGTGCCCACCGACTTCTCCGGCGGCCGCGTGGACAGGTTGG
>DAIMFV010000320.1:0-3957 GCA_036724365.1 Acidimicrobiales bacterium | reverse complement strand
GTCGGTCACCATGGCGGCCATGACGGCCACCGGGGACCTGTTGGAGACCGAGCGCACCAAGCTGCGGCGGGCCGCGAACCGGGGCAGCTTCGACCGGGCGCTGGCGTACTCGATCCTCGACGAGGCCCTGGTGGCCCACGTGGGCATCAGCACCGAGCGCGGCCCGGTGGTGCTGCCCATGACCTACGGGCGCATCCACGACCGGCTCTACCTGCACGGGGCGGTGGGCAACGCCCTGTTGCGGGCGGGCACCGACGTGTCGATCTGCGCCACCGTCACCCTGCTCGACGGGCTGGTGCTGGCCCGCTCGGCGTTCCACCACTCCATGAACTACCGCTGCGTGGTCCTCTACGGCACGGCCACCAAGGTGACCGACGACGCCGAGAAGCTGGCGGCCTTCGACGCCATCGTGGACCAGTCGGTGCCCGGCCGGAGCGCCGAGGCCCGCCCCAGCGACCCCAGCGAGCTGCGGGCCACGCTGGTGCTTCGCCTCCCGATCGTGGAGGGGTCGGTGAAGGTGCGCGGCCACGGCGTGGGGGACGCCCCCGACGACCTGGACGTGGCGGTGTGGGCCGGCGTGGTCCCCCTGCGCCTGACGCCGGGCGACCCGGTGCAGGACCCCGACCAGGCCGCCACCAGCGAGGGCGCAACGCTCGCACCCCCCACCGCCGCCCGCCTCACCCGCTGACCGGGCGCCCGGGGAACGCCGAACGCGTCGGCCGGGCTGGCAACGGGGGGTAGCGGGCGGGTACCCGGCCCCGGGCGGACGGCGGGTACGATCGACCGGTTCCGGTGAGTGGTTCAGCGGGCCAGGGAGGACCGACGTGGCACAGCTGGACAAGGTGGTGGTCACTGGCGGGGCCGGGTTCATCGGCGCCAACCTGTGCCGCCACCTGGTCGACACCGGGGCGGCCACCGAGGTGGTGGCGTTCGACAACCTGTCCACCGGGTTCGCCGAGAACGTGGCCGCCATCCCCGGCGTCCAGTTGGTGGAGGGCGACATCTTGGACCAGGCCCACCTCACCGAGGTGCTGGCCGGGGCCGCCGCCGTGGTGCACCTGGCCGCGCGCCCGTCGGTGCCGAAGTCGATCGACGATCCGCTCGCCAGCCACGACAACAACGCCACCGGCACCATCCGGGTGCTGGAGGCCATGCGGTCTGCCGGTGTGGCCAAGGTGGTGGTGGCGTCCTCGTCGTCGGTCTACGGCGCCAACCCGGCCATGCCCAAGGTGGAGACGCTCACGCCCATGCCGGTGAGCCCCTACGCGGCCAGCAAGCTGGCGGCCGAGAGCTACACCCTGTCCTACCAGCGGGTCTTCGGGTTGGAGGCGGTCGCCTTCCGGTTCTTCAACGTGTTCGGACCGCTCCAGCGGGCCGGCCACGCCTACGCCGCGGTGGTGCCGGCGTTCGTGGATGCGGCCCTGGCCGGTCGGCCGCTGCCCATCCACGGCGACGGAGGCCAGACGCGCGACTTCACCTACGTGGGCAGCGTGGCCGAGGTCATCACCGAGGTCGGGGTCCGGGGGGTCGCTTCGCTCCCACCGGTCAACCGGGCCTTCGGTACGCGCTACTCGCTGCTGGAGCTCATCGAGCTCTTGGAGAAGATCCTGGAACACCCACTGGAGCGGGCCCACCTCGATCCTCGGGCGGGCGACGTGCGCGACTCCCAAGCCGACCAAACGGCGTTGCGGGCCCTGGTACCGAACCTGGAGCCGGTCGACTTCGAGGCTGGTCTCCGCCAGACCGTCGACTGGTTCCGGTCGCTGTAGGGAACCTTCGCCTCGCGGCGGGGACCACCGGTGCGGCCGGCTCCTGGCCGCGCTCGTGGGGTGGTGGCGGCCGGTAGCGTGGCCGCGATGGGCAGGGAGGGCTCGCCGCCGAGGATCGTCCTGGCGGGATGCGGTCGTTGGGGCCGCCTGATCGCCCGCGACCTGCTGGCGCTCTCGGCCACGGTGACGGTGGTGGACCCGTCGCCCGACGCCGGGTCGTGGGCGCGGAGCCTCGGGCTGACGTGGCACCGCAGCCTGGCCGACCTCGCCGACCTGGCCGACCTGGCCGACCGGGGCGGACCCGGTGTCGACGGCGCAGGTGATGCCCGGGTCGACGGCGTGGTGGTCGCCACCCCGGCCAGCACCCACGCGGCCGTGCTCGCCGAGGTGGCGGCGCTCGACGTCCCCGTGTTCTGCGAGAAGCCCCTCACCGTCGACGTCGGCGAGGCCGAGGTCCTCGTGGAAAGCCTCGGGGATCGACTGCACGTCATGCACGTCTGGCGATACCACCCCGGCGTCGAGCTCCTGGGGGAGCTCGCCCGTTCCGGAGCGCTCGGCACCGTGCACGGCGTCCGGACGACGCGCACGAACTGGACGAGCCCCCGCACCGACGTCGACACCACCTGGACCCTCGTGCCCCACGACCTCACCATCGGCATCGAGATCCTCGGGATGCTCCCCACGCCCCGTGCCGCGCTGGCCGAGGTGATCGACGGACGAGCGGTGAGCCTGTGGGCCCACCTCGGAGGAGCGGACGAGCCGTGGCTGGCCGTCGAGGCTTCCACCAGGGTCGCCCAACGGCGCAGGGAGGTCCGGGTCCACGGCAGCCTGGCCACCGCCACCCTGGCGGGCGACGACACCCCCGACGTGGTGGTGGCCGAGGGTGCCGACCTCCCCCCCCGCGTGCGCACGATCCCCTTCGCCCCCTCGCCGCCGCTCCGGCGGGAACTGGCGGCCTGGCTCGCGTTCACGAGCGGAGGCAGCCCACCCAGGAGCACCGGGCGCGAGGGACTGACCGTCGTCCGGGCGATCGCCGACCTGCGCACCCTGGCCGGACTCGGTGCGGAGACGTCGTGAACACCACCGCGAACACGGCCTCGAACACGGCCGAGGGAACCAGCCGGCACGGAACCGCCCACCGGGCCCCGGAACCGGCGCTGGCGGCCACGGTGATCGTGCCCACCACCGGTGATCGGGGGCCGCTGCTGGCCCACTCGATCGGCAGCGTCCTGCAGCAGACGGTGAGCAACCTCGAGGAGTTCGTCATCGGCGACGGGATCACC
Organism: Acidimicrobiales bacterium; assembly: GCA_036724365.1. GTDB lineage: Bacteria > Actinomycetota > Acidimicrobiia > Acidimicrobiales > Iamiaceae > Aquihabitans. The sequence continues at coordinate 905 of DAIMFV010000320.1, read as the reverse complement.
GGGGAGACCCGGGATCACGTGACCGCCCTCACCGCACGGGACCACCGGGTCAAGCTCTTCGAGTTCGACAAGCACGAGTCCAGGGGAGAACCGAACCGCCACCGGGTGCTCACCGACCACGCCCGTGGACGCATCGTCGCCTACCTCTGCGACCGAGATCTGTGGCTCCCCGACCACGTCGAGCAACTCGGCCGCGCCCTCGCGAGCGCCGACTTCGCCCACACCCTGCGGTTCCGGGTCGGAGAGGACGACCAGATCGAGCTGACCCACGTCGCCGACCTCCGCACGCCGGCCGGGAGGCGTCCCGACCGTCTCGGCCCTGGGCTGGTCCCGTTGTCGTTCGCGGGCCACACGCTCGAGGCCTACCGTCGCCTGCCCTGGGGTTGGCGGACCACACCGCCGGGTCGTTCGACCGACCGGCACATGTGGGAGCAGTTCCTCGCCGAGCCGTGGGTGCGCGTGGCGGCGAGCCCCGTGCCCACCGTGCTCACCTTCCGGCGCGGCAGCCATCCGGGCTGGAGCACCCCTCGGAGGCTCGAGATCCTCGAGGCGTGGACCGCCCGACTGGCGAGGCCGGGCGGCCCGGATGACGTGCGGGGCCAGGTGCTCGACGCCCTGTGGACAGACTGGGCGGCGGGGCAGCGCAACGCGCTGGTGGCGGCGTCACGGCGACCGACGGCCCAGGCACGCACCCTGTGGGCCCGGGCCCGCAGGCTGGTGAAGCGCGTGACGCGCGTGGCGCGCCAGCTCGTCACCCACCCGCGCCACTGACCGGGTCAGTGGGCCGGTAGGACCTGCTCGGTGAGTCGCCGCAACTCGGCCAGCGGTCCGAACGACCGGGACCGCGCGGAGAACACGGTAGGGGTGACCGGCCACGGCAGGTCGAGGTCCGGGTCGTCCCAGCG
>DAIMFV010000319.1:2689-3964 GCA_036724365.1 Acidimicrobiales bacterium | reverse complement strand
CACCCAGCAGACCATGGAGGCCATGGCCACCAAGTTCAACGCGAGCCAGGACAAGGTGGTCGTCACGGCCAACAACCAGGGCAACGCCTACGAGGAGGTCCTCCGCAAGTACCAGGCCGCCTCGTCCAAGCCCAACCAGCTGCCCCAGGTGATCTACCTGGAGGACACCGCCCTCGGCGAGATGGTCGACAAGGGCCAGGTGCTGCCGGCCGAGGCGTGCATGGAAGCCGACGGCTACGACACCTCCCAGCTCCTCCCCGCGGCGCGGGCCGAGTTCTCCGTCGACGGCGTGCTGTGGCCCGGCTACATGAACGTGTCCACCCCGATGCTGTACTTCAACAAGGTGCACTTCCAGAAGGCCGGCCTCGATCCCAACGACCCGCCCGAGACCATGGCCGAGGTCCGCGAGGTCGCCCAGAAGCTCAAGGACGCCGGGGTCTCCGAGAAGCCGCTCTCGTTCAAGGTGAACCGGTGGTTCTTCGAGACCTGGCTGGCCGGGATCAACCAGGACATCGTGAACAACGGCAACGGGCGTGAGGCGCCCGCCACCGAGGCGTCGTTCAACACGCCCGAGGCGGTCGACCTCCTCGAGTTCCTGAACACCATGAACACCGATGGCCTCCTCAACCCGTTCGCGGCCACCGAGGGCAGCATCGACCACTACCTGGCGCTGGTGAGCGAGCAGAGCTCCATGCTCATCGAGACCTCCACGGCCTCCACCACCATCCGCGACGCCCTGGGCGGTGAGATCACCGCGGCCGAGGCCGGCATCGACTTCGACATCTCGGCCATCGACAACGCCGCCCTGGTGCCCGGTGGTGCCCCCTTCCCGGGCATCGAGTCGCCCGGCAAGGTGTTCGCCAGCGGCGGCGCCTTCTACATCCTCAACACCGGCACGCCGGCCCAGCAGGCGGCGTCGTGGAAGTTCCTCCAGTTCATGCTGCAGCCCGAGAACGCCATGGAGTGGCACACCAGCGGCGGCTACCTGCCGGTGGTGAAGTCGGTGCTGGAGGAGGACTCGGTCACCACGTTCTGGGAGACCGACGTGGCCGGCGTGTTGCTCCTGAACGCCGTGGACCAGCTCCGGGCCGCCGATCCCGACCAGTCGGGCCCGCTGATCGGACCGTTCCCCACCTACACCGAGGCCATCCAGGGTGCACTGGAGGGCGTGCTGTTCAGCGGGACCGACGCCGCCGCGGCGCTCGACACGGCCGAGGCGGCCGTGAACGAGACGCTCACCGACTACAACGGCGGTTGACCGACCGCATGCGCGTG
>DAIMFV010000319.1:0-2600 GCA_036724365.1 Acidimicrobiales bacterium | reverse complement strand
TCACCGGCCTCAAGGGCGGGGTAGGCAAGACCTCCACCGCCGTGAACCTGGCGGCCCTGGCTGCGGGCCAGGGCCGCCGCACGCTCCTGTGGGATCTCGATCCGCAGGGCGCGGCCACCTACTGCCTCGACCTCCGGCCCAAGCTGCGCGGCGGCGCCACCAAGTTGCTCGGTGGTGGCCGTGCCGGGCTGGTGCACGTGGCCCGCACCTCGGGCATTCCCAACCTGGAGGTGGTGCCCGCCGACACCTCGGTGCGCGAGGTGGAGCGGGTGCTGTCGCTCAGCGCCAAGCCCCACAAGCTCATCCGCCGTCTGGTGCAGGGCGCGCGGTCCGACGTCGACGTGCTGGTGCTCGACTGCCCGCCCGGCATCAGCCAGGTGGTGGAGGCGGTGGCCACGGTGGCCGACGTGCTGCTGGTGCCGGGGGGGCCCGAGCCGCTGCCCTACCGGGCGCTGGAGCGGTTCCGGACCTTCGTGGCCGAGACCGGCTCGGCCGGGCCCGAGCTGGTGGCACCGTTCCTCTCCATGATCGACCGTCGCAAGCCCATGCACCGCCGGATCGAGGCCAAGGTGCTCGCCGAGGGCGGGTTCCTGGGCGCCGCGGTGCCCGAGAGCTCGGCCGTGGCCCGGATGGGCGAGGAGCAGGTGCCGGTGGTGCTGGCCGCGCCGCGGAGCCTGGCCGCCCAGGAGTACGCCCGGCTCTGGGCCGAGACCTGCGAGCGCATCGGCCTCTAGCCGCGCCGGGGCCTCGATCGGTTCACGGCCGATCGCACCGCGGGGTGGTCAGCCCTCACGGACCACCTTGCGGTTCGTGGTGAGTCGATCGGTCCAGTCGCCGCCGTCGCCCAGCTGGCCCGATCCGGCCGCGCCCCAGCAGGTGGCGGTGCCGTCGGTGAGCCGGGCACAGGTGTGCTGGCCGTTGTTGGTGGCCGGAGCCGTTCCGGCGTCGAGGTGGGCGATGGCGGTCTGGCCCGCCACGGGCCCGGGAACCGGGTACGCCTGGGTGCGCACGTCGATCCCGTGGCCCCGCCCGAGCTGACCGAAGAGGTTGGTCCCCCAGCACCGACCACCGGCATCTCCGAGGGTGGCGCAGGTGTAGCTGTGGCCGGCGGTGATCTGCCCGGCGTTGGTGAGACCGCTGACCGGCGCGGGCACCAGCGAGGATCCGCTCCCGGTGCCGAGCTGCCCGAGGGCGTTGGACCCCCAGCAGCGGCCGCTGCCGTCGGTGAGCACGGCACAGGAGTGGTTGGTGCCGGCGGTGACGTCGGTGGCCCCGGTGAGCCCGGTCACCGTCGCCGGCACGGTGGCGGGGTTGGTGGTGCCGTTGCCCAGCTGGCCGTCGGCGTTGCGGCCCCAGCACCGGACCGAGCCGTCGGCGGTGAGGGTGGCACAGGTGTGGGCGAGCCCCGCCCCCAGGACCCCGACCCCGGTCAGGCCGGTCACGGTCACGGGGACGTTGCTGGGCGTGGTGGTGCCGTTGCCGAGCTGGCCGTCGGCGTTGGCACCCCAGCACCGCACGGTGGTGTCGGTGAGCAGGGCGCAGGTGTGGCTGGTGCCGGCTTCCAGGTCGACCACCCCGGTCAGGCCGGTCACGGCCACGGGGACGTTGCTGGTGCTGCTGGTGCCGTTGCCGAGCTGACCGTCGGCGTTGCGGCCCCAGCACCGCACGGTGGTGTCGGCGAGCACGGCGCAGGTGTGGTGGGCCCCGACGGCGATCGTCTGGACACCGGTGAGGCTCGGCACGGTCACCGGCAGGCGGGAGTTGGTGAAGGTGCCGTTGCCGAGCTCGCCGTTCACCACGCCCTGGCCCAGGCACGACACGGTGGCGTCGGTGGTGAGCAGACAGGTGTGGATACCGCCCGATTCGATCTCCTCCACCTCCTTCACCACCAGCGGTTGACCGGCCACCGACACCGGGGCGACGCGCTCGGTGCGGGTGGTGTCGCCCAGTCCGCCGTAGCCGTTGTAGCCCCAGCACCGGGAGGTGGCGTCGGTGAGCACGGCGCAGGTGGAGGCGGCACCGCCCTCCACCGTCTGCACGTCGGTGAGCCCGGCCACCGTGACGGGGGTGGTGGCGGTGGCGGCGGAACCGTTGCCCAGCCGACCGTTGCCGCCGTAGCCCCAGCACCGCACCGAGCCGCCCTCAACCGCACAGGTGTGGAAGTCTCCGGCGGTCACGTCGGTGGCGGCGGTGATGCCGGTGGCGTTCACGGGCGTGGTGGCGTCGGTGGTGCCGCCGTTGCCCAGCTCGCCTTCGGTGTTGCGACCCCAGCACGCCACGGTGCCGGCGGCGCGCCGGGCGCAGGTGTGGTTGCCGCCGCCATCGACCTCGGCCACGCCGGTGAGCCCGGTGACGGTGGTGGGCGTGGAGGCGTTCGTGGTGGTGCCGTTGCCGAGCTGGCCGCGGTTGTTGGCCCCCCAGCAGCGCACCGAATCGTCATCGATCAGCGCACAGGTGTGGAAGGCGCCGGCCTGGATCGAGACCACGCCGGTGAGCCCGCTCACCGGAACCGGGGCGAACGCCGTGGTGGTGGTGCCGTTGCCGAGCTGACCCTCGACGTTGCGGCCCCAGCAGCGGGCCGTGCCGTCGGACAGGCGGGG